>JAUNIR010000125.1 GCA_030523345.1 Lachnospiraceae bacterium
TAATCAACAGAATACTCATATGTACCATCAGAACCTGCATTTTTAATTACGCCATCTTTAAGCACGAGCTTATATGATCTTTCATCACCCTGCTCATTGTACATAGCTAAAGGACCGACATTGACCTTCCACTCAACCACTTTCCCATCTTCTTGAGGGTTTTGTGTGATTCTAATAATTTTTGAAATTTCTGGTTCCTCAATGGTTTTACCATCAAATTTTATCTTGCCGTCCGTATCAGTAAATAATATTTTTTTACCCGTATCATCTGTAATTTCAAATTCTGTAATAAGTTTTGATTCTGTAAGTCTTGCTCCATGCTCATCATTATTGTCATACCATTTTACCGTTGCCGTAAAATCCTTTGAATATATGTATTTTGCGGTTGTATTTGATAAAAATGCGGTTTTTCTTTTTCCGTCTTCTGTAAAACTAACATTACCCTCTGGCATTACAGCTGTATAATTATTACTAAAAGATGAATCATCTACTGTTATGTAATATTTAATTGATTCACCACCTTCTGCCGTTGGAAGGTTTTTATATGTAATTTCCCAATCACTGATAGACGTACCCGCTTTTCTTCCTACTATAGGTCCCGCCTCTGCAAGTGGTACTGGTAGCATGTTCTTTCCATCTTCAACTAATTCAATAGAACCATTTCCCACTTGTCTATAAAGCTTAATTAATCCTTTGAATTCTGTCTTTTTTGCTTCGCTTTCGAAATCATCATTTTTTGAGAAAGGACGTTTTCCAGCCTGATTTCTATTATCTACCCATCTAACATAGAATTTCTCTGATGATAATGTCTGTCTTTCTGCTTTAAGAGGCTGACTTCCTTTACCACTCCACTCAGCTTCGTTAAGAATTGTTGTTATTGTTACACCTGTAGATTTAACTTTTTCTGTATAAATGGATCCGGCAGGGACTTCTAACTCTACAGTATATTCAAACCCTTCCATTCTATGTTTGCCGTCTCCTCCCGTTACTGGATGTTTGCTACCCTGTGTACCTGTGACAACATATACTGGAATCTCTGTCTTTGACTCGCCACTTTTCTTGAGTGATATAGTTTTTGATGAAGGATTATAATAAGACGCAATTGGAACACTCACCTCGCATATAAGCACTTTTTCGTGGTCTATTTCTGCGCCACCTGTAGTATCTTGACCATATATTTTAAATTTTAAATTTTCTGGACGCAAAGTAGTATCTACAGGGCTTCCCTCATTTAAAAATTCTAATGGTAAATCAAACTCGTCAAATGTATGCGAAGACTTGATGAAGCCACCTATATAATCTGGGCCTTCACCTGCTTCTACAGGTCCTTCATCACCTTTTGTATACCAAATAATCTTATATAGAGAAAAAGACTCTGCATCGAAAATTATTTCTTCTACAGGGTCTATCACTTCACAATCTATTTCCTCTACATTTTCATCGTCTTCTATGTGAAATACAGAGCATAAAAGCTCTTCATCATCTGAAACTTCAATATTCTCAAGTTCTTCCTTGTCCTGTTCACTAGGAACTATCTTCACAGAGACAGTATTTTCATCAGCTGGCTCTACAACATTTCCATCTTTATCATAAAATGTAATATCAAAAGTTACTGACTTTACAATATTAACATCCTCTGTGATTACATCTTCAACAAGCTTATCTACTTCCTCTTCTTCTTCAGCATCTAAAATCTTTACTTCAACAGTTGTACCCTCAGCAAATGTTCCCTCACTGCATTCAAGACTAATTTCATAATCCTCTACAGTCTCCACAATGCTTATCGCTGGCATATTTTCAGATTCTATTTCTTTAGGTTCTTTTTCCTCTGTAACATCTTCTGATTTTTCAGGTCCTTCTTCAATCTCTATCTCAGGAATCTCAACCTCTACGTTTTCATCCTTCACCACATCCTGCAAATTGTCATTTATTCCGTCATCTGCAGCTATTCCTGTCTCATTCGTGATAATGTTATTTTCCTCTGTGATAGTAGTATCACCCACTTGAGCGTATGCAATATTAACATCACCTAATAAGGTAGCAAATATAAGATTTACTGCTATTGCCCCTGATAAAATTCTTTTACCTAGTTTTTTACCCTGAAATACTTTAGAAATGCTAGTAATCATTTATACAATCCTTGTCCGTTAATTATATTTTTGTCTTGAAAAATCGGCTAATTTACCTTTTATTTTTGCAAAACATCAAATTTGTCCCCAATTCTATACATGATATCGCATTCAGAGTCACTACTCAGTCACAATTTATACCAAAAATGACGAAATTAGAAATAAAACATAAAAAAATCTTACCTTTATTTTGGTAAGATTTTTTCATTCATAAGCCAAGCTATCGTTTCCTCTGCGAAAGAATATTGTGACATATATTCTCCATGAAAGAGTTCTTTTTTTCCATCTAGATAATCGTAATAGTCACAATCTATCTTTTCTACATTTACACCGACATCACCACCACTATGTACTAGTAAATCGCTTATTCCAAGTTGTTCAAACGTATTATTTAAGTCTGCACGTAAGTTTCGTATATTTGATTCTTTGTTCGTATCCTCATAAAGTGCTGTTGCCATCTCTTTCGTAGATACTGTCGCACCATTCCTGTCAATGAGATATGCAAACAGTTCTTTCGTCCTTTTATGCTTAAATTTAACCGGAACACCATCTTTATATATTTCAAAATTCCCAAAGCACTTCACTCTAAGTTCTTTTGCTTTTTCTGGCAATGGATATCTGAGGTTTTCAAGCGCCTTTGTAAGCTTCTTATCATTTATTGGCTTCATAAGATATGCACTACAATACAAATCATGAGCATCCAGAGAATATTCTGAGTATCCTGTACAGAAAATAATGTTTATTTTCGGGTTGTACTCCTGAAGCTTCTGTGCTAGTTGCAGTCCCGTTATACCTTTAATATTGATATCCAAAAAAGCAATACTGACTACATTCTGCTCTGCAAACTCAAGGGCATCCTTCACTTTTTGAAAAGAATATACATCTGCATTTTCCATTGTTCGTTTGATGGTTGCTGTCTCTGCAGCAAGTACAATTCTTTCATCATCTACTACAATTACATTCACAGTCGATCTCCTTTAGGAATATGTATCGTTACTACTGTACCTTTTCCTTTATCACTCTTTATATCACATGTTCCGTTGCATATTAGCTCCAGTCGTTTGGTCACATTATCAATTCCAATATGTGTGCGAGTATCATCTTGCTTTTCATTTACATCAAATCCTACTCCATCGTCCTCAATAGCAACCACGTAATCAAGACTGGTTTCATATGTTCTAATAATTACAGTTCCTGTATCATCTTTTGGCAATATCCCATGCTTAACCGCATTTTCAACTATCGGTTGAACCGTAAGAGATGGCACTGAAAAATCAATCGTTTCTATTTCGTAACAAATATTTAATGAATCTTCAAAACGAACTTTTTCAAGCCATAAATATGTTTTAACGTGTTCTAATTCCTTTTCAAATGGAATTGTTTTTTCTTTGTCTAACGAATCAAGATTTGTTCTAAAGTAATCAGCAAAATGATTTACAACATCTCTTGCTTCGGTTGCATTTTCCATCTCACACATACCACTTATAGTCGTAAGTACATTATATAAAAAGTGTGGTTGCATTTGTGAAAGCATAATCTGCGTTTTCCACAGAGCAATTTCTTTCTCTTGTCTTTCAAGCAATAAGCCTTTATGCAAATCAATACTTACGTATAGTGAAAATACAAAAATTGCTATCATGAAGTGCCCTATACATAACTCAAAAAGCTCATCTATTACAGCAAATATCGATGCCATTATGATAAAGACAAAACATACTCCTGCTTCATATTTTCCAATTACATCCCTATGTCGAACAATATAAATTAGCGTGCATATATATCCAAACATCACCATAATGTGTAATCCTACATATGCCGGAATGCTAAATACAGCCTGGCCTTCCTCTAAGTGATATATTGATGGAATAAAAAGTGATACCGCATATATTATAGCTGTAACTATTCCCCAAACGATTATTATATTTTTTACGTAATTCTTAGGTCTGTATTTAACTCCCATACGATTATATTCATCTATTGCAAGAGCCTCAACGTAATATAGTGCAGCAACGCTTATTCCATAAGAAAATACATAATCTAATATGTATACTATTCGCATGGGCATAGCCCCATATTCAACTTGTATATTTAGACCTAAAAAAACCCATGTAACTATTTGAACTATCGTTAACAAAATAATATTACAAGTTAGAAATAAAAGCGGAGTTGTTGTTATAAAAAGCCTTCTTTGCCAAAACAACATAACTAACATAATTATAAGCACTAAGAGTATAGTTGTTTCAATTGCTATATTTACACTATATTGTAGGTTCATTTCCATAAAGCTTCTTCTTCCTTCAATGCATTATATTATTTGTGTTTTATTTTTCCTTGCTACCTAACTATAATCTTTAAGATTACTAATATAACTAGAACCCATATGAATACTATTGGTAATGCATAATACCACTTTTTTGGCTTACCCTCCAGCCACATATTCTCCGATTCTTCCCTGCACCTAGATATAACATCTTCGGGTATTTGCTTTATTGTTACCGTTATAAGCAACGGTAACAGTATTACATCATCAATATATCCAAGTACCGGTATAAAATCAGGTACTAAATTCTATTGGTGATAATGCATACACTACAGTTACAGCTGCAAATATCTTTGCTGACAAAGGTGTTTTCTTATCATTAAGAGCTAAAAATACCGCCGGGATATCTTTTTTTATCTTTTCGGCTTTTTTGAATAATTCCATATACTAACACTTATATTCCAAACATAATGTTTATCATAGTCTTTTTACTTTCACTCATTTTTATCATCAAGCATTTCTAAATACGCCTTTGAAACTTTGTCGTACTCAAATTTATTTCTTAACTTCTCTACAGAAAATTCATCACTATCTTTTACCTTATAAAGATATATTCCTTCTTTTATTTCATCTTCTATAACAAGACTTGCCGCAACATAGAATTTATTTTCAAATTCGAATTCTTCTATTACTGCCATTTCGACAGTTTCTCCAGTTGATGTATCTATTGTGAATGTTACATATTCTTTCTCGTTCGTTTCCATATCTCGTACCTCCGTAGCTTTATTATAAACTGTTCAATACTTCTTCCATAGTAGGAATATAATCAACGCTTTACGCACCATGAGCGCGAGACGGGACTCGAAGGAGTCACATCATTCTTAAATATACCGATTTTTCAAACCATTCCAAGGTTTTTAACCTGCTCCAAATTGCTCCATAAATACATCACGACACTAAAACCTGCTAATGTTTTGTCAAGTAAAACCGCAGTATTTCTCCATATATTTT
>JAUNIR010000126.1 GCA_030523345.1 Lachnospiraceae bacterium
ATAAGACAGAGGAAGAAGCAGTTGCTATGATTGATCCTCGTAACCTTGATACACTCCTTCATCCACAGTTTGATGCAGCTGCATTAAAGGCAGCAACACCACTTGGAAAGGGACTTGGAGCTTCTCCTGGTGCAGCATGCGGTAAGGTTGTATTTACAGCTGAGGATGCAGTTGAATGGGCAGAAAGAGGAGAGAAGGTTGTTCTTGTTCGTCTTGAGACATCACCAGAAGATATCACAGGTATGAAGGCAGCACAGGGTATCCTTACAGTCCGTGGTGGTATGACATCTCATGCAGCAGTAGTTGCGCGTGGTATGGGCACATGTTGTGTATCTGGTTGTGGTGATATCACAATGGATGAAGCTAATAAGAAATTCACATTAGCTGGAGAGACATTTACAGAAGGTTCTGAAATTTCTATAGATGGTACAACAGGTAATATTTACAAGGGCATCATCCCAACAGTAGATGCTCAGATTGCTGGAACATTTGGACGAGTTATGGCTTGGGCTGATAAGTATAGAACACTTAAGGTTCGTACAAATGCTGATACACCAGCTGACGCTAAGAAGGCTAGAGAGCTTGGCGCAGAAGGTATTGGTCTTTGCCGTACAGAGCACATGTTCTTCGAGGAAGACAGAATTGAAGCATTCCGTGAGATGATTTGTTCTGATACTAAGGAAGAAAGAGAAGCAGCACTTGCTAAGATTCTTCCATATCAGCAGTCAGACTTTGAACAGTTATATGAGGCACTTGAAGGATGCCCAGTTACTATTAGATTCCTTGATCCACCTCTTCATGAGTTCGTTCCTACAGAGGAAAAGGATATTACAAAGCTTGCATACAAGCAGGGCAAGAGCGTAGAGCAGATTAAAGAATACATCAACTCACTTCATGAGTTTAACCCTATGATGGGTCACCGTGGTATCAGACTTGCTGTTACATATCCTGAAATTGCTAAGATGCAGACACAGGCTGTTATTAGAGCTGCAGTAGCAGTATCAAAGAGACATCCAGATTGGACAGTTAAGCCAGAAATTATGATTCCACTCGTATGTGATGTTAAGGAACTTAAGCAGGTTAAAGCAGTTGTTGTTAAGACAGCAGATGAAGAAATCGAAGCTTCAGGCACAAACCTTAAGTATGAAGTTGGTACTATGATTGAAATCCCAAGAGCTGCACTTACAGCTGATGAGATTGCTAAGGAAGCTGAGTTCTTCTGTTTCGGTACTAACGATCTTACACAGATGACATTTGGTTTCTCAAGAGATGATGCTGGTAAGTTCCTTGAGGCTTACTATGATACAAAGATCTTTGAAAACGACCCATTTGCTAAGCTTGATCAGACAGGTGTTGGAAAGCTTATGGAAATGGCAATCAGTCTTGGAAAGCCAGTTAATCCTAATCTCCATGTAGGTATTTGTGGTGAGCATGGTGGTGATCCAACATCAGTTGAGTTCTGTCATAGAATTGGTCTTGATTATGTATCATGTTCTCCATTCCGTGTTCCTATCGCAAGACTTGCTGCAGCACAGGCTGCTATAGCTGAGAAAAAGGCTAACGAAGATAAGGACATTAAGGATAAGGCAAAAGATAAAGCAAAAGATGTAGCTGACAAGGCTAAGGATGTAGCTGGTAAAGCTGTTGAAGTTGCAAAAGACGTTGCTGGAAAAGCAGCAGATGAGGCTACAAAGCTTGGAAAAGCAGCAGCTGCTGGCGCAAAGGCGGGTGTAGCAGAAGCTAAAAAGGCTTACGAGGAAAGTAAGAAATAAATATTTACCGTATCTTTAGGTAGACTTAAAGTATTTAACCCCTATTGTTTAATACAATAGGGGTTTTTATATAATAATGATTTTCAGATATTAAAATATTAATGATTTACAAGTACAAAAGAAACGGAATTTGCGATAGAATATAATGTGTTGAAAGTTGATATTTTATAAAATTAGATGGTAGAGGATATAAAATTGGAGAAAAGAAAATTTGCAGGCAATTGCATTTTTATATTAGGTGTTTTTGCCATATATATGTTGAACCTGAATTTTTATAATGTCTATATAAAGATGAGATCTATTAATTATGTGATTGCGGCGGCTGTATTTACAGCGGTTTTTCTTTGCTATGTTGATTTTAAATTAATATTTAAGGATAGGTTATTTATTGCTGTTTTATGTATTAATGCTATTGCGGCTTTGTTTATTGTCGTCAATGGTGGAGTGAATACTGCGGCGCTTACCGTGTACATCTTTACACTGTGTTTATATCTATATGATAAAGTTAAGTTTTCAAAAATTCAGATTCTTATTTTAGCTATATTTATAGGTGCTTTTTTCATCTATTGGACCATAGATGTTAAAGGATATTTTAAAGGGTATTCAATCAATTTTGGCGGCCTTGTTTTAATTTCTGGATTTGTATTTCTAGTAGTATTATTAGAAACATTAAAATATTGTGTGATAAATTTTTGTGACAAAAAGTTTGTGTTCTTAAAGAAATATCCTTATTATATTACATTTTTAGAAACAATTTTGTTTTATATAGGCGCTAAAATTATTGCATATTATCAGAGCAGGACCGGGATTATGGTGCTAATTACTTTTGCATTAATTCTTGTTATACCAAAAAAACTTATGTATAAGGGTATAACAAAACTGCTTTGTATTGCAGGGGCATTTATATGGATGATTATATTACCGTTAGTTTATATTTATATAGCTAATAAGGGTATCATAAATGATTTAGAGATATTTTATAGACCAGTAATTGGAAATAGAGCAAGTAACTGGGATGTATTATATACACTTGTTAAACAACATCCAATTAAAGGTAATGGAAGTATATATATCATGGAAGGCTCTTCATTTAGAGAAGGTTTTTTAGATTGCTGTAATGGATTTTTGCAGATAGCTGTGGTCTATGGAATTGTAATAGCAGTGTGTGTGTTTGGAATGCTTATTTATGTGTTATATAAGCAGTCTATTAGAATAACAGGTAATCCTTTTGCAATGACTGCGTTTATAGGTACATTAACATTTATTATTACCTCATCTAGTGAAAGCTTCATTTTTAATCCAATCTTTATTGTTGCATTTGCTGGAATTATATATGTAACTAATTCGTACATTGAGATTTATGAAAATGTTGAGGACTCGGACATATATGTAGCATATAAAAAGCGTTTTGATAGTAGTTTCCTTAAGAAATTTGTGCCAGTTTTTTCAGTAACGCTTATGTTATGTGTTATGTACTTTATATTGGGACCACTTGAAATATTTTATTCCAATTATCTGGAATTTGATTTTAATACAATAGATTTTATTTTATATTTTATTGTTATATCAATAGTACTAACGATGGGAATATCTCTTGTTTTGGCATCGTTTAGAGATGTTTTCTCAAAAATATATTGTGCAGTTTTTCTTGGAGTTGGTATAGCATCATATATTCAATATATGTTTTTGAATGCAACGTTATCTAATGTAGATGGAATTCCGGAATTCGGCCCTTCCATTGGCCCTAAATATCTGTTGCTGTATTTATACTAGCAATACTAGTATCTGTTATATGTAATTTAGTTGTATTAAAAATGCACTGTGAAGTAATAAGTAAATATGTTTCATTAGCCCTGAGTCTGGTCATGGCAACGGCTGTAGTCACTGTTTCTCTTAGTCTTTTAAAAGCAGAAAACAAACCGAATTATGGCATTGTTTTTGATGCAACAAATGAGTACGTTATGGGGAGCGAGGAAAATACAGTCGTAATTGTGTTAGATACTTTTGGAAGAGATATTTTAGAAGAGGAATTAAGTGAGCATCCTGAAGCACTTGATGTTTTGCATGATTTTACATTTTATGATGAAGAGGATTCAGTATATGCACCTACATTCCCTTCATTTGTTCATTTTCTTACTGAATATGAATATAACGGGGAACCACGTGAAGAGTATGAAAAGACTGCATTTACGTCAGAAAGTTCCAAGAAATTTTTTGATGAGATATATTCAAGGGGATATAATGTTGAGATAAATACAAGAGATATTCTCACAGGAGAATACATGCAATATATTGCTGACAATGTAAAATCAGTAAAAAAAGAGGTCAATAAAAAAGAGGTGCGTAGGGAACTTTCGAAGCTTAGTGCATATAGATACGTTCCATATTTTTTAAAGCCATATTTTTATGTGATGAATCCTGGGGTATATACAACTGCGTATGATGTAAAAACTCCACAGGTATTTAATCAATCTCACTATGACAATATGATTAATGGTGGAATGCAACTGAGCGATACAGTAAAGAAGCGTGTTGGAATATATCATTATTATGGCATGCATAAATCATATATGAATGATGAGTTTGCGCATGCAACGGAGCCTGATACTACAACAAGATGGCAGACAATGCAAGGATTGTGGGTTGTTGTTGACACTTTCTTTAATCTTATGAAAGAAAATGGAATATATGATAATTCAACTATAATAGTTATGAGTGATCATGGTGTCTGCTATGACCATACAGGTTATGATCACTTTTATACTGATTCCATTTTCTTTATGAAGAAGCCAGAAGAAAAACATGATGAAGTTGTAAGGAATCATGCACCTCTTACACATCATGAATTTCAGCGTATTATACTTGAATCACTAAAATAAAGATTTGTATTTGTTATTTTATATAAAAATATACCAATATAATTAGTAATTATATATATTACGTGAATTGATTTTTAATTACTGAAGCGATATACTTTTTATGTTTGTTTTTTTATTAAAAAACATCAGTTGATTTGCGTTATGTAAATCAAATGATGAAAATTAAATAGGTGTTAAACACCGGAAGAGGAGAAAAATATGAAAAGATTTTTAGGTATTTTCATGACAGTTGCGCTTACAGCTTCAATGTTAGTTGGATGTGGTGCAACTCCAGCAGCTCCAGCAGCAGATTCAAGTGCTGCAGAGTCTACGGAAGCAAATGCAAGTGAACCAGCTACAACAGAGGAACCAGTTCAGCTTGCAGGTGTGAAGGCAGGTTTTATATTCCTTCACGATGAGAACTCAACATATGACTTAAACTTCTTAAACGCTGCTAAGCAGGCATGCGAGGAGTTAGGAGTTGAGTACATTACAAAGACAAATATTCCAGAAGGACAGGAATGTTACGAAGCAGCATGTGAGCTTGCAGATGCAGGATGTAATTTCATATTTGCAGATTCATTTGGTCATGAGGATTACATGATTGAAGCTGCAAAGGAATATTCAGATATTCAGTTCTGTCATGCAACAGGAACAAAGGCTCATACAGAGGGACTTTCAAACTTCCATAATGCTTTCGCATCAATTTATGAAGGTCGTTACCTTGCAG
>JAUNIR010000127.1 GCA_030523345.1 Lachnospiraceae bacterium
TCTTCATCTCTCCCCTTTTCATCTGACTTATCCACATCTTCCGTGGATAACTTTTGTTGTTTATATACTATTTTATTTAACCCTCTTTCCAATTCTGATACTGATGGTAAACTAGATTGTAGATTTTGGGGCATTACTTGCCCTAATTTGTATGAAGCAAGGCCTATAGGCTTTTCAACGTCCTTTAACGCATACTCTGCAACTATATTATTCTTTTCTTTGCACAATAAAAGCCCTATAGATGGATTATCCCCCGGCTGTTTTACCAAATCATCTACTGCTGATAAATAGAAATTCAATTTTCCCGCATACTCTGGCTTAAATTTACCGGTCTTTAATTCTACAACTACATATGCATGTAATTTAACATTATAAAGTAACATATCTAAATAATAGTCTTCGCCTCCAACTGATAAGTGATATTGATTTCCAATAAATGAAAATCCCTCTCCTATTTCCAACAAAAAATCTCTTACATGATCAATAAGTCCTTGTTCAATATCTTTTTCTTTCGCTTTTTCGTACAACGTTAAAAACTCAAATACATAAGGATCTTTCAATGAATCTTTGGCTAAATCTGATAATTCATTACTTAATTTATCTTTAAAATTAGTAACAGCTTTTCCTTGTCTCTCATGCAATTTACTTTCTATTTGCATAACTAAAACATTACGTGACCAGCTATTTTCGTATGCTTTAGCCAAATAAAAATCTCTTGTATCCGAATTATCAACTGAGGTTAAAATTACAACTATATGAAACCATGGCAATTGTGCAGCAATCTGCTGCACTTTTTCAATATCAGGATACTCTTCAGCAAATTTCCTCATATATTTTAGATTACGGACACTAAAACCTTTCATTTCTGGAAATGTTGATTTCAGATCTTTGCTCAATTGATCTATTACCTTACTTCCCCATCCTTGTTTCTTTTGTAAATTCAAAATATACGTTCCTATTCGGTGATATAACATAATCAGTTCCGTATTTACTGACCTCATCGCCCTTAATTGCGAAGCTCTCACATCCTTCTTTAATTCATTAAATACCTTCGCATAATCCATCGATTCTATAATCTCTCTATCATTCATAATCCTAATTCCTTCTTTTTCCTTTTAAAATAAATATCTCTATATATCAAATATCCTATGAATGTTATGATTGTTACCCAAATTGGTTCATTCCACCACTGATTAACCATAAATGGCATAATAAATACCAGACTCAATGATCCTATTTTCCTATAGCACAAATCCCGTAATATCTTTTCTTCAAACATTGTTGAATCATGTCCAAACTCCTTTATCATCCAATGTTTATCTATATGTTTGTATATATCTAATCCATATTTTTTTACAATTAATAATGTACATACATATGCTGTTAAATTGTATACCCCAAACATAATACCGGTTATGGATGCTGCAAATGGTATTTCACATATCCTAAAAAATGTATTAGAATCTATCCCTAATACCTGAAAACATATATACTTTTCCAAGCGCATGATCCATGTAATGGACATTAAAGCCATGAAAAACGAAAATGGTCTTACTATCCCATATAATGCCTTCCGTTTATAAAACATATATTCATTTATGTCTGGCAATTGCCTTGGATTCCATTTGTTTCTCATAATTTACTTTCCATATCTGCATCTTTTTGTTGGTTAGATTCTTTTATAAATTCGTTTCTAATATCATTAAATTTTTGGGTTCTATATCCAAGCGTAGTTTCAAATGAAATATGTGGTTCTACTATAAATAAAAATTGATTATTGTTCCCTTTTTGCCAAAAATCACATTCTTTATCCCCGACAAAAGGCTCTTCTTCATACGTTATTTCATAGGATTTTGATAAGTATTCTTTTAATTTCGTATATTTTTTCCCTTCAAACAAAATTTCAAAGTTTTCAATAATATCTCCATCACCTAGGGTATAGGCTATAACCTCGATAGCTTTTAAATCTCCAACGTTAAAATCAACCGGATTAAAATGATACATTTGGCCTAATGCTCCTTTTTCCTTAAATTTTAAACTAAATTTATTTTTCAGTTCTTTAATAGTAGTTTTCCCTAACTTTATTCCATAAGGTTCCAGACAAGGACTTTCTTTTTTAACCTGAGACTTTTCAATCTCTTCGGTTTTCGGATGTTCTTTTTTCTCGGTAGTATAAAAGCTTTTACTATTCAACTCGTCTACTTGATTTGCAAATATACCTTTGCTTCCTATTATTAATATCCCTAATATTATTTTTGATACTTTATTTTCCATTTTTCTTCTCGTCATTAGTCTCTTTCTCCTTGACATTCTTTCCAAAATCACTATCTTGATCCAGAATTCTGGATATTACTATACCGCTACCATATACTCTTGGCCATCTATCTGCCATTGCATCATTAAAGTAAACATTTCGGTAAACCATATAAACTACTATCATTATAATTCCAACAATAAATGGAACCGCAGGCCATGGCAAAAACGATAATGGAACTGTGATAAACAAACTCTTTGCTCCTAGTTTCCTAAAGTGCAGATTCTTTGAATATATCTCTCCAAATATTTTCGCATCATATCCTTGTTCTTTTCTTAGCCATTCCTGATCTAAATCTCCAAACAGCTCTATCCCATATTTCTCCGCCATTTTCTTACTCCATATGTATGTGAAGAGGTTATAGAAGCCAAATAAAAAAAGAAGAGAAGAATCAATATACCATATCCAAAATGTATCCAGTAATTTCGAATATGAAACTTCAAAAATATTCTTTCCTATAAAAAATACACTCTTAGCAAAAATAAACCAATTTAATAAAGCAAGAAAAAATGATATTGATACTTGCAAATCATACAAAAATTTCCTTTGTAAAAACTTATCTTTATTTGTCATCTTCGTCTCCCAAAATAACCCTTCCTAATTCCTTTTTTGCTTCTCTAAAGGCTCCTCTATTTCCACGCTCCTGAACCTTTTGTTTCACAGCCTCACCTTTGGTTTGTACTTCCTGTTTCCCTTGTGTTATTTCAGTATTTGTTTTTGCTATTCTATCATTAACTGCTTCTGTTATATTTTCTCTGCGTGCCCGGTTCTCTCCCTTAGTTTGCGCTATCATCTCGCTTGTGTCATCTATTTTACTCTGTGTTATTTGTTTTTTCGCTTCATATTCATCCTGTAAATCCTGATTTGTAAAATTCAGATCACCGCTTTTGGCTGGTGTTTCTATATCTGGCAAATCAAAGTTATATCTGACTGTCTGCCTCGTTATCGTTGCATCTATCAGCTTCTTGCGCTTTGCTTGATCTTCTGGCCTATGCGAATTCAATAATTCCTTCGCCTCATTGCTTGACATACCATACTTCTCTTCGGCTATTCCAACAAAATCATCTGTTATATTTTCATCAAATGTCACCGCACTTTGCTTCATCCTCTGGAATCCTATCTCTGCCTGTTTTAACTCATTATCTGCTACGGTTTTCTCCCTATTTAAGCTATTGACATTTTGTATTGCCTCACTCCTGTCTCTTGCCAATCCCGTTATTTCATCGTTCTTTTCACTCGTCGATAATTGTTTCATCACATTTTCATAACTCGATTTTAATTCATTTATATCTTTACCTTCGATTATTTGCTCCTGACTTCCATACATCCTTGTGTTGCTCGCATTTACCCCGGTTCCAACTCCTCCACTTATTGACGCACTTGCTTGCAACCCTTTTAATGTTTCAGCCGCTTTATCTGTCCCAGAATCGCCCATCTTTGTCTTAGTAAAACCTAAGCTCCCGGATAACGTTCCTCCCAGTCCCAAATTTCCTTGAGCACTTGTTCCTGAATTATATGCCTTCCCTTTTGTTTTTGAATCCATGTATTTTGCATATTCTACTGCGTTTTGCGCATCCTGACTTCCTGTCCCATAACTTTTGACCATATCATCCGCTTTCATTTGAGATACCTGTTCGTATCCTCTTACATTTATCGCATCAAGCACACTTTTTCCTTCGGCTAATCTTGTATTTACAGAGTTTACATGGCTGTGTGCCTCATTTACTCTTTCATGTGCCGCTACTACACTTGAAAGAGATCCTCTAAGATTTGCAATTCCCGTATCTTGCATCCTGTTCATAACAGAGAATCCCTTGGCATCGTTCGTTATTTGTACCCCTCCTGTATCTAGTCTATGTCCTCCACTTCCTATTAAACTATTCATATTGCGCTGTAAATTTGAAACATTCCCCATTTGGGAGTTCCCTAAGTTTACATTCCCATAACTGAAGTTTCCATTTACTGCCTCATTTACCGCGCTTCCTGCAGATGATGCTGTTGTCCCTGTCATCTGACTTGCCAAATGTATAAATGATCCCACTCCCTTCACTAGTGCTATACATATAAATGGTACACTTAATGCCAAATATCCTGCCATTACCTTTATCTCCGCATTCGCTGCTGCTATTCCTGTTACATTTGCTATGGTTATTCCTCCACTTGTTCCTATTTCTGCTATCGTTGATGATCTTGCCGCTAAGTTCATTATCAAGTTTAATACTGCATATACCGGTGGCCAAAATCCAAGCCATAACAACGTTGCTGCCCAGTTTATCAAGAATCTATATCCTGTCGGTATCATACAAAGCGGGATTATAAATATAAAACATGCATATACTAATGCTTCTATTACTGACTTCATAATCGGCAAAGTTTTGGCTGCTAGTCTTCCTATTGTATCAAATGTATAATTCTGTTGTAATAATGCTTTCATCTCTGCATATGATATTGGGTTTCCTGCATTCCTCGAGTTTTCCGATGCCGCATCATTCATTGCATTTATCATCACGTTCTGTCTTAATATATCTTCTGCAGAGTCTGCCATTTCCCCTAAATATGAATAGGCACTTTGCAGATTACTCAGAAATTCATTCTTCAACGCATTCGCTAAAGGCATGGTCATTCTTAGTTTATTACTTTGCAATGTCGAATGGCCTATCGCTCTTCCACTGAACATTTTCTTACTCATACTAAACGCTATTCTATTGAGCTCATTCTTCCATTCCTGATTAAACTTCTCTACTGCTCCCGCACAGGTTACATATTCCGCTTTTCCTCCCTTTATTGGTATCCAATATATACCCCTAATTTTTGATGGATTACTTGTCACTAATCCCCACAAATCCGTTGCGTCTCTTAAGTCATCAAATGTATATTTATTATTCAGCATTATGTCATACTTCACACATTGTCCTACAAAATTTTTGATATTCTCTCTGAAATTCTGATTTACTATCTTAAATTCCTTTGCTCTCTCCATTATGTCAGAGCCAA
>JAUNIR010000128.1 GCA_030523345.1 Lachnospiraceae bacterium
CATCGCTCCTCAAAATCCTTTGTTATTTTCCCCAGGTGTTCCTTCAAGACAATCGGACTCATACCGCCATCATATAACTGTATTACAAGAGCAAGTGGCGCAAACAGCTGTAATGAAACTTTAATAATTGTTTCTTTCGTTGTCTTCATAAATCACCTCGCAAAAGTAACATTATTATGACTCCAGTTAATCACTATTTCCACCTCTATTGTTCTCGATTTGCATTCCTAAAAATTAATACAGCACTTGCTGCAGATATCACGCATAAAATAACAGAGACTGGGATCTGTATGTTATCAATTACTGTTTCATTTGAGAAAGAACTTAGTGCATTAAGCATTGAATGTGTAATAATGCATGGAATAATGCTTTCTCCAACATACAGCACCGCTGCAAGAAGGAATCCAATTGCCACAGCATAGAAAATCTGGCAAATTGTCTCCACATAATCTGCGCTATTTCCATTAACCAGATTCACAATATGCCCAATTCCAAATGTAATACTTGTTACAATAATGGCGCTCCTCACGTTGCTCTTACTCATAGCCTTAAACAAAAGACCTCTAAACAACATTTCCTCTACAATACCTGTAATAATCATTGCCACGAAATAAACTGCAGTGGCTAAAAGACTCATTTTGAAGCAGACACCAAACCAGATATTTACTGTTGCAATTACAATAAGTGGTACATAATACAATAATCTATTAGCTTCACATTTAACCCTATTAATCCCGTAATATCCAAGCAACTGGTTCTTTCCCATAAATACGAACATAATTCCAAGCAGTAGCAGATTATAAGGAATTGTATATATCATCTCTATCCCAGCATTATCAGAAGCCTGCATTAGAAAACTATCACCAATAACATATGCAATAATAAAAACAACAGCAAACCAGACTTCTGATTTCTTATATAATTTCTTAAGCATCTTTCTCTCTCTCCAGTTCTTTTAGTACTCCTCGTTTTATTATGCTAATCACATGATCAAATTCGTCCTCATCATATTCCATAGAATTATTTGCTAGAAGACTTGCTATCCCATGCACTGAATAAAAAACGCAGGCAAAAAATTTCTTTACATCTGGAATTGCCATTCCCATTTGCCCTCCCATAGCTTGCAATACCGGCAGAAGCCTTTCGTCATCCACTAGCCCTTGCATTCTTCCTGAAAAAGCATTTGACTGAAATAAAAATCGAAACAGATTCCTCTCATTGACACTAAAACGAATATAGTTTTTCCAGATAACAATCATTGGATTTTTCTCTGTTTCATTCACCTGCATCAGATACTCACTATGATATTCATCTGCTTTCTGATAAACACACTCTCTTATTTCATCCATTGTTTTAAAAACATAGAGCACTGGCTGTGTAGAACAGCCCAATTTCTCAGCTATATTTCTCGCATTGATATTCTCTTCACCTGATTCACGGACAATCTCATATGCAGCATCTATTATCATTTCTCTATTGATTTTTGCTTTTGGTGGCATTATCCTCATCTCCTTTTCGCTTGTTATAACCATTGTTATATAACGCATATTATATATTTGTCAATAAAAAAGACTCCTAAGATTGTTGTCCCAAGAGTCTTTTTCACTACTGATGTATCATTTATCTTGCTCATACCAAACCTCCGCCAACCTTGAATTTGTTTAATTCTGAAAACTGCGATTTGTTTACTTCTTTTTCTTAACCTTTGGAGTAGGTAATTCTTCATACATGGCATTAAACAATTCTGCCACGATAATAAATGATGTATTCTCCCATCATTGCTTTATATGTAATGTCATTTAGTTCTGACAATTGTTCTAATATAAAATCTAAGTATTCTTTACTTGATGCCATTATGTTCACCCCTACAAATCAGAATTTTATCACTTTTTTATCATTTTCTTCTTCATTACAGAATCTTCAATTACAACCCAAGCTATTTCTCCAAATATAACTAGAATAAACACTACTATTTGAATAGTTGTATTTTCAAGTCTTTCTAAACAGAAAACAAAAACTGATAATGTTATAAAAAGCATACAACCCAAAATGATAAAATTTCTGCCGTGTCTATGATTCCATTCAGTTACACTAGTTAATTCTTCTTCAGTAGGTGGTTTTTCTCCAGTATTTATCGTTACTGGAGTTTTTGACTTATACTGTTTTAAACCAAGTATTACAAAAATTAATGATACTAATAATGATATTGCCAAATAAACAATAGTTTCTGCCATTACACTTTATCCTTTCACAATTAAATCAGAATTTCATTGAACCATATTATCAAATTAAACTGCCTATTTTCCTGCCAAATTATAATTCAATAGACATACCATTTTGACAAATTTGTATCATTTCTCTGTCTTTTATCCGATACGCTTCACCGTATAATGTCTCCTTACCATCCTCAACAATGATATATGCACCATCATTTATGGCAATTATTTCATGACCGACACTATCTGCAAATGTAATATCTTCTATTAAGCGCATTCCATCCAAACAGTCATCTTTAAGGTTTTGAAAATGTGGAAATATATTAATTTTTGTGAGACCTAATCCGGAAATCCATCGTTCATAATTGGGATCTATCGCTTCACCTTCCAGTTCGGGTCCGGCATATACTGTTTCTGCGCAATTCATAGAACCAGCGCTCCATGCAATAATTGTTCCTTTATACGACTTTAATTTCCCTTTTAGGCCAATTTTCTTAAAAAATGCATTCTGCGTAGGTACATGACCTCCGGATAAGAAAATTACATCCACATCACTTAAATTTTCGATAATATCCACATTTCTTGAATCACACATATCTACAGACACTGTGCTAAGGTTACTCATTTTCAATACCTTTTTATATAGTTCGCATACATCATCATTTTTTACATAGTCTTCCGGTGATGCAGCTATTATTAATACTCTTGCATCTCTTGTCCATATTTTTTGTAACTTATCAAGAAATCCATTATACCAATAAAACTTATCGGGAATTCTTTTTCCTTCCTTGTCTTTCTTATAAAAACCAGTTGAACTCGTCAGTATAGTTAACATATACTATCATCCTCGCTAAATTAGTCCAAAATGCTTTTCTATTAATTCCAATGTTTCTTCAATAGTATCCGAATTAGTTCGCTCCTTATATGCAAAACCGCTATTAACAAATCTCTGTCTTTCTGCTTCATTATCAATATTTAATGCTTCTATTACATTTCCAAGCAACTCGTTTCCATCCGGAAACGAAAGAATGAATTGATAAATCTCGTCTTTGTCAGCGCGATCAAAATAATGTGCCCGTTTCATTTCATCCGGTGAAAATAATAAAAACACATGGTCATAATCACTAATTTCTTTCAAAATATCAACCGGAATACATCCATCAACTATAACCTTCTTATTACTCGGAATATTCATCAAATCCGCTATGGTGAATTGAGCTTCTTCCCTCAATTCAGCTTGCATCCAATCTGAATATTGACGCGGTGGTTGCGCAAAAAATCCATGCCAATCAGCTGCTCTATCCATGCTCATAAACGGCTGGTCTTCATTTGTCGCAATTAACGCATACTCATCAGAATGGTCCCCCTGACGATATCTTATAAATCCATGCTTTTCTTCAATAAGCTTCGCCATTGTTGTTTTACCACCATAAGCACCACCACATAGAAAATATACATTCTTTAAATGATCTTTAATTATATTATTAGCTATCTTCATATACACATTCTCCTCCTTTTCATTTCTTTGAATTTCTCCGAAAACATAGCAAAAAACATGTTATACCTAGAATACATATTGGAATCTGACTAATTAATGCCATATGTATTGAATTAATCTTTGACATTTCATAAGGGTTAAAATAGTTATATATTAACCCCGGTCTACTATTATTAATTGCATGCATTATCGTTGCCGGCCAGATAGATTCTGTCTTAATTGTAATCATTGTCAATATACATCCGGCACACATACAATTAAAAATCATCATTACCATTCCAACATACGGAAATCCATCATAATCCGTACCGAAATTATATCCCATACATATAAGCGGTATATGCCATACTCCCCATATCACCCCACCTACAATAATAGCTTTTCTAATGCTCATTATTTGCATTAATCTTGGCATCATGTATCCTCTAAAACCACTTTCCTCGCCAATTGCAACAAGCGAAAAAGCTAATGCCATCACTATTTTTTTTAGCAAATTTAGCAATACGGATACCGTTGTTATTCCAAACGACATGCATAGATTTTTCGATAATAGTATATTAGGATACACTGCTATTAGTAACCAATCACCTATTTCTGTATATACAAATGGCATTATTATCGCAAATATCAACCACTTAGTGCACTTTCTGTTTATACCAAGCATCATTGATTTATGACCGAAAGGTGAGTTTTTCTCCTTCAAGATCTTCCTTGTAAGTAGATGAGCAATCAATGGAAAGTACATACCTACAGATGACAATACAGCACTTAATTTTACATCTTTTATCATTGAAATATTTCGAATAACCAGAAAATCATAAGTCCATGTAAGCCCAAAGCAAATTAGCAGAAAAATAACTAAACCTCCATATTTATTTTCTTTGTAACATTTTTCACTTTTCATTGTCACTTTCCTCTATCAAGTCTTCAATCAGATAAAACCCACAAACGCTATATCGTTAATCAAACAGTTTGCAGCATTTTCTATATCTTCATAATCCAGTTCTTCCTCAGCTCTCTTACAGCATTCGCATTCATCCACTATATTTTCAATCAGCACCATATCAATAAATAATGGAAGTTTTTCTAACATATCCTCGGAAAGATTGTTCTCACTTCTATAGCCTTCAATTACTGTAGCAAAATAGTCCTGCATACCTGCTCTACGTTTTTCTTTATCTTCTTCAAACTGAAACCAGCCAACTCCGTGAGTCCAAAGATTTGCCAGGTCAAACATATACCAACAATACATGCAATTATCAAAATCAAATACTGTGATCTCACCTGATTCCATATCAATATGGTAATTGCCATCACTGAAATCAAAATGAACAAGTCCATATACTTCCGGATTTTTTGTCAATAATTTAAACATCTCCAATCGTTTAGCTATGGCAGCCTTTAATTCTGAATATTCTTGTGGAATTAATTCATCTATATAAGCCATATTATACTTATCAAAATAATCCCGCCGCTGGTGTTCTGCCTTGTATTGCTTCGACAGCTTATGTATCTTACCAAGCGTTTTTCCCGTGTTATAAAAATACTCTGATAGCGGTCTTCCATCTATATACTGGTAACCATTATCCG
>JAUNIR010000129.1 GCA_030523345.1 Lachnospiraceae bacterium
TATTTTACAGGCGCCTCTACCATTTTCCTTTACAGAGTTCAATGCCATATCTGCTTTTCTCTCGGCTTCAACAGTATATCCATTTTCAGAGAACGAAACCCCCACACTAACAGATGCCTCCATTACACCATCGGATGTATCCTTCAATTTCCTGTTGATTTCATCAATTCGTTCTATTAGCATATTTGAATCTTGCTGTTGCATTCGAAGAAGAAAGATTTCAAATTCATCCTGACTAGTACGAATAATGTAATCACTGCGCTTAAAAGAAGTAATAAACAAGTTTGCGACTTTTGCTACTACCTTGTCTGCCATATCGTATCCGTTAGCTTCCTTGATAGATCTGAAATTGTCTATATCAATTAGCATAATTCCTAACGATTCATTAGTCTGAGTTAGGTTATGACGGACAAGCTCCAAAGTACCAGCCTTCAGTGTTCCAGTTAAATCATCTACCTCTCCCTGCTCCCTCAAAAGCTCGCGGTTTTTCTTGTTTGAACGGTAAATATCATTATATCTTCTAGCAAATTTTCTAAACTCATATCCTCCAATTTCTGGGAGTTTTTCTCCTTTGTCTAACAATTCCACAAACTTCTTCGCAGGATTAACTACTAAAAGTATGTTAAAGATGAATATAAGCATGAGCAAAATAAACATAACAAAAATAAGCAATGTTGCTATATTTAACACTATAATTAGGCTTGACTCATTTTCGCGATAACGAGTGCCAGATTCATCCTTGATTAATGTAATTGCATTGTTTATATCCCAGTTAATTCTGTTTTTATAATCCTCGTATTCACTATTATATAGTAAATGTATTGCTAGATTCTGCTGTTCAGTACTGTTAAGATTTAGCTCGTCGCCTGACAATTCATAAGATGCGATTTCATCTGGAAGCTTGGATTCATCAAGCTTCATTGCCACTGCAGATAGTTTCATTGCATGTATTTCCTGCTTGGCAAGGCTTTCTGATAACTCCATCGCATTGTATAAAAGTTCACACTCTAGATTTAGCATATGTGAATTCTCAATCACATCAATGGCTGCTTCTCTTCGTTTTGTATCGTTTATTTCTTCAAAATAGTTTTCTGTATTCTTCACATCACCAGTTACAACAAATCGTCTTGACTGGTCTGTTAAATAGTCAGATGCTTCTTGAAAACTCTCGGCAGCTTCCCTTTGTACCTCAACGTTCTGATAAGAATTCGTCATTTCATCATACGTAACATATATCTTTTTAATCACAAAAATAGAGGCAATCATTGTAATTACACCTATAGCTATAAAAATGCCGGATAAAATGTTTACCTTTATTCCTTTTCCTTTAATCACGATTTCTTTGTTTTCCAACTTTATATCCGCCCTTCTTTATTGCCAAGATGTGAAATGCTTCTCTCTATCATTCTTAAGTCTAATAGATTCTACTAAAAGAGAATTTTCCATTCTTACAAAATAGCCTTCCCTGCTATATTCAACAACCATGTTTCCATCTATATCGTAGAAAACCTGAAAGATACATTCTTTTGTCATAGACCCTGCTGGGTTTATCTTTGGTTGATTTTCTGAAATTGGAATCGAAGATTTTCCGCTTTTCCATTCCTTTCCATATGATATGCCTAGTAATGAAAAGAATTCATCTGCAAATGGGCCATTAGTTGCGCCTGCAACTACCCCGTTATGTACTGTCCAGTTTGTTAGATTTCCGTATTTTGTACCATTTTTGTAATAAGGGCTTGAAGTTTCGGTTCTGTTCTTTACAGAATCGCTCTCAGGGCTCTTTCCCTGGGCAGCTACATCTACAAATGCAATTTGTGCCGATCTAATGAACTCACTGGCCTCTTTTTCTATCTTGACCTGTTTCGCCCTTTCAATATATTTTACCATTTGAGGAGCAATTACACCCACTAGTATTGCCATAATAGCAATTGCCACAATTAGCTCTATCAATGATAAACCTTTGTTATCAAATTTTTTAGTCATAATTTGTGACCTCATGTCCGTTTATTTTTTAATTTACTCGTCTATTGATTCCAGAACTCTTATACCAATCTGATTTTGCTTGATACATACATTTATCAGCATACTTACATATTTCGATTATCTGCTTGCTTTCTACATCCTTTGGAGTTGCAGCACCTACAGCAATTTTTAGATTACTACTATAAACACCTTTCCAGTTTTCACAAAGTTCATCAAGATGCTTTTGGGCTGCTTCGAATTCTGAAATATCAGCCTGTAAAAGTCCATAATACTCATCGCCACCAGTTCGGAATATTTTACCGTACTTGCCAAAACTTTCTGTAATTAATCTACCAGCTTCACTAATCAGCTCGTCTCCTGCAGCGTGTCCGTACGTATCATTTACAAACTTAAGTCTTGTCAAATCCATAGATACGCAAATCAGTTTTTCTGGGATTGAACGATTTAGTTTTTCAAGTTCCTCTTCGTATGCACGTCTGTTTAATAGCTTTGTCAGTCCATCTTTATAAGCAAATTCATAGTAGAGATTACGCTTTTGTGTTTTCACTCTATCATTTGCGATAACAATAACAACGACAATAGCTAATAGCATAATAGCAAATGCAACCTGCGTTTTATGTCTTCTGATAAACTCTGTAATGCTGTAATCTTCTTCATAGTCTGCATATTTAAAGGTATAATCAACGGCACTGTTTTCTTCAATAGAGTTAAGCGCTTGGTTGAGTAAAGGTAAGATACCTTTATGAGCAGTACTTACTCCAAAGCACTTTACAGTATCATGTGGTAATTCGATATAGGATAAATCAGAGTAATATCTTTGTTTCAGCAAAGTACTTGCTCTTAGTCCACTAAGAATTGCTCCATTTGCTTTTCCTTCAACAACGGCATCAAGACATTCATCTACTGAATCAAAAAACATCACCTCATTATCAGGAAGATAATTAGCTATATAGTTATACTGGATTTGATTATTTTTATTTATAGCAATAATACCCTGCTCTGCGTTGGCCGGGTCTCCCATATATACTAAATTCATGGCTGTTTTAATGACATCAACTGAATGATATAGACTATTTTGTTCCATAAAATAAATATCATCAGATATTGGGAACAGTATCTCTATTTCATGAGAATGTATAGCCTGAATCATTTCTTCTGTATTATTATATGGACGATATTCAAACTGTATTGGTTTTTCGGATTTAATATTAGAAAAGGCTTCATTAATTACATCCACCATAATTCCCGTTGCATTTCCATTTTCATCCGTCCCACAATAAGGTAAGAAATTGTCCATGTAACCTATCGCAATTGTATAATTATGAGATTCAAGCCATGCAGTCTCTTCAGCTGACACCTGTACACTTATAGCATTTTTACTGAAATGTTTTTTAGATAAATCATTTATATAATATGGTTCCTTACTATCAATATATTCCTGGGCCATATTCAAATCACGTAACAAATCCGTTCTTTCCTTTGCCACGCACATATACATATCTACATTTTTAATTTTAAGCAAAGAAACGATGTTCATCTTAGAGCCTACAGAAGCTCCCTCTCCTATTAAGGCATCTATTTCTCCATTGTTTAAAGCTTGATCTCTATCAGTTACATCGTCATAAATGATAACTTGAGCATCTACATTATTTTTCTCCATCCATTCATGGATTGCTTTTTCCATAAGTCCTGAAATAGTTCCAATTTTCTTACCATTTAACGTTGATGGATCAACTGTAATCTCTGAATCATCTCCACGTATATAAAGATAATAGCTTTCATATCCCATTGGATAATTTGGATAATTCATGATTTCCAAACGTTCTTCCGAATATCCAAGCCCTGCAAGCAAATCAATATCACCATTGATAAATGCATCATACATTTCAGACCATGAACCGTATACATATTCGTATTTCCAGCCAGTATAAGTTGCAATCTTCTGAAGATATTCGTAGGAATATCCAGATTTTACCGCACCTTCAGATGCACCTTCCTGGAAGTTCTCATTTTCATAATATCCAACCTTTACAACTGTCTCGTTTACTTCTTCTGCATAAACATTGTGTTTAGGAATAATGGATAAGATAACAGTCAAAAATGTAAGTACAATATATTTCCCTATTTTTGTTGTCGTTTTCATATGTTTCGTCCTCATTTTCATCTACCCCCAACGAAGTATTATATCACATATCACCCATTATGTAACAAAAATATCTCCGGAATTCAAAAATTTTGAATCCAGGAGATATCGTTGTAATATTTATGCTATTTTGTTATAGGAAATCAATTCATTACTGTAGTGGTATTGCAAGAACCTGACCTTCATATATCAAATTAGCTGACTTAATCTGGTCTTTATTTGCCTCATAAATTACGCTACATCCTGACTGTGTTCCGTAGTATTTCTCTGCGATTTTTGACAAATTATCATTGTGTTTTACTGTATATGTTATCTTGTCATGTTCTACGATAGACTGAACCATTTTGTTATGTTCATACTGTACATCGTATAATCCAAGACATGCATCCATTCCAGAATTTGAGCTGAATGATTTTAAAATAACCTTTTCCCATGCACCATACTTTTCAAAAAGGCTTTCTGGTGTTGGTCCATTCTCATTTCCATATGTATCTAAATTACTTTTCTTTACTCTCTCTAAGCCTACTGGATCATTAGCATATGAAGCCAGACGAAGTTCATTTCTTTTTGCGCTAACAGCCCTGGCTATTGCCTCTGTTGTTGCACCTTTAGCAATCATTTCGTTCCATAAATCATACATGGAATCAAACTGACTTAAATACTGAACACGCTCCTGTCTATATCCTTCAACAGCTACAGGATCAGACCAATCTGCATTTGCGTACTCGGCTAATCTAGTTGAATCCTTGCTTGGCTTAAACCCATAAACTGCTGTGTTATCAACTACGATGTCCTCCATCGCCTTTTCATTTAATCTAGGATCATGAACGTACTTAACGTTAGTAGCGTTTGTAGCTGCAAGTACAGGTGTATTAATTCCTAAAACACCAATAATCAGCACTACACCAAAGCTTTTAATCATTCTTTTTAAATTCATATTGCTTTTCCTCTTTTCTTTAATAATTGACCGTATTCTATGTATCTATGTAATGATAAAATCATCTACATCCTCTAGAAGCTCATATATCTTGCTCATGCAGTAGTCGCATGCTTTTCTATCTACCTCAGATAAGTTTAATCCTTTCTTATAGCATCTTCTCACAAGCCTTAAATATGCAAGAAGTGCACATTTTTTACTT
>JAUNIR010000130.1:0-3371 GCA_030523345.1 Lachnospiraceae bacterium
TTTTCCGCCATAACAATTACCCCCAACACTTGATATCTCGAATATATCAAATATTAAGTAATTGCGCAATTGGAAGTACGCAATACAGGACACGCAGCATCCATATTTTTCAACACCTTAATGTGACCGAGGGGACTCGAACCCCCATTTTCAGATTCACAATCTGGAGTACTAACCCTTATACTACAGCCACAGTGCTTCCACCAGGAATCGAACCTGGATCTGTCAGTTCGTAGCCGACCATTCTGTCCGTTAGACTATGGAAGCATTTGGCGGAGCTATTGCATTTACTCCACCTTCATTTTCAAGCACTTTTCGCCTGATTAATTTTATCTACAACAAGTATTTCATCTACAGTTACGCCAAACATATATGCAAGCAGCACCAAATTATCAACTGTAGGAAGCGCTAAACCTTGCTGCCACTTGTATATCGCCTGTGGTGTGGCAAACCCACATACATCCTGGATATCCTTCACTGATAAACCAGCCTTTTTTCTTAATCTGACTATATTTTCACCTGTTGCTTTTACATTAACTGTTGGAATATTGAACATGTTTATACCTCCGAAAATAAAAATGACCTATGATTCTCACATAGGTCACGAATACGTCTGATATAAAATCAGTAACCGACTCTCTATTCACCATTATTTTCGGGTGAATGTACATTCCTACATGAGCGCACTATTAATAAACTCTGGCTATGTCGAATAACCGGGGCCTGCTCTGGGACAATATGTACTTCTCGTAAAAATAAAGTAAACATCGAAATCGGTTCTCCTTTCCGGATATAGTAATCCATGTTAATAATTGGAATGACAGGACTCGAACCTGCAACCACTTGATCCCAAATCAAGCATGCTACCACTTGCACTACATCCCAATGAGTTGCGGGAGTGGGATTTGAACCCACGTATCAGAGCTTATGAGGCTCGGCTGGTGCCATCTCCAGTCCATCCCGCGATGATAAATAAAAAAACCGCATTGGATATCAATCCTCTGCGGTCATAAGCATTTTTATGTAGTTACGATTAATTAATAGAATCGCATACTACCTCCAGACCGCAAACTATTTTTAGGCATAATACGACAAGGAATTACTGGCATGCTATGTCGGCATGCACATACATTTTCCATATTCATTGATGTTGTCATATTTAAGTTCATCATAATTGTTTGCCTCTTTATACCATTGGAGATTTACTTCTCCGTTCCTTTCGAATATTACAATAACACATGCAAATACTATTGTCATTCAACTTGTAATATAATTTTTATTTCTCCCAAAACTTCTTTTTGAAAGTCGTTCCAAATAACTCTTCTGCTTTATCAAGCTCCATCACAAGGCTTGTAGATGTCTTTTTCGCATTAAGCATTGATGGCAGCTCATCCAGAATATACTGAAGTTCGTATCTGTTAGAATTCTGAGGATATTCATATACCAGTTTATTCTGTCTTCTGTCAATTTTGAACTGCTTTGGCTCATTCTTCCATGCAAGCATTATTTTCTCCATAGCATTTCTACCTACGGCAACACTACCAAAACAATCCACATAATTGAGATCTCTCACATATGGATAATTCTCTGTTTCCACATGCTCGGCTATTATTTCTTTTATAATCTTTGAAGATTCTGCAAAAATATCTGGGAAATATTCAAGATTATCATCAGAGGACTTCATCTGCTCTGACATAGATATCACTACAGGCAACATCCTTTTAACATACTCACAGAAGAAAGCTGTACCAACATTTCTCATACTTTCTTTAATTCTTCTGTGACTTTTAACACCAATCTCCCTGTCTATCTTGGTATCAATTCTGCAGATAAAAACTCGCTTTGCAATATCCTGTGTTATAGATGGCAACTTATTAGTTGTTATAACTACAGCTGGATAATGCACGAACCCCTCTCGGATTCCCCACTCTTCATTTTTTATTATTTTTTCATGATGATTGTTATACTGTTCCTTAGCAAGATCATCTATATTGATAGGTAATCCTTCGCACCCTCTTTTCAATGCCTCTATTGAAGTATATGTAAAATCTGGTGAATTAATATATGGTATTTTCTTACCACACATCATTTTACTAAGAATCTGAACAAAAGTGGTTTTTCCGCCATTGGAATCTCCATATATAATTCCATATACAGGAAATGGAATAACATCATAATTATTCTTTGCAGCAACCAGTCTGAGATATGGCATAAATATACTAGCAAAATACCAGTTCATAAATGCAAAGTAATCCATCTGGCTCTTTTTATAATCTCCATATGATACCGAAAGACTGTCTATATATCCTAAAATAATATCAATATCGTTTTTAATTTTTTCAGTTCCCTGATCTAAATTTAATTCTTTTCCATTAAAATTAAGTGTTCCATCATCCACATCCAGATGAAGTTTCGGCAATTGTTTTTCTCGCGCCACCTCTGCCTGTCTATGTTCTTTATATTTTCTCTTAAATGGAGTCATCTGCTCTGCAGTAACAAGTATTTTTCCATCTTTCTGTGGTTTCGGAAGCATTGGCTTCAGTTCTGCTTCCAATCCTCTGACATCTGCAACAATATCTATATTCTCTTCATCATGTGATTCTTCTATCACAATC
This sequence comes from Lachnospiraceae bacterium, assembly GCA_030523345.1. Lineage (GTDB taxonomy): Bacteria > Bacillota > Clostridia > Lachnospirales > Lachnospiraceae > UBA2868. The sequence continues at coordinate 2,616 of JAUNIR010000130.1, forward strand.
ATTTTCTTCTTTTTTATAGTTTCGGCTATAGGAATCATCTCTGGCTCATCACGTAAAAGTTCTTCTTCTCCCTGAACCATTCGCTGTATAACTTTTTCATTTACATTATCTGAGCACATATCTCTAAAATCCATAAAACGATTCATATAATACTCATATGCTTTATCATCATCAAAATAAACGATATTTTCTCGCTGCACGCCACAAAAAGCTGAAGCAGACATATTTGCACTTCCTGTTATTACTCTGACTTTTCCATCTCTATTTTTTAACAGAAAAAGTTTTTCATGGGATTTAGCATCCCTTGATACAAATAGCTTTAATTCTTCTTTTTCCATGCGCTCCGACATATAAACTGCAGCCTTGTTTTTTACTATAGTCTCCACCTGTGTCAGCTCCAATGCCATAATTGCCGCAAGAGAATTATCCATCACCTCTTCACAACCAAATATTATCTCCGCATGAGAAAACTTCTTTAATACCTTTTCCATAAAACGCATTCCTGATGAAAAAGTGATCGCATACAATTCATCAAAACCTTCAAACAGATCTTCCCATCGCAAACGCTCTTCCTCTTCAAATCTGGCTTTTACAACCTTAAGGCTGTCTCCAACATGTATTGTATTATCGCCTTCTATATCAAAAATACTCAACTGTAAATCCATATGCTCCTCCTTCACATATTAAGCAAATTAGAATACTCCTTGTACATCCTCTCATACTTCACTGTCAAAAGTTGGGACTCGCAACTTAATT
>JAUNIR010000130.1:3471-5112 GCA_030523345.1 Lachnospiraceae bacterium
TTCTTACTCATCATTAAGACCCCTTCCGTTAGATTTAACCTTTTCTTTCTCAGGAGCCGGCTTTACCGGCTGCGCGGCGACCTGTTCTTTTTTCTCTTCAAGACGCTTTTTAAGAGAAGGACGCTTACTAGCACGTTTCTTCTGTTTCTCTTCATCCGTCTTTCTTCCAGAATCAGAGTCTGCCTGATTAAGAGCCTCTTCCTGCTTATCATCTGTATCAATAGCAGTTTCAGCCCTCTCTTCAGAAGGTTTCTTCAAGTTATTTAAGGTATTGTCTATATGATTATAATTTTCTTCCAGCTGCTCCTCTATTTTGGCAAGGGGCTTAAAATCATCTATCTTTTCAATCAGTTTCTTTGCACCTTCAATATCTTCGGGTGAACCTTCCTGATGTTCCACTATTTCTGAAAGATACTGTTTCATATATTCAGCTTCACCATTATCAAGATCAGCTGCAAGTGCTGCCACTTGCGCCTCTCTGTCTGGCACCTGGTCACGATAAGCATATGTATCATAATCATACATAAACTGGTCTATTTCAGATGCAAGCTGCATGGATGGTGATAATTCTTCTGCCAGTGATTTTGCTTCATGAATCTGATCTAAATGCTCCTGGATTTCTGCAGGTATTTCACCTCTTACTTCCATCTCTGGCATCCTGTCCATAAGCTCAGCAATCATTTCCATAGCCTGACTATTATCTTTTATCTGTGGAACATATTCGATAAGATCCAGGTCGAACGTATGACCAACCAGTACATCAAGCTCCACTGGATATCCGTCATCTGCATTCGGTACCGATATACCAATAGACTTAATGCCATTCATTCTGTCTGCTGGAATACTCTCAAATATTTCTACAGCTTCTTCTGTAGTTGCAATACCTTCATGACATTCACCAAGAGAATGGAACTCACTGCACTCTGCCACAATAAATGTCACTGGCTCCTGAGTTTCGATCTTTGGTGTATCTTCGGCTATAGGCGTGGTTTCACCAGGCTGAGATACACTTCCTTCATCAAGCGCTCTTGCTGGTCTGTCCGCTTCCTGGCTATTGTCTGTCACATTGCTGTCCATGGACAGTCCAGATTTTTCCAGGTTCACAGATTTCTCAACAAGGAATTCTGGTACTTCTGTAAATCCAACAGAATCTACAAAGTGTGCCCGTTCCCCATCTCCATCTCTTATAACAACTACATCAGATACTGACATGCTATGCCCTCTGAAATCCTCGGGATGATCTATATTAAACTTGGTATATAAATCTTCAAGACTTGTCCCTTCTTCCAGCTTGCCACTATACACTAATTCATAATTGGCTTTATCAACTGTCTTACCCTCAGCTTTCAGATGTTTTGTACTCTCAAATGCAAGATCACGATTCTCTGGTGTATTCTTAAGCTGCCATATCTCATATGTTGGTTCCGTAGCTATTTCCTGGCTCTGCTCTCTTTCAAGCTTTATTTCCTTAAGTGCATCCTCAATACCGGTAATCAGCTGTGATGCAGTCTTCCTGATGGTATCCATGGATTCCTTAAGTTCTGGCATCTCTTTTCCAGAGGACCATCCAGCAACGTAAGCGAAACTATAATCGGAGGTATCAATACCAAAGTGCTGACATACTGTATATGCTACCGATTC
>JAUNIR010000131.1 GCA_030523345.1 Lachnospiraceae bacterium
TAGACAGTAACGGTCTTCAGAATACTTTCCAGCAGATTGGAAGTACTTTCTCATTTGTTAAATATTTATGGCCATTCTAATAATTAGCAAATATAAAATAATATAGATTTTATTTTTCAAATTTTTTCTAAAACTCCGAGGCCCGCAAAAACGGGTCTCGAAGTTTTTTATTATTAAGGAAGTCTTACAGGGTACATAATTGACAGTTCCCCATATACCTTTCCCCAGTTTCTAAGAGGCATTTTTGTTACAAAACATAGAATAATGACGCCATGTAAAATCCAAAACCAGGCTGGGTAAAATGTTTGTAAAATTGCATTTAATATATTTTTTGATTGACCATATTCTGAACAGCGATAAAAGCCTTCATTACTAAACTATGCTTTCTAGTATTTTTACAGCCAATTTTACCATATTAGGACATATTTCATCAAAGCAATTGTTCTCTTGTGCATATGTTCTACCTTCCTCAGTTGAAAGGTCGCATCCGAGTATTTCTCTACAAATATATGTTCCGTTTTCACTCTTAAATCTATCCATAAATTCACTGGCTTTTTGATAAGCAAGTACTTTACTTTCAGCTTCATTATCACCTATTTTGCCATATCTTAACCCCAAAGCCATTGTTGCCCCAGATACAGCACCACACACTTCACCTTTTCTGGCACCTGCGCTAAAGCATAATGCAACCTTCATTGCCTGTTCTTCTGACAGTCCCAGTTCTTCAGCAAAAGCACCTAACACCGCTTGCGCACAGTTGTATCTATCTTTCCAAATTTTCATTGCTTTTTCTTCATGGTTCGTTTCTTTTCTACATTCTGGGCATAACATATTTATCCCCTCCTTTATTAGCCGGATAAAAATTTAACACCCTTACATTATACTCAAATTAACGCTGATATTAAAATATGATTTATAATTATAAAGATTTAGTGAAATTACATTTTGTTGACGATTTTCTCTCGCAAAACGCCACCTATTCATCTTTTTTGAAAAGAACTGATTTACATGGTATATTTGTTTAGAAATTGGAGGTTTTATATGGCTGAAATTGATAAAGATAAAATCACAGAAATTGGTAATCCGGCAAAGCCTCAAGGGGCTGAGGGTAAAGAAATGCTCTCTCGTATGAACAATGATCATTATGATGTAACCACATGGGCATTGTCTTTCTTTTCCTTTAATGAGAATGATAATGTTCTTGATATAGGTTGCGGTGGTGGCAGAACACTTAACCGCATGGCGAAAAATATAACTTCAGGTCATTTATCTGGTGTTGATTACTCAAAGACATCGGTTGAACTGTCTATGGAGACTAATAAAGAACTCATCGCTACGGGTAAAATGAATATAATTGAAGCGTCTGTTGAAGATCTTCCATTTGAATCAGACGCTTTTGACAAAATAATAACAGTTGAAAGCTTCTATTTCTGGCCAAATCCATTGGAAAATCTTAAAGAAGTTCGTCGTGTCCTTAAAAACAGTGGTAAGTTCCTTCTTGTAGCTGACATATATGACTGCAAGGAATTAAGTGCTAAACAAAAAGAAAATATTAAAAAATACAACCTTTTTAATCCTTCTCTTACAGAGTTCTCAAGACTTATGGAAAATGCAGGTTTTTCCGAAGTAACAATACATACTAAAGAAGGTACGACATGGGTATGTGCAGAAGGTATTAAGTAAAAGGCATCGCCCTTACTATTGTATGTTTAATATATCCGTTATCTTCCAAATAATTCGGCAGCTTTTTTCATTCTATCTGCGATTGGAACGCCAAATGGACATCTTCCTTCACACTGCTTACATCCGATACATTCTGAAGCCTTATTATCAAGCAACATGTAATGTGATTTTACAGATTCTGGCACTTCCTGTTGCATAGTAGCTAAATCGTAATACTTATTAATCATAGCGATATCAAGCTTAGCAACACACGGTTTGCAATGGCCACAATATGTGCATTCACCTCTGTATGAATGTAATGGTGCATCACTGAGTACTGATGCGTAGTCTTTCTCTTCTTCAGTAGCATTTTCATATGATACAGCCTCGTCTACCTGCTCTTTCGTATCGTATCCACAGAGAATTGATGCTACACTTGGGCGAGTTAGGGCATAATGAATACACTGTAACGGAGTGAGTGCCACACCAAACGGTGATCTCTTTTCATCAAACAAACGTCCTCCTGCAAAGCCTTTCATAACAGTCATTCCAACATTGTATTCTTCACAAAGCTTGTATAGATTTGCTCTCTCACTATTAATTCCAGCTAAGCTGTCATCATAGCAATAACCATCTGCTAAAAGTTCATCGAGATCCTGACCTGATGGAAGCATATCAAAAGCAGGGTTTACACTAAACAAAAGCATCTCAATAAGACCAGATTTCACCGCAATTGCTGCAGTCTTTGGATCATGAGAGCTCATTCCAATATGGTGAATTACACCCTTTTCTTTCATCTCCAAAACATACTTCAAAAAGTCCGAATTCTGTAAGGCATTCCAATCTTCTACTGTGTCCACAAAATGAATCATTCCAATATCTATATAATCGGTCTGAAGTCTTGTAAGAAGGTCTTCAAATGCTTCCTTAACATACTTCACATCTCTAGTACGAACATACTGACCATTTTGCCATGTAGAGCCCAAGTGCCCCTGCACGTACCACTTTTCTCTGTCATCTTTCATGGCCTTTCCAATGATGTCTCTTGATTTAGGGTCAGGCATCCAACAGTCAATAATATTAATTCCTTTTTCGCTGGCATATTTCATTAATTCAATAGATTCTTCTTCTGGGTGACGTTCCAACCATTCTCCACCAAAACCTATTTCGCTAACTCTTAATCCTGTTTTTCCGAGTACTTTATATTTCATGGTCCCAACTCCTTGCTTGATTTCATTTTTCTTACTTGATTTCATTTATATATTTTATCGATACAACGCCTTAATACACGCATTATTAGGCATAAAATCAATACCTATTCTTTCTTTTATATCACTTGATGCCATATCAACCCATTCGTCACCTATCAATACGAAGGATTGATTTTTTGAAGACGATGCAACATATTCCACTAAATCATCTATGACATACGATTCCCCTTCAACTGGTGCTAATCCCTCATAAGTAATTACTACTGTATAGTCCTCGACATCTATTGGTTCGGGCAGATTCGTAACATGATACCCCTTTATATCTGAAACTCCATCCATTGTTATTAATGGTTCTCCAAACTTTCCATCTAATATTTCTATTTTATAATTTTGGTAATCCGAATTTGTATAAGTGCCAATTGCTACAAGTGTTCCTTTTTTACTAAAAACATTCGCTGTAGAACATGTATCACCTGTTGATATTTGTTTTTCATTTCCGCAATCATAATATGCCACATCAGCATACTCGGTTGATACGTTAAAAATGACATTTTCGTCAATTAATGATTCATATGAAATATAATATAAACCATCATTGCCCCATCCTTTGGATTTTGAATTCTGACAAATCCATGCACCATCGTTTTTTGCCGGTCTATTAAAGTAATCTTTTGGGAAATTATCATCCCAACCAATAATAATTACCGCATGGTCTAAATGATCTGGATTATCATCATTCATTGTAAAGTACCCATCATAAAAGCGTTTATACGAAGTATTGTCGCAAACAGCCACCGAAATTGGTCCATGATTTCTTATTCCCTCTTTTAGATCATCTCGGCTATTTTCATCATCATAACGCCATGCATCTTTTAAGTAATATCCATCATATCCATTTGGAAGATAATCACAGGCTAACCAGTCCCATCCACCATAATCTAACTTATCACGATGCACAAACCATCCGTCTAATTTGTCGTCATCATATATTTTTAAGCATAAATCCGTAGCATCAAATGATATTTTTTTATTATTATTTTTATAATATGACCCCTCCATAGAGGATGTAATTGCACATGTCCAGCAAGTGCCTGATTGCTGTGTCTTCACATCAAGTGGGCAATTGTCCTCTATTATGGAATAGTAGCTACCATCGTTCTTATTAGGCATATACTCATGCTGGCTTGAGTCTATTGCATTCTCTTCTGTCTCTTTCACATATACATTATCTTCAGCATTATACTTATACTCGATGATTTCTGTTTTGTCTTCGGACATAGCATAACTAAGCATCATGCCATAATAAGGATCGTCCTTTATATCAAGTGAAATTCCTTTATCATGTTTGACTATATCTATAACGGCTATGCGCATGCCCATAGTTTCATTTTCACCATAAACATTCTTTTCGCACCACTCCATCTTCTTTTTGCCATCCGAATCCTTATAAAATTCCATATACAAAGACGGATCGTTTTGACATCTCCAAACACCTTCTAGGAGATTAAAGTTTTCTTCCTGTATTGCTAGCGCTTCATCCTTTTTTGCTTGCTGATCAGCAAGTTCTCCACTTGTGTAATATTTTTCTTTGTCTCCGCATAATTCCCAGCCAATTTCAGTAGCCTCTACCTCATACATAAGTGCATATTCATCTGAATCAAGATATCTTATATGATACCTGTTCCACTTTCCTTCTATATATAGCCCACTTATTCTACTTGCATTAGAGCCTTTGATTGATAGTACGTTATTCTTATATTCAGTAGTGAAATCTTCCGTGATAACTTTGAACTTCGAATCATAAGCGCATACTTTTGGTTCATCGTCACTAAGACCTTTAATATAAAGTCTTAGTTCATTGTCTGTATATACAGATTTCGAAATAGAAATACCTGACCCATCATCACTATTATTATATTTATATGTAATGCTGTTTTGGGCACATCCAATAAACGTAATAACTATAAGCATTGTTATTACAACAGCCTGTAATATTCTGTATTTTTTTGCATGAATTAGTTTTGGTTGTATTTTCATATTTGTGTTTACTGATTTGGGCTCGCTGGGTGCGCTTTGCAGGTCGCTGTGTGTTGCGCGATTTCTGGGCGCGCTGGGTGCTCTTTCTGGGCGCGCTG
>JAUNIR010000132.1:0-459 GCA_030523345.1 Lachnospiraceae bacterium
CCTTTGTTGTAAGATATAATAGTTCGTCGGAAAAAGCTTTTTCCGCATCCTCACCAAGTATTTTTGATAACGAGTCCAGTCTAAATCTACCGTTATACATAGCGATAGAAACATATTTTGCAGCCATCTCCGACTCCGGCAAACAGTAATTAGCTGTTGCGCCTATAGAAGCTATCTCAGGAAGCCTTTCTGTATCGATATTTTTCAGACTACCATAAGAAATACCACGGTTCCCCATTGATTGTGCAGATATGCCAAAGCCCTTATATGGAATTCCTTGATCCATTCTATACCACAAATAGGACGATACACCATTATCATTACAACGTGTAAAAGTATTCTTGCCGAAATATCCACGATATCCCATGGCAACTAAACGATTATAAAAAATACTATATTGCTTAAATTGAAGTTCTCGAGTAATACTATCAGGCTTGTTCTTCGCACGGTTATAACGCA
>JAUNIR010000132.1:469-4323 GCA_030523345.1 Lachnospiraceae bacterium
TTCCATCTATCATATCATCGTTCTGGTCAGGCATACCGTACATAAGGTCAAAATTTATTTTCTCGACTCCTTCTCGATACATCGCTTTCATATACTCTGATATTTCAAACACGTTATTATAAGCACGACCTTGTTTTTCCAAAAGCGTTCGGCTCATGGACTGAATACCGGCAGACACACGTTTAAAGCCATATTCTCCAATCAACTTTATTTTTTTATCGTTAATTGTAGTAAAGCTAATTTCTATACTACTTTCAAAGTTATCTGCTAAATTTGGTTTTTTGCCGTTATGTTCTTCTCCACCATTTAACAAAAATGCGCCAGTTTCAGAACATCTTCAAAATCATCGTCATCCAGAGCAGATGGCGTTCCGCCGCCTATATCTAATCCATATATTTTTTCAATCTTATGTTCGCTAACAAATTTTCTAATCTGATCACCCAGTAAATTGATATATCTGATTTCCTGAGCTTTGTCTCCTGCGAGAAAGCGGGTATACTCACAGAATTTGCATAATTGTTTGCAAAATGGGATATGAATATAATAGCTTAATTGTGTGACGCCTTCCATCACATCTATGTCTGATTCATATATTTTAAATTCTTCCTTGAAAATCGGGTATGCTGTATTACAATTCAAGTTCTTATCAGCTGCAAGAAACAGTTTTTCAATTGCACTATTCATTTCCAATTATTCTTATCGACTTTATCAATATTCCACTAACAAATATCAGTCAACAAATTTTTCTCATGTCATCAATCCTGTTCGTTCTCGGGAACAATTCGACAAACTGGGATTTGAGAAAAGGTTACCAAACAAACGGAATCAAGCGATATTTAACATTTTGCATATACTCGCGATAACCGTCAAGTTCCTTCTCCAATAGTTTTTCTTCATTTTTTATCCTTAACACAATGATGAAAGGATATGCCAGGAAAATGAAAAAGGAATATATGGAGCCTAATACGATAGGCATTGATAAAAACAATAGTAATGTAACGCTGTACATAGGGTGTCTTACAATCCCGTAAAGTCCGGTATCAATAACCTTTTGGCCTTCCTGCACCTCAATTGTACGACTGAGATATGTATTTTCTCTCAACACCTCGGCATAGAGCATATATGCTGCCAGAAATACTGCCGCAGCACTGATTTGAACGACCCTTGGCAGCGTATACCAGTCAAAGCGAAAACCAAGTCCTGCAATGATAAAACCTGCAAGAAACATAAGCCCGCTCAGCTTTACTACCAGATTCTGTTCTTGCTGCTCTTCTTTTGCATTCAAACGTTTTTTCAGCAGTTCAGGATTTTTTATCATCATTACAATTCCCGCAAAAAACATTGGTACAAATAAAATCCCCATAAGCAGCATACCGCCGAAATATAAAAAGGTTCCTGCCGGCAAGAATATCAACAAGCCAACAACGGTAATACCCAATAGGTATTTCGTTATTGCCTGTACAAACAAATTCATGTTCACAGTATGTCTCCCTGCAAATTCGTTTATTTCCTTGATAGAAGAGTTGGGAATTTATCTATCTAAATCTTTATGATAGAAAATAAATTCATCTTCCTTTTTTGTCGTTGTGTATCCGGTTTTTGATAAAAAGAATTTGTCAATTCCTATCCTTGCCGGATTACCGAAGAGCGACTGCCCCGGATGTCACATTATACCAGTCTACATCAGAACATCAAAGCAATCATACTACCGACAATTAAGGAAACGGGAATACCAATAAGGCAACCATAGACACCATCGATCAGACTTTTCTTATTTAATAGCTTATATTCCGCATCCATATTCTCTGTTCCCTCCAGCCTGCATTTTTTCCAATGAACCATGAAACCCAAATCCAAAACCATGGTATCAAACAGGTTTACCACGAACCAAATGGTATAGCTGAAGAGGCCGCCTTGGAAAAAATTCCTAGCACCAGCCAGATAAACCATACCAGATAAAAGTACAATGAAAATCAGACAAGCGGCTATTTTCTTAATCAATACTTTCAGAGAAAATCCTTCTGGCTCAGAAAACTCACAATCAGGATGCAGCTCGATATATCGCTGCTGAATTGGCTTAGGGTATTCATAAAGCCAGAACTCTTTATTTTTAAGCAAGGAAAGAATTATGGTTACACCAAAAATAAGGCATCCTGACAAACACTCAACAGCTAAAATCATAAGCATTCCTCCTAATCATACAAACTGGGTTTATAAATCTTTTTCTTCGTATGGCTTGTTCCAAGAACCAATCTCAATCAGATTACCTTCGGGGTCTGCAATATAGCAAGTTCTCTGCCCCCAGGGTTCAAGCTCTGGTTCCAGTACAGAAGTTGCGCCATGTTCAATGGCATTTTTAAATGCGGAATCCACTTCTTCAAATGTATCAACATAAAGCGCCATTTCGGTATGTCCATTTAAACCTTTTACATACTCATACCTTCTATTCGTCATGTTTTCAAAATCTTTTCTTCCGTATAACAAAAACAATGTTCCATCCTTAACAAGATAAACATTCGATGTGTCTTCTGTCTCTTTAATTTCGAATCCAAGAACATCTCTGTAAAATCTAAGCATTTTTGCCATATCTTCAACAAACAGTCCAAATCCATCTAATCTCATAATACGCCTCCACAACTTCTGATTTGTCGCCCAGACAATCGCCCTGTAGTCTCAACCTGGGTTCGAGACATCAAGACTACTGATTCTACATGGGTAGAGAAAACGGTATTGATGTCAGATTGCCCCTGTTAGTTCTCGGAAACAAATCGAGTGATATGATCAAGTAAAGTAATACTTTGCATAAAGCATACACATATCATCAAGCGACATAGTATTGCCATCCATATTGGTGTAATATCTGAGAATATGAACCGGTATGTCTATATCGCCGGAAACATGCTTTGCTTTCTGATCCAAAGCGATATTTTTAATGATTTCCTCGATTGACTTATCTTTATAATCTTCAGAATTTCTATAATATTCTTCAAGCGACTGCTTGTATCTTCTGTGCTGAATATTATGAAGTACTCTAACCAGATTTATAATTAAGAAATGTAAAAGAAACCATCCAACTAATGCAATTTCATAATGACCGAATTTCGTGATACGGTATACATCCGGCCATGCATATGAGGTGTTTTTCAACGCCCCTGCGAAAACCACATATATTATCATATAAATTACATTAGGAATCATGCAATAAAGAGATATTTTTAGCTTGATTCTATGGTCCTTATCAACAAAAAGAAACAGGATAATAGACAGTAGCGGAGAAACCGAATGCTGCCAAAAGTTAAATCTTCCAAGCAGTGCCTTGTTAATGCCAATCGTCGGAGCAATTACAAATGCGGTAGCTAAAAATACTATTGCCAAATTACCTACTCCAAAGTACAGAATGTTTACGACCCAGTTTGGCAAATGATAATTTTGTTTCTTGATTCCTTCAATTTGAAACGGAATGGTAAGCATTACTATTATTGAAATAAGAAAATTGGATATTGTCGTGTAATATTTAAAATTTTCTACACCCAAAAATATTTTACTTTGATATTCAGGATCAAGCATAAACAACACAGAAATCAAAGATGACAGAACGATTATCACAGATAATACCAGTGCTGAAACCACTCTGTTTTTAAAATACTCTTTATGTATCATTGACCTTCAGCCTTTCTTGCGTTTCATAATCGTCTGATAAGCTGCTGTTACAATAAGAATATACGGTATAAGTATTACCGCTAACAAATTCTGATATAGAAATGGTACCGGCAAAATGTTCCAGAAAAATTTAAGTATCGGATTGCCGGACGGAGACATACTGAACATGAAATTTGCGTATTCCCATAATCCTG
>JAUNIR010000132.1:4345-4917 GCA_030523345.1 Lachnospiraceae bacterium
TAAACAGGTTTATTCCCTCGATAAAAAGCAGCGACTTAGGAATCAATTTAAAAGAAGGCTTAAACAAGCCTAAAGTTACAAGTGCTATACAAGAAATAAAAACAGCGAAATGAGTAAAATAAAAGCCCCAAACGCGCGGCAATAATAAAGAATAACCTGAGTAACCAAGACCCGGTGTTATAAGTGCCATTACAGCCCCGCCAGAACCAAAATAAAACGGAAATGCCTTAAGGTATTTGTTCCTGCTTAAAACCGCCACAGGTAACAGCCATAAGTTAATATTGCAAAGGTGCAATGGTAAGTAACTGGCGATGTTAAATGTGCCCGCCCCTTGACCTGCTTCAAGACAGAGGCGCATATATTCAGCATCGATAGATACCTGATACTTGTAATAAAAATACATCATAAAAAATATGAAACAAAATACAGACAGCGCAATTTCTCGTGTTCTTACAGATTTTCGGTTTAAGTACATGCTGCCAAATATTAATATCGCCATAGATACTATGAACATACCAAAAAATACAGTATTGAATGGACTCACAATTAGTTTTTCCATTTTGAACTTCTCC
>JAUNIR010000133.1 GCA_030523345.1 Lachnospiraceae bacterium
ACTAACAGATTAAATCAGCTCGAAGAGATTGCCAACTCTTATAAGGGCGTTGATAAAACTTTTGCTATTCAGGCGGGTAGAGAGATTCGTATTATGGTTGTTCCTGAACAGGTCAACGACGCAGAGATGGTACTGCTTGCACATGATATTAGTAAGCAGATTGAATCAGAACTTGAATATCCAGGACAGATTAAAGTATCTGTAGTTAGAGAATCAAGAGCAGTTGACTTTGCAAAATAACTTAATTAGTAACAAAGTTTATGACGGTGTGAGTATTACTCACACCGTTTTCTTTTATATTTTATATTGTGAAAACGTTTAAGATAGTATAAAATACAGGTGACGTTAATAGATGAGAGAGTATTACGCGTCGAAAATAAAATGAAAAGCAGGAGGAAAAAATCATGCCATTAACATTATCTGAAAAGGCAAAATCGGTTAAGCCATCATCTACACTTGCTATCACGGCAAAAGCAAAAGCTATGAAGGCAGAGGGGATTGATGTAGTAGGATTTGGAGCAGGTGAGCCAGATTTCAACACACCAGAAAACATTTGTAATGCAGCTATTGATGCAATTAAGAATGGGTTCACAAAGTACACGCCAGCATCAGGTACAGATGAACTTAAGGCTGCAATTAGTCAGAAGTTCCATGATTTTAACCACTTAACATATGCACCGAACCAGATTGTTGTATCTAATGGTGGTAAGCAGGGCCTTCAGAATGTGTTTACAGCAATTCTTAACTATGGAGATGAAGTGTTAGTTCCAGCACCTTACTGGCTTAGTTATCCTGAGATGATTAAGCTTGCAGACGGTGTGCCTAAATATCTTGTAACTACTAAAGAAAATGGATATAAAGCTACAGCAGAACAGATCCAGAAGGCTATCACACCTAAGACAAAAGCGTTAGTTCTTAACTCACCATCAAATCCTACAGGTAATATTTATACACGTAAGGAACTTGAGGAGATTGCTGCAGTAGTTGTTAAGAACGATATTTATGTAGTTGCTGACGAAATGTATGAAAACCTTATATACGGTGGTGAAGAGCACGTAAGTATTGCTTCACTTGGAGAGGAAATTTATAAGAGAACAATTACATGTTCGGGCCTTTCTAAGAGCTATTCAATGACAGGTTGGAGAATCGGATATACAGGATCAAGTATTGAAATAGCTAAGCTTATGAGTGCTGTTCAGTCTCATGAGACATCAAACCCTAACTCAATTGCTCAGAAGGCCGCAGTTGAAGCATTAACTGGCCCACAGGATGCAATTAATGAGATGAAATCAGAGTTTGATAAGAGACGTCTTTATATGTATGACAGAATCTGTAAGATGCCTTATGTATCATGCCTTGAACCAAAAGGAGCGTTCTACATGTTTGTTGATGCACATGAGGTTACAGAGAAGACATATAACGGAGAAAAGATTGGCACAGCTGCAGAACTCGCAAGAATTTTACTTGATGATTTCTCTGTTGCAATTATTCCATGTGCTGATTTTGGTTTCCCAAATCATTTCAGATTGTCATATGCAATCTCAATTGAGAATATTGAAAAAGGACTTGATAGAATTCAGAAGTTCCTTGAAAGCTTATAGAATGAGTTTTAGGATGCCTAGCTATGTGCTGGGCATCTTTTTTGTACAAACGAAAAATAGGAGGCAAATATGCAACAACATCCAGAGAGAATAAAAAGAGAGCTTGTGCACAAGGGTGCAATAATTGAATTGCATGATGACACAATGAGACTTCCAGATGGAAGAATAGAACACTTTGATTTTATTTACCATAAAGGAGCAGCTGCTGTAGTTCCGGTTCTTGATAATGGTAATATTCTTATGGTTAAGCAACACAGAAATGCGCTTGATGCATTTACGCTGGAAATTCCAGCAGGCGGTAAAAATGGTGTGGAAGAACCTACTCTTGATTGCGCGTATAGAGAGTTGGAAGAGGAGACTGGATACTATACAGATAAGGATAACTTGGAACTCCTTATTTCATTATATACAACTGTGGCATTTTGCAACGAAAAAATAGATATTTATGTTGCCAAAAACCTCACAAAGACATCACAACATCTAGATGATGATGAGTTTATTGATGTATATGAGTATTCAGTTGATGAACTGATGGAAAAGATATATTCAGGTGAAATTGTAGATGCTAAAACAATAGCAGCAATATCTACTTATAAGGCAAAATATTGTTAGCTATATAAAACCATAAAATACCGATAAATCGGTAAAACACAACGTTTATACTTATATATGACGACCAGTTTAGTCAATGAAATTAATGACATAATGTAGTTTCCAATAATTAGTTAAAATAATAGATAAGAGATTAGGCTTATGACAACTAATTATGAAAATTTTTTATGGAAAGAACGACTATATGTTGGGGTGTTGTTAGAAGGGCTTGTCCACATGTTGTTTGTCAATACCTTTTAGCAAAAAAAACCTTAAAAATAGGCACTTTTTGGCATTGATTTTATGTAAAAAGGAATATATAATAACCTTTGCTTGGACAAATAAGGGGAGAATTTGCGTTTGTTCATGAAAGGTTTTACCTATGGAAAAAACTCTAGAAGGGTTCATAACCTATTTACATAATGTAAAAAAGAAATCTGAAAATACTGTTTTGAGTTATAACAGAGATCTTTCTAAATTCATTAGGTTTCTTAGAACACATAAGGTCGATAGCATCGATAAAGTAACTGATAAGGATTTAGAAAATTACATTAAGGAACTTAACGATAGCGGATTTAAATCTGCAACAGTTTCTAGAAATATAGCTTCGTTAAAAGCATTTTTCAGTTATCTTAATAACGAAGGCGTTTGCAGCAATAATCCTACAAAGAGTCTTAAGTCACCGAAGATAGAAAAGAAGATTCCAGAGATACTTACAACAGATGAAGTGTTTGCGTTACTCGATCAGCCATCGGGAGATTCTCCAAAGGAAATTAGAGATAAAGCAATGCTCGAGTTGTTATATGCTACAGGAATCAGGGTATCTGAGCTTATAAGCCTTGATGTAGCTGATGTTAATCTTCAGATGAGTTGTATTACGTGCCATGAAGGAAGTAAGTCTAGAACAATTCCTTACGGCAAAGAGTCAAAGGCAGCGCTTGCTAAGTATCTTGATAGCGCTCGTGGTGCAATTGTAGATAATAAGGAATCGACAATCCTTTTTGCGAATTGTTCGGGACAGAAAATGTCTCGTCAGGGATTCTGGAAGCTTATTAAGTATTATGCTAAAAAGGCTGGAATAGAAGCAGACATTACACCACATACATTGAGACATAGCTTTGCGGCTCATCTTGTTGAGAACGGAGCAGATTTAAGAAGTGTACAGGAGATGCTTGGACATTCAGATATTTCTACTACACAGATTTATGCTAATATGAGTCATTCGCATATTCGTGAAGTGTATAACAGAGCACATCCAAGAGGATAAGTTATAAATATAAAAGACATGCAGAAGTGATAAAATCACAAATGCATGTCTTTTTGTATGGTTTAATCTAAAGCATTATATATTAATAAAAATAGGCTTTCTATCTTTGAATATTGTTATATAATTAAAGCCGCAGTCTAAGAGAAGGTTTAAAGCTACATCAAATTTGTATCCTACGTACTCTGGGGTATGCGCATCAGAACCAACAGTAATTATTTCACCACCCAGTTCTTTGTACCTTTTTAATATTTCAGGATTAGGATTTGGATATTTAAGGCCATTCTTTAGGCCGCCAGTATTTATTTCGATTCCTTTACCCATTTCGATAAGCTTTTTTAGTATAGAGTCTATCTCATCTGAAAATAGAGAGTATTTAAAGTTTTTTCCTTTATCCTTACCGTAACGAATAATGTAATCAAGGTGACCATAAATGTCAAAATCATCATAATTGCATATATTTTCATATATGGATTCAAAGTATCTTCTAAGTATATCTAATTCATTTTTTCCTTCCCAAAATGGAGGAAAGTAAGGATCTGAATTATCAAAAACATGGGATGAGGCGATGACAAAATCAAAAGGATATTTATTTACGAAATCCTTATTCATGTCATTAACATGTAGTTGAAGCCCGAGCTCGACACCAAAATATAGATGAAATTCATCTGAACATAAGAGGTGTTTCATTTGATTATATTCGGAAAAATAAGTTTCACCATCTAAGATGAAATTACAAGTTTCGTCTTCGTATCCTTTTGGAGGAAGAGGGTAGTCAAAGTCCATATGTTCAGTGATACATAAATGCTTTATTCCCTTGCTGATAGCTGATTCAATTTGCGCTTGAAGTTTTGTTTCGCTGTCTCCTGAATTGGAAGAGTGTATGTGAAAGTCGGATAAAATCATAAACTAAAACCCCTTTGTTGTAGTAAAAGCCAGATTTGTACGTCATTTTGTACAATTATTAATTATAATTTGAGACTATAAATTATTCAATGCCCCTTGTAATTTGGCGCTAAATTAAGTAAAATAATAGACGTTGATTAGTTTGCGCTTCGGCGCTTATAATTAAATAATTTTCTAGGAGGAAAATAAAAATGGCAGTAAAAGTAGCAATTAACGGTTTTGGTCGTATCGGTCGTCTTGCATTCAGACAGATGTTTGGTGCAGAAGGATACGAAGTAGTAGCAATCAACGATCTTACATCACCTAAGATGTTAGCTCACCTTCTTAAGTATGATTCATCACAGGGAACATACGCTAAGGCTGCTACAGTATCAGCTGGTGAAGATTCAATCACAGTTGATGGAAAGACTCTTAAGATTTACAAAGAGCCAGATGCTAACAATTGTCCTTGGGGCGAGCTTGGTGTAGATGTAGTTCTTGAGTGTTCAGGTTTCTATACATCAAAGGAAAAGGCACAGGC
>JAUNIR010000134.1 GCA_030523345.1 Lachnospiraceae bacterium
TTATACCTACAATCATTGTATATTGTGTATTTGCCAACCAGATTGTAGATGGTCTCACAGCTGGTGCCGTAAAGGGTTAATCACAGAGAAAATCAGTGTTTTGTACATTATTATTATATGAGGTAAACTGTGATGTAGCTTCGACACCTGGTGTCGAAGCTACTGTATTATAAAGAGAAAGTTAGTGAGGTAATACAGATATGACTAGAGAAGAAGCAAGAAAAAAAGCCATAGAGCTTGTTTCTCAAATGACTACAGAAGAAAAAGCCGGACAGCTAAGATATGATGCACCAGCAATTGAAAGACTTGATATCCCGGCATATAACTGGTGGAATGAATGTCTTCATGGAGTGGCCAGAGCTGGTACAGCAACTGTTTTTCCACAGGCAATTGGTCTTGCAGCGATGTTTGACGAAGAGTTTTTAGGAGAAATAGCGGATGCAATTTCAACTGAAGCCAGAGCAAAGTATAATGCCTATTCTGATGAAGAAGATAGAGATATTTATAAAGGACTTACAATGTGGAGTCCAAATGTAAATATTTTCAGAGATCCTAGATGGGGAAGAGGTCATGAAACATATGGTGAAGATCCATTCCTTTCGGGAAAGTTAGGAACAGCTTTTGTAAAAGGCCTTCAGGGTAATGGAGATCATATGAAGGTTGCAGCATGTGCAAAACATTTTGCTGTACATTCAGGACCAGAAGCATTAAGACATAGCTTTGATGCGAGATGTTCTAAGAAAGATATGTTTGAAACATATCTTCCTGCATTTGAAACATTAGTAAAAGATGCTAAGGTTGAAGCTGTCATGGGAGCATATAACAGAGTAGATGGAGAACCTGCCTGTGCTCAGAAGTTCCTTATGGAAGATATCCTTAGAGGAGAATGGGGATTTGAAGGTCACTATGTATCAGACTGTTGGGCTATAAGAGATTTCCATGAAAACCATAAGGTAACAAAGAATTCTACAGAATCAGCAGCGCTTGCATTAAATACAGGATGTGATGTTAACTGCGGATGTACATATGAATACATTCTTGACGCATTAAGAGAGGGACTTATTACTGAGGAAGCAATTGACAGATCAGTAATAAGACTATTCACTACAAGATTCCTTCTTGGAATGTTTGAACCATGTGAATATGATTCAATAGATTATAGCGAAGTAGAAAGCAAGGAACATATAAAGCTTGCAAAAAAGGCAGCTAGAAAATCAGTTGTATTACTTAAGAATGATGGTATTCTTCCATTGGATTCATCAAAGCTTAAATCTATTGGTGTTATAGGACCTAATGCAAATTCAAGAGCTTCACTTATAGGTAACTATCATGGAACAGCATCAAGATATGTAACAGTTCTTGAAGGAATTCAAAAAATAGCAGACAAAAATGATATAAGAGTTCACTATTCAGATGGAAGCCATTTATTTAAGGAAAGAGTAGAGAATCTTGCCTTTGATGATGACAGAATGTCAGAAGCAGTTATTGTAGCAAAAAATTCTGATGTTGTTGTTTTAGTTGTAGGTCTTGATGAAGGTCTTGAAGGCGAAGAAGGTGATACAGGTAATAGCTATGCATCTGGAGATAAAGAAACACTTAATCTTCCAGAACCACAGATGAGAATGATTGAAGCAGTTGCATCTGTTGGAACGCCAATTATCCTCGTTAATATGACAGGTTCAGCTATGGATATGTCATATGCTAAGGATAATGATGTCTTTGGTGCCATTCTTCAAACCTGGTATCCAGGATGTATGGGAGGAAAGGCTGTTGCTGAAATACTTTTTGGTAAGGTTTCACCATCAGGTAAACTTCCTGTAACATTTTATAATTCACTTGATGAGCTCCCAGCATTTGAAGACTATTCAATGAAGGGAAGAACATACAAATACATAGAGAATAAAGCCCAGTACCCATTTGGTTATGGACTCACATATGCAAAAGTTGAGATGACAAAAGCTTCTCTTGCAGATGAGGAGAAAGCAAAGGCTGTAATTACTTCGGATGATGTATATACAGGCAATATTACTGTAAAAACTTCTATTAAAAATACATCTAAGGTTAAAACAGATGAAGTGATAGAAATTTATATTAAAAATCATGATTCTCAGTTTGCAGTAAGAAATCATAGCTTATGTGGATTTAAGAGGGTGACACTTAATCCAGGAGCAGAGAAGAACGTAGAAATTGTTATTCCATCAAAGGTATTTATGAGTGTTAACGACGAAGGAAAATATATAATGGACGGCAAAAACTATACATTATATGTAGGCGTAAGTCAGCCTGATGAAGTAAGTACTTCTCTTTGCGGAATAAAGCCACTAGAAATTAACATTAATTTATAAAAAAAATTGATAAAAAGTCTTGACGTAAACGTTTTCGGCAGGGCTTTTTATCTTGTGGAATTTGTATTGATTGGATATAATATTGGTATGGGATTTTGGACAATTTGTACACATACAATCGTCTTTCCCAAGCATATCATTTAAGGAGGTAACATATGCTTTACGTTGGTGTTGATTTAGGAACATCAGCTGTCAAAATGCTTTTAATGAGCGGTGATGGCAAAATCGAGAAAATTGTTTCAAAAGAGTATCCTTTAAGTTTCCCTCATCCAGGCTGGTCAGAACAGAACCCAGAGGATTGGTGGACACAGGTTATCGCTGGACTTAAGGAACTTACTAGTGAGTGTGACAAGTCTCAGATTGCAGGTATCAGCTTTGGTGGACATATGCATGGACTTGTAATTCTTGATAAGGATGATAATGTTATCCGTCCTTGTATTCTTTGGAATGACGGACGTACAGGAAAAGAGACAGATTACCTTAATAATGTAATAGGTAAGGACAAGCTCTCTGAGTACACAGCTAATATAGCTTTTGCTGGATTTACAGCACCAAAGATTCTCTGGGTTAAGGAAAATGAGCCTGAGAACTTTGCAAAGATAGAAAAGATTATGCTTCCAAAAGATTATATTGCATATAGACTTTCAGGAGTTCATTGTACAGATGCATCAGATGCATCAGGAATGCTTCTCTTTGATGTTAAGAACAGATGTTGGTCTAAGGAAATGATGGAGATTTGTTCTGTTAAGGAAGAACAGCTTGCAAAAGTATATGAGAGTTATGAAGTAGTAGGAACAATTAAGCCTGAAATAGCTTCAGAACTTGGATTTACAAATGATGTAAAGGTTATCGCAGGTGCTGGTGATAATGCAGCAGCAGCAATTGGTACAGGTACAGTTGGTGATGCAATGTGTAATATTTCACTTGGTACATCAGGTACAATCTTTATTTCATCAAAGGAATTTACAGTAGACCCTAACAATGCTCTTCATGCATTTGCTCATTCAGATGGTAACTATCATTTAATGGGTTGTATGCTTTCAGCTGCATCATGTAACAAGTGGTGGATGGAAGAAATTCTTAAGACAAAAGAGTTTGCTAAGGAGCAGGAAGGCATCGAGGCTAAGCTTGGAGAGAATAATGTATTCTACCTTCCATATCTTATGGGCGAGCGTTCTCCTCATAACAATGCTGACGCAAGAGCAATGTTTATTGGAATGAGTATGGATACTACTAGAGCAGATATGACACAGGCAGTGCTTGAGGGTGTTTGCTTTGGTATCAGAGATTCTTTCGAAGTAGCTAAGGCACAGGGAATCAACATTACAAAGACAAAGATTTGTGGTGGTGGAGCTAAATCACCTCTTTGGAAGAAGATGATGGCAAATGTTCTTGGTATTCCAGTTCAGGAAATCGAGTCAGAAGAAGGTCCAGGTTACGGCGGAGCAATTCTTGCAGCAGTAGGATGCGGTGAATACGCTTCAGTAGAAGAGGCAGCAGGAAAGCTTGTTAAGGTTGTTGGAGAGGTTACACCAGATCCTGAGCTTACAGCTAAGTATGAAGAAAAGTATCAGAAGTTTAGAAAGCTTTATCCAGCTGTTAAAGAATTATTCTAAACAAGCAATTAGATAATATAAATATTATTAGGAGGATACTAGGAAATGGAAATTTTAAAAGTAACAGATCCTGAATTTGCTGCATATGGCAGAGTACTTGATTACGATGTAACAAATCTTGTTAAAGCTCTTGAGGACAAGACACCACTTCCAGAGGGTGTTGAGTATGTAATGAGCTGCGCAGATCTTGAGTACACAGATTCATTTGGTTTATTACAGAATAACGCATATGGTGGAATGCCAATTCAGTTAGGATACTGTAATGGACATAATACAAAGCTTAATTGTTTAGAGTATCATCGTGACAGTGAACTTAATATTGGTTCAAGAGATTTTATTCTTCTTCTTGCAAAGGAAGATGATATCATCGATGGAAAACTCGATACTTCAAAGGTTAAAGCTTTCTATGCTAAAGCAGGTCAGGTAGTAGAAGTATATGCAACATCACTTCACTATGCACCATGTTCAGCAAAGAAAGGTGAAGGATTTAAGGTTGTTATTGCTCTTCCAAAGGGAACAAATGGAGCGGTTCCAGCACTTACACCTGCAACAGAAGAAGATAAGTGGATGACAGCATGTAATAAGTGGTTATTAGCTCACGAAGATGCTGCTGAAGCAAAAGATGGAGCATATGTAGGCCTTACAGGTGTCAATGTTGACATTGCTGATTTAATATAATATTAAAGGTTATACTAAACAAAAGTAAATTAGACGGAGACATACCGTTTAATGATAAAAAAAATAATAATTATTATTATCCTTAAGGAGGAAAACTATGATTAACATGCCTAAAGTTAAAATTGGTG
Source organism: Lachnospiraceae bacterium (assembly GCA_030523345.1). Taxonomy (GTDB): domain Bacteria; phylum Bacillota; class Clostridia; order Lachnospirales; family Lachnospiraceae; genus UBA2868. Next base: position 4,768 of record JAUNIR010000134.1, read on the forward strand.
TTGTAGGTGTATCACGTGACTGTTTCCCTGCATCACTCACAATCAGCAGAAGAGAAGCTCTTTGCAAGGCTTACGCTGCTAAGTATGACGCT
>JAUNIR010000135.1 GCA_030523345.1 Lachnospiraceae bacterium
AAATCAGCACCATAAGGATTCACATCTTCTATATCTGAGGCTAAGGTTATAAAATCATATATAATTGCAAATGGCTTCCCCTTTGCCAGTCTTAGTACTCGACCTCTACGTTGAATGTATTCTTTAGGATTAGTTGTGCTTGCCAAAATAAAAGCTGTTTTTATACTTGGAATATTTACGCCTTCATCCAAACACTTAATTGCTACTATAGCCTGATACGGATCCGCTGTAGAAAATTTTCTTTTAATCAATTCTCTTTCCTGCGCCGATTCATTGGATGTGAAATGTGTCACCTTCATACCCAACTCATTCCCAAGTATTTTAGAAACAGCAACAATTTGGCGTTCGCCCTCTTCATCTTTTTCTGACTCATCATTTTCAAATGTTTGAACACGGGTTGCTCCACAATAAACTAGAATGTGTGAATCATCCTTGTACTCTTGCATTCGCTCTCGCAGCACATCCAGTTTTTCTTTCGCTCCTGCAACAACCCTAGCCCTTTGCATCAACAACATTTTACCTTTTTCAGTCATCTGAACCTTACCACGTCTATCCACATGGCATTCTTTTGATGCTTTATATGACAAATCTTTGTAAACCGAAAGTTCGTCTGAATCAAGTTTTACTATAATCGGATAATAATAATATGGCGTTAGTTTTCCTTCATCAATGGCTCTTTTCAAGTCATATTCAATACACTTCTCACCAAAATACTGTTTTAATGCTTCCGTCCCCTCTTCATCACCATGTCTTTCCAGTGTTGCTGAAAGCGCAAGACGAAATTCTATGCCTGGGTATAATCTTTTTCGTAAGCTTAAGGAACCAAAGTTATGAGCTTCATCAACTAATAGCAATGTATTTTTACTTAAACCTTCAACTATTCCAGAAACAAATTTTGATGAATATGTCGCATTAGTAGTAACAAAACAGACAAAATCAATGATACCTAGATTAAAATCATATATATCGTCTTCAAGTCTTTGTTTCCAATTTTTTTGCTTTGAAGCAGAATAACCAATAATAGGATTAATATTAAATAACTCTATATCTTCTACCCATTGCTCTACTAAATGTTGATATGGACAAACTATAATAACTATCAACCTTTTTTTATCTTCAAATAAAGTTGTTACCGCACCTAAACCTGTATAAGTTTTTCCAGTACCCGTTGCCATATCAAAAATACCCTTATATTCACGGTCTCTCCATTTTTCTATAGCATCAGTTTGGTATTCTCTAAGCTTAAATCCTTCAGGTATACAGGGAATCCCTTTTATTTTTTTATCCGAGCATTTATCATTCTCTATGTCATCGATATTTGAATCATATGTTGCTTTTTTATGTACTTTAATTCTATCCTTAACAACTTGTGGAAAATCAATTATTTCCAGATCTGGATCTTCTCCACTCCACAACAAATCAAAATCTTTTTGCATTTCATCTGCATATTCTTTTGACTCTTCCCATGAACAAAATACAACTATAGATTCATAATTATTATAAAAAGCATTTATTGTTTCATTTAGGGAACCAGTAAATACTATTTTGTTTCCTTCACCATCCTGCACTATCCCCACTTTCTCATGATACATTCCAGAAGATTTATTTGGTGGTGTAAACGCAACTTTTAGCTCCAGTGTTCCATTTTCAATTAAATGTGCTAATAAGTTTAATCTTTCCTCTTCAAAGTAATTTTCTGGTTCATGATATTCTCTTAATAATGCATTTTCTATAATGGCCTTTTTTTCATATCCTTTTTCTATCGCCTCAACATCTTCTTTGGACAAAAACGGCGAAACAATAAACTGAATCTTTCCACCATTTTTTACCAAGCCGGAAATGCCTTTTGTTAATTCAATAAGCGCTGTCGATGAAAAAAAACCTACTGATCTTTGATACAACGCAGCTTCACACAATACCGGCGTATAAAACTCTTTAACAATATTGTTCTTATATGTTTTATAGTGTTTTAATAACCCCAATTCCTTAAATGACATTTCATTACTCTCCACCAACAATATTAAATTCCATTTCTTTTATACAATGTAAGTCAACATCAATTGATACTTCCAAGCAAACACCGCAGTATGCTTTATCGGTCACAGGTGTTGGAACAACCTTGCATATTATGTCATTACTTTTTAATTTTTCTTCAGCTTCAAATACATCACTTGTACTAAAAAAGGCTATATACATATTCTCACCTACATTTCTCTAATACTTCAATCAAAGTATCTATTTCTTCTTTAGTGTTATTTGCACTCAAGCTAATACGCACTACACCTACTTCTTTTGTAAAAAGTGCTTCGTGCGCTAATATTGCACAATGTATACCTCCGCGCGTACAAATGTTGTTTTCATCAAGCAACTCCACAATTTTACTCGAAGCTTTCCCTTTTACATTTATTCCTACAGTCGATACTCTTTCATATTGCTCATCATAAATGATTATTTCTTCTATCGACTTAAGTTTATCAATAAGATATTTTGTTAATTCTTTTTCTTTTGCGACAATCTCATCTCTTTTATCTGAACAATACTCAATAGCAGTCTTTAATGCCCATATAGCTGGCATATTCAGTGTTCCCGCTTCCAGTCCCTCTGGAAACACATCTGGATTCGTATAACTATCTCCTAACACGCCTGTTCCACCTTGGATTAGTGGCTTAACCATTCCTTTTTCTGAACAACATAATCCTCCAACTCCTGGCAGTCCCAATAAATCTTTATGTCCCGTAAATGCAAGATAATCAATACTCTGCTCTTTCATAGACACAGGTATTTTTCCTGCGCCTTGCGAAGAATCCACAAAAGTATATATTCCTTGCTTTTTAGCACATCTTATTAATTCTTCATTAAAAACCTTACGTCCTGTAAGATTACTCGCTAACGTAATAGCTAATAATTTAGTGTTTTCTCTTTTATACTTAAGTAATATTTCATTTGGAGATAACTCTAAATCGTCTCTATCAATAACAGAATACTCTATTACGCCATTCTCTTTTAATAACTGCAACGGTCTTAGTACTGCATTATGTTCATAGCACGAAATAATTACATGATCGCCTTTACAAAGAAATCCATTAAAAAATAGATTTATTGCTTCCGTAGAATTTTTTGTAAATACAACATTATTATTCCCTAAACCAAAATATTTACCCACCACTTTCCTGCAATTAAACAGCATTCTTGATGCTTCAATTCCAGCACTATAACTACCTCTTCCTGGACTAACTCCTATATCTTTTGCATAGTGCATAAAAGCTTCATACACTGAATCAGGTTTATATTTTGTTGTTGCGGCATTATCAAAATATATCATCACGATTCCTTCTTTCCCGAAACTTTATCGCATATAATACATCCGTTATAAAACTTAGCTATGCATTTCTTACAATGAACACATTTGTTTTCATCTATAGTATACTTTCCATGAATAGTATCTATCGCACCATGCGGACATACAGAATCACATGCTGAACATCTAATACAAAACTGATATTTTCTCATTTGGCATTTTATTCTATTAACCAAATTCGTTACATCAATTCTTTCCTCTGGTAAAACCTTTATAACATTAGTTCCAAATGTAATAATCAATTCAAAACATTTTCTATATACATTTGATTTGTCATTATCATAAAAAGAAATATATGTTGCATCTTTCTTTTCAACAATTTTCATTTCACCTAAAGGTTTTAATAATTCAATAACATCCTTATTAATTTTCTTATCTATAATAATATTTCTTGCTTTATCAGATAAATTACACGCTGTATCCATTATTGATACATTCTTTACTTTTAATCCACTTGCCCCTCTTCTGGTTTTCCATCGTCCTTCTTCGTAATAATCATCTGGATCAGTTTTGCCTGTTTTTTCTGCAAATTCATAAACCATGTCTTTCCATCTTTGCATATCATCAGGATGATATATTTCCGTTAACATCATTGACCAATCAGAATTGTTAGGGCAGCACCAACATCCTACTCTTTTATAACCATACTGATAACAATCATTAATCAATATATTTTTATACAAGACATAAAGCCAAACATCATAATCGGTCCATTCAATAATTGGCATTGCATTTATCTGTGATGATATTTTTGAATGTTCTTGCGTTCTTTCATATGACTTACGCGCTGTGGATTCACTATGACGAATTCCCAAAAATGACAGACTATTTCCAGGAAGATTTTCCAATTCCTTATTCAAATTACTTGTCTTGAATATAGTACAACACCATCGTTCATGCTGACTTGGCGGACCAAAAACCTTACATAATTTAAAAAAATCGTTTTCTGTTTCGCTCGGTATCATAGGTACCATTGGATTTTCATGCCTAAATTTTTCTGTAACATATTCATATGTTTCCTTAAACTCAAGTGTTGTATCGCCAAAAAAATGAATTACTGTATTATCCTGCAATGCATCTCTTACAAGTCGGCTAACAACAGTAGAGTCTTTCCCTCCCGAAAAAGAAACTGTTGGAATATAGTTTCTATCCTTATATTTTTCCATGGTATCGCATATATATTTCTCTGCCTCGTACACTAAGTTTTGAATATATTTTTTATTTGCCTCTACGACACCCATATACTCTGAATAGTCTCTTTCAACCTCTATTTTTTCCCTGAGATTACTAGCAATATCCAAATGTTTTTTTTCTTTGTACCACTCACGATATGGTATTTTTTTTACAGAACCATCATAAAAATACTTACTAGAACCAAGATACCAGATCTTTTTTTCTAATAACTCTTCTCCGGTGATATATCCGAGCAATTTTCTTTCTTGCTTAAACACAGGATTACATATGGATCCCTCAGAGATTTTTTTATGTA
>JAUNIR010000136.1 GCA_030523345.1 Lachnospiraceae bacterium
AGCAAAAAAAGAGGCGCATTTCAATTTTTTCATATCTGTCTCTCCATGATATATTAATCTACAATAAAATATATCAAAAATCGCGGCGCGCCGCAATTGTATTCTTAAAAAGAAGAAGAGGTTTATTCCTCTTCTCCATAAAATTCTTCGTATGTACCGATTTCTGAGAAATCAACCGAATAATCACCATCACTGTTTTTAGTAAACACAACACTATCCACGCCAAATTTTTCGAGCATTTCATAAGTTACTACTGTTTTTTCAGGAAGTTCAAATACATCCCTAAGCAACCATTTTCCTAAAACTTTATTTGGGTTGCTCATAATAGCTTTCCCTAACTTCGGATTTGTCTTATCTGCTTCCTGACATACTTTTGCCGATATTTCTGTTCCATCCGGAAGATGTAAGGTAAATGGAGTGTCACGTGGTGGAAAGAAATCCAAACAACGATTTCTATCTGGAGCATTATAAGGTATATAGATTTCATTTACATCTCTTGTTCTACCGCCTGCATTCCATTGATTTAATCCACTTTTTGCAGCTACAAACTTCTCATCTTTTTTCTTTGAATACAATGGAAGGCATAAACGTGGCTTCGATGTCAAAATTGACTCAACTTCCAGTTGCATGTCTCCAACATCAACTAAATAATCAATTTTCTGAGATCTGCTATCTTTTCCATAAACAAATAATGACATCAATAGTTTATATGGATCATCTAATATTGGTACTGAAAATTCATCTAGCAACTCAAGATCACTAAAAATCATAAACAATGTATTTTTAGAAATACTAAAATGATACTCATGTTTTCCATCAGTAAAATATGTATTATTATCATTTCCTTTGCCAGAAATAATTCTAAGGCAACTGGTATCAATTGGATCAAATGCACATTCTAATATTTGCATTGCCCCTGGAACTCTTTTAACCACATGATATAACATTTCATCAATACCATGTAATTTCTTTGTTACTCTAATTCTCTCATTCCTATATTCTGCAATTCTTCTAACTAAATCCATTCCAGACAAATTTGCATAACTGGATTTTAATTTTCCAAATTCGGCAACTTTCTGATCATCTCCACCCATCCAGGTTTTTAAACCTATGCCAACTTGCCCCTTTTTTGCATCTGCAGAGCAATCTGAACGAGCCAGGTTTTCTGCTTCTAAATATTTACAAAAAATATTTTCATGTGCACGATATGCCAGATAAGGACATTCGTTTTCAGAAAACAAATTCGACAGTTGTCCCATGATTTTCAGCATTTGTTTATATTTTTCCTGTAATTCTTTAGATTGCAAATCATAAAACATATACTCACCTACCTGCTCATCATATTAATACATAGTATTCTTTCTCAACCTTAAAATATTCTGAATTACCTATTTCTTTAGGAATCATCTTATATGCCAATCCATTAACAACCAAAAATGATAAAAACCTTCCTTCACTCAACGAAATATATCCATTATTTTTAAATACATAAGCAACTAATTCTGAATAAGACTCTATACCTAAATCACACATAACAATAAATGATCTTTGATATCTCCTATCTTTATAATCAGGACTTATAATCTTCAATTCAGAAATATATTTCGTGACAATAGTCTCTAATAAAAAAGCATTCCACTCATAACCAATTTCAGGAAGTTCAGAGAAATCATCAAAATCTAACAGCGATATATACTCTTTTTCTTCAAGTGCTTTTAACAAGAATTTTTTAACCATATTTATAGCACTTTCATCGACAAATAATAAATCTTCTGTCAAATACTCATCTTCAGATATTCTGCAATAACCATCTTCTATCTTATAGAATGTGCTTGATGCAGATACCGACGTCCATTTCATTCTCTCTACAATCTCTAAATATTTTGTATATGATAATTTTGTAGGATTACCTAATAGATACAACGCTACCTCTTTTATAGTAAGTGTGTCCACCAAGCCCGGTTTTCCTATATTAGGATGTCTAAATTCATATTGATTTTTATATATTTTCGAACATAAATAAAATAATTGCATTGGCATTGGTACAATCATAAACACATACATGCCGCTATTTTTATCAACACATACTGGAACAAACTTTTTAAGCGAAACTTCCTCTTTTTGTGGTCTCTTCTCATCCCCTCCTGTTTCTGTATGAGCTTCCTGACCATCTTTTGGAGATCTTTCATCAGTCTTTCCACCAGGATGGAACCATTCTTCATCTTCTCCACCTGGTTCCTTATGATAACCTTCTACCTCCGAATCAGATTTTTCTGCTTCATCATTTCCTGGTTTTTGACCACTGATGCTCTTTTTCTTAATAACCTTTTTCTCAATTTCCAGCACCTTATGAACTGGCATCATTAGGGCTTAAGGACACGTCGCTCAGAATGGTTTTAGCTGAAAAGGAAGAATTAATAGAAGATATCAATAGCCTAAAAAAAGAGATTGCAGATATAAAGCTGACATATAGAGCTTATGCTAATCTTGAAAAAAGAATTCCACAGGCTATAGATCCTGAATATCTTAGAATTTTGGAATACGATAATATTGATTATGTACTTGATGAATTAAATAAGAAAGAGGAACAAAAAAATGATATTGAACAAAAAGAAAGTACATCTGCTGTAGATGTTGTAGTAATGCCAGAAGCTAATTCATCCAATGAAGAACCTGAAGCTGAAAAAAGAAAGAAGAGAAATAAACGTAATATTGGTTGGAGTTTGGTGGATGATTAATGTTAACTCATTTTTTGTAAGTTATTTTCTCTCTTCTTTATTTCTTAAATGATAAATACGCTTTAGTGGATTCAGCCCAGGAATAGGCGTTCATGTAATTGCCAGAATATGATAAAGATGAGTTCCCTTTTTTATCTAGGAAATCATAGAAGTCACACTGAAATGAAGGCGGATTTACTCTTAATTCGCCTTTTTCCATTTCAAATATATATTGAATATCATAAGCATTAAGTGTCTTTTTTAGACTTTGAATATATACGTCTAGCTGCTTTTGCTTGGAGTGGTCATACAATTCATCTTCCCATATTATGGATGCAAGTTCGGCACGAGTAACACCAGTTCCCCTTTTATCAACAAGGTATGCAAGTATTTCTTTTGATTTTTTCCTGTCAAATTTTACCGAAACCCCATTTGCATATACTTCAAAGTTTCCAAAAGTTTGAATAAAAACATCAGAATCGATATTAAAACGTTTTTTTTGTTGTTCTATATGTGCTACTTCTGCCTTCACGTCATCTACAGAAATTGGCTTAGTAAGATAACCGTCAGCATGCAATTGAAAAGCATTAATTGCATACTCAGAATATCCAGTGACGAAAACAAGAGCAATTTGAGGATATGCAGCTTTGATTTCCTCTGCCAAAGATAATCCACTTGTTTTAGGCATGTTTATGTCAAGAAATACAACATCAACATGGTTGTTTTTTAAAAAAGCAAGCGCTTCTTCTGGTTTCAGAAAACCATCTACTGACAAAAAGCAGTTCGATTTTCGACAGATTAACATTATTTGCTGTAATACAAATGGTTCATCATCAATACATAAAACATTCATATTAATCCTCCCTTGGGATATTAATTATTACTTTTGTACCATTACTGTTACTATATATTTTCATGTTTGCATGTTGAAGAATTTCTAAACGGTTGCGTACATTACTAATTCCTATATGAGTATTATCTAAATCGTCTAATGTATTTACATCAAAACCAATTCCGTTATCTTCAATTGTAATTGTTATACTATTTTTTGTTTTTTCTGTCGCTAACGAAACGATTCCATGTTCTCTAGAGCGAATTCCGTGTTTAATGGAGTTTTCAATTAATGGTTGAATAGATAGTGCGACGATATCGAAGTCCGTTGTTTGCAAATCATATTTAACTTCGATATTTGGGAATCTTAGTAGTTCTATATCAACAAATGTTTTTACATGTTGCAATTCCTGATCAAATGGTATGAGATTTTCAGTTTGTGTAGATATGTTTTGTCTGACATATGTTGAAAAAACACCTAATGTGTCAGATGCTTTTTGAGGATCAATATTGCAAAGTGCTTGTATTGTTGTAATGGTATTAAAGAAAAAGTGTGGTTTTATTTGCGAAATCATTAACTGGAGCTTTTGTTTTTGGAGTGCTTCTTTTTCGTATTGTTCAGCAAGTTGTAAATGATAGAATAAATAAAACAAAACCATCACAATTGGTAGCGTTTGGTTAAGTGAAGAAGGATATGTAAGAGAAATGCTTTTATAATCATTAAAAACAGCATATACAATTTGTAATGAACATAATGGTGGTAAGAACCAACGTTTAATACTGTCTTTGCGATGGTTAATGAAGGAATCTAATGTAATATGCAAAAGCTCACATGCACAGATTATAAATACTAAATAACCAAAAGGACCACGATTAAAGAGGTTCTCTTCAGTAAAATATACGCATAAGTGTGTGTATGGGCTGGTAACATACATTAATACATTTATAGATACAATTACATACCAAATTATATGTTTGGTTTGGGGCATACATAACTTTATCAGAAAAAGAATAATGATTGGTCTAATACAGTAACCTGTCAGGGAAGCAATTTGCCGTATATATAGAAGGTCTATTTTTTCATATATACATGACTCAGTATAATTAACCAAAAGTACAATAATACATAGAGTAATAGCAGTAAAAAATATTCTTTTATTTTCTTTCGTGATAAACTTATCTGTCTTAACAATTGCTACGAGACACATATAAATAAGAATAATAAAAAAAGTCTCTTTTATAAAATTCAAGAATATAAATCCCAT
>JAUNIR010000137.1 GCA_030523345.1 Lachnospiraceae bacterium
CTGTACCACCACCTGATGCTACTGAGAAGTACTTCTTACCCTGCTCTGTACATTCTTTCTTGTATGTACCTGCAACTGGATGCTGGAAACGTGTAGGGTTTGTTGAGTTACCTGTGATAGAAACGTCAACACCTTCCTTATGCATGATTGCAACACCTTCACAAACATCGTTTGCACCATAACAGTTAACCTTAGCACGAAGACCTTCTGAATATGGAATTCTAGCTACTTCTTTAACTGTATTTGTATATGGATCATATTCTGTTTCTACAAATGTGAAACCATTAATTCTAGCGATAATCTGAGCTGCATCTTTTCCAAGACCGTTAAGAATAACTCTAAGTGGTTTCTGACGAACTTTGTTAGCCTTCTCTGCAATACCGATTGCACCTTCTGCAGCTGCAAATGATTCATGACCAGCAAGGAATGCAAAACACTCTGTCTCTTCTTCAAGAAGCATCTTACCAAGGTTACCATGTCCAAGACCAACCTTACGTGTATCTGCTACTGAACCAGGAATACAGAATGACTGAAGTCCTTCACCGATTGCTGCTGCAGCGTCAGCTGCCTTCTTACAACCCTTCTTAATTGCAATTGCAGCACCAACTGTGTATGCCCAACATGCATTTTCAAAACAAATAGGCTGAATGCCCTTTACCATGTTATATACGTCAAGGCCAGCGTCCTTTGTGATTTTCTCAGCCTCTTCGATTGAAGAGATACCATACTCAGCAAGGACTTTGTTAATCTGGTCAATACGTCTTTCATATGATTCAAATAAAGCCATTTTAATTTCCTCCTTCTATTATTTAATCTCTTCGTCTGTTCTAGGATCAATGATCTTAACAGCGTCAGCAACACGACCATACTGTCCGCAAGCCTTCTCGTAAGCTGTTGTAGGATCGTCACCCTTCTTGATGAAGTCTGTCATCTTACCAAGTGATACGAACTTGTAACCGATAATCTGATTATCTTTATCAAGTGCTATACCTGTTACATAACCTTCTGCCATTTCAAGGTATCTAGGTCCCTTAGCAAGTGTTCCGTACATTGTACCAACCTGTGAACGAAGTCCTTTACCAAGATCTTCAAGACCAGCACCAACTGCAAGACCACCTTCTGAGAAAGCAGACTGTGAACGACCATAAGCGATCTGAAGGAAAAGCTCTCTCATAGCTGTATTGATAGCATCACAAACAAGGTCTGTATTAAGTGCTTCAAGAACAGTTCTTCCTGGAAGAATTTCAGCAGCCATAGCAGCTGAATGTGTCATACCAGAACATCCGATTGTCTCAACTAAAGCTTCCTGAATAATACCTTCTTTAATGTTTAAAGAAAGTTTGCAGGCACCCTGCTGAGGAGCACACCAACCAATACCGTGTGTGAAACCTGAAATATCTTTTACTTCTTTTGATTTTACCCACTTTGCTTCTTCTGGAATAGGTGCACAACCGTGGTTAACACCCTGAGCAACTGGGCACATGTTTTCAACTTCTTTTGTGTAAATCATGTGAAAACTCCTTTCAGTGTTTTTATTTTATTATTTACGCGATGCTTCTATAAGCAAACGCAAAATGACCAATTAATATTTTCTCACAAATACAAGCAAAAATCTAGTAATAGCGTATAATTTACGAATAAATATTATTTAATTTCTAATCACTACTTCACCAGCTTTTTTATATATACCATTCTCTTTAATTACGCCTCTTACACATGAACATGGATATACACTTGCTCCTTTGCAAAGAATTGTACCTGGATTTAATACACTGTTACATCCAACTTCTACATTATCTCCCAACATAGCTCCTACTTTTTTTCGATTTGTAGGTATTTCTACTCCATCACCTTTAATTACAACATTTAATTTGTCTGATTTTACATTAGACGTAATTGAACCAGCGCCCATATGTGCCTTAAAACCAAGAATTGAATCGCCAACATAATTATAGTGAGGAACTTGAACTTTATTAAATAAGATAACATTTTTAAGTTCTGTTGAATTACCTACAACAGCACCTTCACCAACAATTGCAGATCCTCTTATAAATGCACAATGACGTATTTCTGCATCTTTGCAAACAATTAATGGCCCATTTAAACACGCAGAAGGATACACTTTAGCACTTTTATGAATCCATACATCATCTCCAATTTTATTAAACTCATTTAAATCAAGAGTATTTCCAAGCTTAACTATATACTCACTAATTGATGCTAATGCCTCCCATGGGTATTCAAAACCTTTAAGATAATCAGCAGAAATTGTTTCATTTAAATCAAAAAGATCAGTAATTTTAATGTTTGCCATTATTTTTTCTCCGTTTTCTTCGTCTTTTTAGTTTGTTTATAATACTTGGCTGCTTCTAAATATCTTGAACGTAAAAAACTCTGATTATTTAATGTCCTCACATAGTCTGTACGCCTTTTAACATAATCATAAAGTTTTTCTTTGTATTCGTCATATGACGTTTCGCCTTCTGCAACCTGGTTTAAACCTTTTTCCCAACTAGCTGTTAATCTAGGATCTAAAAGTGGTTTTATTGAGTTATCTACAACATCGTAAATCATTTCACCCATAAGTTCAGGTGTAATAACTTGCGTTTTTGCATTGTTTTTTAGATAGCCATTTTTACATAGCTTTTCAAGTATCCCCGATCTAGTAGCAGGTGTGCCTATACCACTACCTTTAAGCAAAGCTCTTAAGTCTTCGTTATCAACAATCTGCTGGCCAGCGTTTTCCATAGCTTTCATAAGTGAGCCTGAATTATAACGCTTCGGAGGTGATGTCTCTCCCTCCTTAATCTCGAACCCCTTAGAATACAATTTGTCGCCCTTATTTAAAGTATCAAATACCTTGAGAAACTCTGCATCGACCTTTATTTCTTCTTCATCTTTTGATTTATCGGAATTAGTATCAGTATTTTCATCGCTACTATCCTGTACCTTTCCAGATATATCTTTTTTCTTTGAAAAAGAATAATTCGTAACTTTTAGGTAACCTTCTAAAGTCATAACTTTAAAATTAGCAAAAAAGCTCTCATTGTTAGCTTTTACACAAACCGAAACCTTATCAAATTCAGCTGCAGGATAAAAAATAGATAAAAACCTTCTAACAATTATTTCATATACTTTCTGTGTCACTTCTGGTAAAGAACTAAGTGCCTCTATCCCTTGTCCTGTTGGAATAACTGCATAATGATCGGTAATAGCTTTATCATTAACATACTTTGTCTTAGCTATATCTTTATAGGTTCCACTATTTAACACTTCATCTGCTAGTTCAGAGCATATAGAATATCGCTTTAACCCACCAATATTCTTATGAATCTCTTTTGCAACTGCCGACGATAAAACTCGTGCATCAGTTCTTGGGTATGTAACAAGTTTTCGTTCATATAATGTCTGAATAACTGAAAGTGTTTGATCAGGACTAATTTTAAATAGTCTTGAACACTCATCTTGTAAATCAGTTAAATTATATAAAAAAGGAGCATTCTTTGATTCCTTCTTTTTATCCTTGGATTTTAGAATAACTTCAGACGGAAGAACGCTTATCATTTTTTCAGCATCTTCTTTATTTTTAAATCCTTTTTCTGAGTATAAAAGTGGGGATTCAAAATAATCAGACCCTTTGACTGCTTTAAATTCAGCCGGAAAACTGACAGCATCATCTGTATTATCTAAAGAGACATTAGTTAAGATTTTATAAAAAGGTGTCTTAACAAAATTTCTGATTTCGCGTTCTCTTTGAACAACCATACCAAGGACACATGTCATAACACGTCCTACAGCGACTACAGCCTTATCGACGCCTAAAAAATCTTTTATCGACTGCGAATATTTAAGCGATAATGCTCTTGAAAAATTGATTCCCATTAAGTAATCTTCTATAGCCCTTAGATAAGCTGCGTCAGATAGAGCGTCATATTGCGAAAGATCTTTTGCTTCTTTTATTCCGCGTATTATTTCTTCATCTGTTTGTGAATCAATCCATACACGTTTACGATTTTTACCTGTAACATTAGCCTGCATTTCAACTAATCTGTAAATGTATTCTCCTTCACGTCCAGAGTCAGTACATACATAAATGGTGTCAACATCCTCTCTATTGAGAAGCTTACTAACAATTGAGAACTGCTCTTTTGCACTATCAATAACTTGATATAGGTATGTTTCTGGTAAAAAAGGTAATGTTGAAAATGACCATTTTTTTAGATTTTCATCGTATGCATCAGGATAAGACATAGTCACAAGATGTCCTACGCACCATGTAATAATGGTATTTTCAGATTCCATATATCCATTATGATTTTGTGTTTTTAATTTGAGAGCTTGTGCAAACTGTCGAGCGACGCTTGGTTTCTCTGCAATAAATATAGTTTTACTCATTTTTATAACATTGATAAATCAATAAGAATTAAATTATTTACCTCTAAAGCATAATTCTTAATTCGTTCGTCGAAATCTTTTTTTGAAAATAAATAATAAAAATCGTCAGTAATTTTAGCTTTTGATACACAGAATTTAAGCCACTCAAAGTCTTCAAAAGAAATAGAGTCTTTTTTAAACTCACAAATAGAAATAATATTTCTATCGTTATTGTCACTAAGTACAATATCAATATTTCCAACTTTTCCTATCCATGTACCACTATCACATACTTTAATTGGTAATTTATCCATTTTATTAAGGATTGTTAAAAATTCGTTACATACTTTTGTAAATGTATCCTGCGCAAATTCATTAAGATATGGAAAAATATTTTTCT
>JAUNIR010000138.1:0-2895 GCA_030523345.1 Lachnospiraceae bacterium
GCATTAAGCAGTCCGTGATATGTCACAGAAAACAATTTTTCTGCCAAATGTTTGGTCGTTTCTCCGAAATACACTACATTTGCGATGTCGAACGTACGAAAGCACGCAAGACGGACATATTGCAAGACGAGCAAGACCAAATCGTTTGACCTTGTTGAATCTGGGAAATTCAACAGAAGCAACGGCTTCGCACCACGTGTCACAAACAATTTAGTCAAGCACGTCTGTATCCTTCTTCAAGGACACGGACTGCTTTACTATATTTGTTGACACAGGTATTTCCCAGAACCTAACAAGGCAAAATATGGCGAAGTCAAGGCTGTGCCCTTTTTTGTAACATGGATTTATTGTTCTAACTTATAACAAACACATTATGCCAAGATTCAGAATTACTGTGAAGCAGCGAAAGAACTGCAACGGCATCCTGCTTGAGCCAGGCATGTCGGTCGAGGTCGTCACACAGACCTTCAGCAATCCCGTCACCACCAATGGTGGCCAACTCGTCGCTGATGCCTTCATGCGCATCTATGGCGTTGATCTCAAACGCGCCAATGCTTTGAGTACAGTTTACTTAAATATTGAACAGATAGGATAGTTCTTTAATTAATTTTATTAGGGTTATATGGACTACTCAATTGCATTAGATAAACAGCTTGTTCATGATTTCAAAATAAAGCAGAGAGCAGTTAGGAGTGCTTTTGGATTTTTAAATAATCTCAATAAAAATGTTCATACACAACTGGAATCTGGTAATGTAAATAGTCTTGAAGAAATCATATGGATTATTGATAATAGTATTAAATCCACGAGATATAATTATTTGGTTCAAATGTGTCGCGATGTGCTGTTTTCTATGTTACAAATACATCGTATGACAAATGGTTCGGATGCCGATAAATTATTCCATAGTTGTCTTTTAAGGATTGTTAATGTCAAACCTGAAAGAAATTTGGCATCAATGATGGCATACTATTCAATTATTGATAATCTAATGTTGATAGTCAACATTAATATAGATGAGAAAGATGGTAAAATAAAAAAAGCATTGGTTAATAGGGCGAATAGAATGTTGAAACATTCGTGGGTACACGATATCAAGGTATTTATAAAACTAATGATAATAGTTTTATCACCCAAAAAACAGGCTATTGCAGCACTTTTAGATATAGCGAAAAATTATGTCAAAAATGTTATATGTCATAAAAAAGCATTTCCTGCTTTGGAAGATGGTATTTGTTTAGCGGATTTAGCATATTCGGTATTTCAAGATAATAACGTTTCAAAAGTTGGAGTCTGTCGCATAAATAAGTATACAATAAAAGTTGCAGGGTATTCAATCTCAGGGAAATTTACTTTACCCCATTGTTTATATGGATATTTAGCTCTTGATGCCAATAAAAGTGCTATTCTCATAGGCTTTCGTGGTACTGTAAAAATAAGAAATTGGGTTACCAATATTCAACAATTATTATTACGGGCAGATATTGTCTACAAAATGGCTTTGGGATTATTGCTATATGTTCAGCAGTCTGCTGGGAATAATCAGATAAATGTATATGGGCATTCTTTAGGTGGAGGTCTTATGCAATTTGCGGTATCTGGTATTTCACATCCTTCTGTTAAGGGTTTTGGGTATAATTCTGCAGGATTGTCAAAAGGAACTGTAGAGTTACTGCAAAATCAAAATAGCAACATCCAACACTTATATCAACCCAATGATTGTGTGTTCTTGGTTGGGCGTCAAATAGGAAGGGTTTGGAGAACGAGAAAAATAATATGGAATCCATGGGAAGCGCATTGTTTGAATGTCTTGCGTCAAAATTGTCACCAACACACATATTATACCTTATTGTAAATGTCATTCCGAGTAAACTGCGTGACATTATGACTTTTTTGTTTGATAGTAAACTTAAAATAAAGCAAATAAATCATTATGGAAGAAAAGAAGATTATTTGGGCTAGATGTCCTAAATGTGGCTGTTGGTGTTGTGCCGAGAAAAAAAACACATGGGGACGTGTCATACGGGTATTTGGTAAAAAAGAGGATAGAATCTCTGAAGTAGCAGCATCTTATGGTGAAAGAATAGGCATGAAAGCCTGTGCCCGACTGGTGGGCAAAATTGTGGATAAGCACAGAGCGATATGGCAGGCACCATTTGAGGCAATAGATGGCGATAAGTATAAGTTCTACTGTTCAAAGTGTGAGAATAGTTGGGGAACAGACGATCCATCTGTTGACCAAACGGATGCACATGAGATATGTAAAGAAGCAGAGCGTTTATATTCCATGTATGAAGAGGTGTCTCAAAAAAACAGTGAAGGGAAACTCTTCTATATCAAACAGATAGAATCTGTACTCCAGAGGTTACTGAAGTATGAATGCACATTTGATTATCAATCAGACTTATATGATGTGCTGGCATGTACTTATTACTTTGGTTTGCAAGATCAAAAAAATGCTTACGAGAACATAGAAAAATCGCTTCAACTTTGCCCCGACGATAAAAGTGCTGTAGCATTACGTGGAGTTTTCCGCCTAAAATCTCAAGTTCCTTATGAACGTTATCAAAAACTACAGGATATTATTCAGTATAAGGAAGCCCCATTGAATTTCAAACTTTTTAGCAAACAGAAGTTTCAGTTAGAATTACAAGAGGCTGCAAATGATTTTGGCAATCTGTTTTTAGAAATACCTAAAGAGAAAAGAAAATACTTGGTTATTGATAAAGAGTTTAGATTTTTGCCTGATAGTTTTTTGGTCTTAACTCCAGATCTTTTATCTTTATTGGATGAAAAAGGTTTGTCATTTCCTAATGGATATGCTAACTCTCAAGTCTTATATATATGCCATCCCTACAATCCAAGCGAATATCTTGAGGCAGAAAATTATAAAGC
>JAUNIR010000138.1:2905-4772 GCA_030523345.1 Lachnospiraceae bacterium
TAAAGCCGAAATCTTCAGAAGTCAGATACGTGAACTATTAGAGCTACTTAGAGACTTAGGTGCGAAGAGAATCGTAATAAAAGATGAACAAACTTCCGAAGTGTCCACTAAGAAAAGTAGTGATACAAATGTTTCTATAAATGGAAGCAAAAAGGGAACAGTAGGTGTTAATGCTAGTGGTCAATTTACTAATAGTCATGATACTTATCAGAAAGTTCGCGAAGATTATTTCCAACTTTATGAATATGCGTTGAATAAGGATGTTACTCCTGATAAGCCGAATGATACAGTGTGGTATCAGCATATGTCAAATTGGCAAAAAATGTTCAGAGACAGAATGAATGGGGTTGACCATCTTGCAATAAAATTGACGAGTTTCCAAGAAAAGCTCATCAAAGATAATGAAATGATACAACTGAAGGCAGACTTTGATACATTGCTTTATAAGGGAGGTATTGAAGGTGGACGTTCTCTCTCATTTGAGCAACAGGAAACCTTTAAACATGATTGGACATTAGATGTGGAGTTCTATCCCTTAAAATCGTACAAACATCGGCCTAAAAGAATTACATCACTCAAACAGACTTCGGGTCGTTCAGATGAAGTGGCACCAAAGAAGAATTGGTTGATGTTGATTATGCTTGCCATCATAGTGGTTTTATTAGTGGTAATATCTCTATTACTTTTTTTATAATATACAATGTCTTCGTGCCAATGCCCTAAGTACAGTTTACTTGAATGTAGAACAAAATAATGATATAGATTGTTATATGATTACAAAAAAATATATTCCCCCAGTCTTAATGTCAGCTCATTTTATGCATCTTTGCATATTGTGTGCAAGTAAACAAGATATTAATTTGGTTGTATTGGGGGCTAAGTATTCTGGAAAAACAGAGTTGTGGTTTCGTTTGCGTGATAAAAAACGACCTAAAGGAACCACCGACAACACAGCAAAAGAAAAAATAGAATCATTTACACTCAAATCAAAAGAAGGTTCTATTAGATTAAATGCTTCTATTGATATAGGAGGGGATAATAGTTGGGTTAGAGATTATGATAACATCATACATAATAATAGTATAATTTATTATCTTCTCGATGTTACTCAATTAAATAAAGATACATCAACTCAACAAGCCCAATTAAGAAAAATTGGTACTTTGCTTAAAAACTATAATTGTAAATTAACATTATTGGGAACCTTCTTTGATCAATATGATGGAGATGAAGAAAAAGCAAGAAAGGAAATTAAAAAAAATTTCAAAGATATTGTAGGTCTAAGCATACACGACCTGCCAATAATTCTTATTAATACAACTGATGGTGCTTGCATTGATAGGATAAAATCAGATATTATTCAAAATTCAAAATTATTTAATTAATTAAAACTAAATTAGTCTCAAATGAACATATTATGGTATCAGTCCCCCAAAATAAGTGATAGGGATATTGTTTCTTTAAATGGGCAGATTCTCTCGTCAAAGATAGAGCGTTTTAAGTATTTTAATATTATAAAATCCCTTTCCGATAAAGCTTTAGATTTCAAGAAACCTTGGTGTGGCCGATTGGAAGGAATGTTTTTTGTAAAAGGGTATTTTGATGCTCGGGATGAAAAAGGACGTTTAATGTCTTTCATGTTTATGTCTGATGAAACCAATGGTCGTTCGGCACTCATGCGTGAACTTGAAATAATTGGCTATACAATGACAACCGAAACTAGAAAATGTGTTTTCAAAACAGATTCAACTACTACGGTTATTTACATTATTATGGTTATTATTGGATTACTTATTCTTACAATACTTTTAATAAACCTTAATTCCGCAACACTATAGTTTAACATTATTTATAAGTGCCTGAGCAA
>JAUNIR010000022.1:0-19225 GCA_030523345.1 Lachnospiraceae bacterium
CATCGATTACTGGCATGTCATCGATAATCGGCGTTGTATCCGAAATAGAGATATCCTCTAGAACAGGCATCTCTTCTAACACCGGAATTTCCTCTATTGCTGGTTCACCAGCTACATCCGGTTCCTCTATATATTCAATTTCCTGGTTTATTACAGGTTCTTCCGTCTGTTCCTCTTCTTCAGGTTCCGGTTCCCCCGTAACTCCTCTTAATAATCTGTCTAAATAATCTTCTGTAGAACTCATGAAAATGCTCCTAAAAAACAAAGTTTCACGTATAAAAGTTTACCACAAAAAAAATAGCAAAACAACGAAAAACAGATATTTACACATCTTCTTGCAAATAAAAAGATCGAACGAGTATACCCCGTCCGATCTTTTAACTATGACAAAATATATTACTTATTATATTCAGTTAAAAGTCTATCAATCTCGCGAACAAGATTTCCGATTTCAGGCTTAGAAAGCTGAGCATCTGCTCCAAGCTGCTCGCCCTTAATTCTCATTTCTTCATTAACAAGTGATGAGAATACAACTACTGGAATATTCTTTGTCTGCTCATCTGACTTAATCATCTTAATTAGTCTGTGGCCATCCATTCTAGGCATTTCGATATCTGTAATAACAAGCTGAACCTTATCATCAAGATTTCCGTCCTCAACAGCCTTTGTAATGTACTCCCAAGCTTCAAGTCCATCTTCTGTACGATGAACATTAACATATCCAGCTTTTGTAAGAGAATCATTTATAAGTTTATTAAGAAGGTGTGAATCCTCAGCTATAACAATTGGTACCTCTGACTTCTCACGTCCAAGCATTGTCTCAACTTCCTGAACCTTAAGTCCTGTCTCAGGGCTTATATCAGCAACAATCTTTTCAAAGTCAAGAATAATAACAAGTCTATCATCAAACTTAACTACACCTGTTGAAATACCGTCTGTTTCCGAATTAATAGTAGCATCTGGCTTAATAATATCAACCCATGATACTCTCCTAATACCTATTACCTTATCAACATGGAATGCAACATCTAATTTATTAAAGTTTGTAATAATGAATAAACCAGTTGGATCTGAATCACCCATCTGAAGAGCATTCTTCAAACTAATAGCTGTGATCATTTCCTGACGTGGCATAAAAATACCTTCAATACTAGGATGTGAATTAGGAACTGGTGTAACTGGCTGATATGTAATAATTTCACGAATCTTCGCTACATTAATTCCATACGAATTATCACCAAGTTTAAACTCAAGAATTTCAAGCTCATTTGTTCCGTTTTCTAATAAGATTTTTGTGTCCATACCTTCACCTTCGCTCTAATATTTTACCCCTGATGTCATATATTTATACGACACCCTTTGTAACACTATATCATAAAATTTATGTAACCTCAATATAAAAAAATAAAAAGTGGTATCTACTGTGAATTTGCCACATAAGATACCACTTTTAAATTGCTGATATAAATTATGTTACTCTTCTACGTTAGGAGCCTCTTCCTGCATTTTCTGAATATCTTCAAATGCTGAATACATAGGCTTTTCATCTGAACCCATAAATGTTCTTCTAACATAGTTTGCAGTAATTTTAGCAACTACTGGTGATAATACAAGAACACCGATAAGGTTAGGAATCATCATAAGACCATTAAATGTGTCTGATAAATCCCATGCAAGTGAAAGTTCCATTGTACATCCAAAGAATACCATTACTACAAATACAACCTTATATATAACTGATGCTTTCTCACCAAACATATATTCAAAAGCAGTTGTTCCATAATGGCTCCATCCTAATACTGTAGAATATGCAAAAAGCAAAATTGCAACAGCAATGAACATAGGACCGATTGCTCCAAATACGTTACCAAAACACATACCTACAAGATCAGAACCAGCTGTTTCTGTAAGCATCTTTCCCGTTGTAAGATCTACAAAGCCTGATGAAAGAATAACAAATGCTGTAAGAGTACATACAACGATTGTATCTGCAAATACTTCGAAGATACCCCACATACCCTGTCTTACAGGCTCCTTAACATTTGAGCTTGAATGAACCATAACAGATGAACCAAGACCAGCTTCGTTAGAGAATGCTCCACGCTTAAATCCCCATGTGATAGCCATCTTAATACCATAACCTACTGCGCCACCTACAGCAGCGTCAAATGTGAATGCACCCTTAAAGATTGCTCCAAATACTGCTCCTGCCTGACCAATATTAATTATACAAATTACAACAGCTCCTGCAATATATGCAATTGCCATAAATGGAACAATTTTTTCTGTAACTGCAGCAACTCGCTTAAGTCCACCTAAAATAACTAATGAAGATAAAATTACAAGAAGGAAACCTGTAATTCTTGGATCAAGGTTGAATGCGCTCTTCATGTTACCTGCAATTGAGTTAACCTGAGACATATTTCCAATACCAAATGAAGCAAGTAAACAGAATATTGAGAATAATACAGCTAAGATAGCGCCTATCTGCTTACATCCCTTCTTTGCTCCAAGACCATCTCTTAAGTAGTACATAGCTCCACCAGCCCATGCACCTTTTTCATTTTTACGTCTATAGTAAATACCAAGAACATTTTCTGAATAGTTTGTCATCATACCAACAAGGGCCATAATCCACATCCAGAAGATTGCTCCAGGACCACCCTTGATTATAGCAGTTGCAATACCTACGATATTACCTGTTCCGATTGTAGCAGCAAGCGCTGTACAAAGAGACTGGAACTGAGAAATCTGCTTATCTTCCTTGTCTGTGTGCTGTGTAACATGCTTATCGCTGAAAATAGCACCTATTGTCATTTTCCACCAATGTGGAACATGTGTAAACTGGAATCCCTTATTTACTGCAGTCATCACAATACCTGAAATAAATAGAAGGGCAATTCCAAATGTTCCCCATACAATGCCATTGATGACATCATTTACGGATGTAATTGTCTGTAACATTTTGTTCTCCTCACTTTTCTATAACTTTAATACTATGTAAATCAATGATATAAAAAATGGGACGACAAATAAATATGTCGTCCCCATTGACTTAACACTTTACTATGATAAATCATTAAACAGTCTTTGTCAACTAACGAAAGTTTAAATACTACTTAATCTGATCTCCAAGTACCTTCTCAGCTTCAGCAATACATGCATCAATTCCAGCAGGGTTCTTTCCACCTGCCTGAGCCATGTTTGGACGACCACCGCCGCCACCACCAACTAAAGCAGCAATTCCTTTAATAAGATTACCAGCATGTGCTCCCTTATTCATAGCCTCATCCGTTGCCATAGCTATGAGGTTAACCTTTCCATCGCAGTCTGAAGCAATCACAACGACTCCTGATGAAACTTTCTCCTTGAGCTGATCTCCAAGATCTCTCAATCCATTCATATCAACGCCTGACACCTTTGTTGCTAAAAGTGAAACACCCTTAACATCCTTAATGTCATTTTCAACATTTCCAAGAGCATCTTTTGCTGCCTTTGATTTAAGTGACTCTATCTCAGAATTAAGGCTCTTTATCTCTGCCTGCATCTTAGCAATCTTGTCTGTAAGATCTGATACAGAACATTTTGCTGTCTTTGCAGCTTCAGCAAGCATATTTTCAACATTAGCATAGTAGCTTAATACATTATCTCCTGTAATAGCTTCTATACGACGTGTACCAGCTGCGATACCGCTTTCTGATAATATCTTAAATGACTGAATATCAGCTGTATTGCTCACATGTGTACCACCACAGAATTCCTTTGAGAAATCTCCCATTGAAACAACTCTAACAGTCTCACCATATTTTTCACCAAATAATGCCTGTGCACCTGTCTTCTTTGCTTCATCAATGCTTAATACTTCTGTAGAAACCTTAAGTCCCTCAGAAATCTTTGCATTAACAATTGCCTCAACTTTAGCAATTTCTTCAGCACTCATAGCCTGACCATATGAGAAGTCAAAACGTGTTCTTTCCGAGTCCTGAGATGAACCTGCCTGATGAACACCTTCTCCAAGAACTTCCTGTAAAGCACTCTGTAAAAGATGAGTTGCAGAATGGTTTCTACATGTTTTTGCTCTGTTAATTTCACATACTTCTAATGAAGCACTATCACCAGTCTTAATAATTCCTGATGTTACTTTTCCAACATGTCCAATTCTATTACCTGGAAGCTTAACTGTCTCAGTTACTTCAAACTCTCCATCTGGAGTTTTAATAACACCAATATCTCCAAGCTGACCACCCATTGTTGCATAAAATGGAGTCTTTTTTGTAATAAGGACTGCTTCTGCATCCTTTGAAACTTCATTCACAATGTCTGATCCAGCAACAATCACTGCTATCTGTTCATTAGCCTTTAAGCAATCATATCCTATAAATTCTGAAACTATAGAAGCGTCAATTGAATCATATACACCATTGTCATCTGTTGAAAGCTTAGCAGAGAAGCTCATATTTTCACGAGCAAGCTGTTTCTGCTCTTCCATAGACTTCTTAAATCCGTCTTCATCTACAGATAATCCATTTTCCTCTGCAAGTTCTACAGTAAGCTCCAATGGGAATCCAAATGTATCGTAAAGGTAGAACGCTTCTTTTCCCTCTATAGATGTCTTAGACTGTGCCTTTGCGTTATTAAGAATCTTCTTAAATTCCTTTTCTCCGTTTTCAAGAGTGCTCTCAAATCTAGCAATTTCCTTCTTAAGTTCATCAAGAATAAATGAACGATTCTTCTTAAGAAGTGGATAGCTTTCAGCATATGATACGTCAATATAGTTTTCAGCAATAGTAATAAGATCTGCTGTCTTAATTCCTAAAGTTCTAGCATGACGAACTGCTCTTCTTATAAGTCTTCTTAAAATGTAACCTGCACCTGTATTTGATGGAAGAAGCTTTGCCTCATCACCTATAAGCATAACACTTGTACGAATATGGTCAGCAACAATACGCATTGATTTTGTTGACTTATCATCAGATTCATACTTAATTCCAGATGCCTTTTCAATAATATCTATAACTGGAGCAAAAATATCAATTTTATATACATCACTTGTTCCATTAAGGAAAGCAAGGTTTCTCTCAAGTCCCCATCCTGTATCAACATTCTGCTGCTTAAGAGTTGTAAGATGTCCATCCTGATGCTTTTCATACTGCATGAATACATCATTTCCTACTTCTGTATACTTTCCGCAGTGACATCCAGGCTTACAATCTGGTCCGCAATCTGGAACATCTTTAACAAAGAACATCTCTGAGTCTGGTCCACATGGTCCATATTCAAGACCCCACCAGTTATCTTCTGCTGGAAGGTAGAAAATGTTTTCTTTTTTAAAGCCTGATTCTTCTCTATATCTTGCGCCTTCCTCATCTCTTGGAGCATTCTCATCACCTGCAAATACTGTTGCTGCAAGATGATCCCTATCAAATCCGAACACCTCTGTAAGAAGTTCGTAACTCCACTGACATCTTTCCTTCTTAAAATAATCTCCAAGTGACCAGCTACCCATCATTTCGAAGAATGTAACATGGTTCTGATCTCCAACAGAATCAATATCATTTGTACGTACACATCCCTGAACGTTACAAAGTCTTGTTCCCTTAGGGTGTTTCTCACCTAAAAGATAAGGCATAAGAGGCTGCATTCCTGCAACGTTAAATAAAACACCTGTTGAACCATCAGATACTAAAGATACTGCTCCACAATTTACATGTCCTCTGTCCTCATAGAACTTAATCCATGTATTTCTTAAATAGCTTGAAGTAAACTTATCCATTTTTTGCTCCTAAATTATTCTATAAAAGATTTACGCCCTTTGATGCAGCGTATTCAACTATTCCATCTTTCCAGATTGAGCTCTGTACTTCTCCAACATGAGCTCGTCTTAAGAAAAACATACAAATACGGCTCTGTCCAATTCCTCCACCAATTGTGTATGGAAGTTCTTTGTCCAAAATTGCCTTTTGGAATGGAAGTTCTGCTCTTTCCTCACAGCCTGCAATCTTAAGCTGTGCCTTAAGTGAATCCTCATCAACTCTGATTCCCATTGATGAAAGCTCAATACTTGAATTTAATACTGGGAAATTAACAATAATATCACCATTTAACTCCCAATCGTCATAGTCTGGTGCTCTACCATCATGCTTTTCACCTGAAAGGAGAGCTCCACCTATTTTCATAAGGAATACTGCTCCGTGTTCCTTTGTGATTTCATTTTCTCTTTCCTTTGGAGTTAAGTCTGGCCATCTGTCCTCGAGTTCCTGTGTTGTCACAAACTTAATCTCTGTTGGAAGAATTCTCTCTATTTCTGGGTATCTATTGCAAAGATAATCTTCTGTTTCTTCGATAGCACTGTAAATTGATCTAACTGTTTTCTTAAGAGTATCTACTGTACGTTCCGATTTATCAATTATCTTTTCCCAGTCCCACTGATCAACATAGATTGAATGAAGATTATCTGTGTCCTCATCACGTCTAATCGCTGTCATATCAGTATAAAGACCTTCGCCACGTGAAAAACCATATTTCTTAAGGGCCATTCTCTTCCACTTAGCAAGTGAATGTACTATCTCGACTTCCTTATCTCCGCTTTCCTTAATACCAAATGTAACAGGTCTTTCAACACCATTAAGATTATCATTAAGTCCTGATTCTGGCTTAACAAAAAGTGGTGCTGATACTCTTGTAAGATTAAGAGCCTTAGCGAGAGCAACTTCAAAGAAATCTTTTACCTCTTTAATCTGTACTTCTGTTTCTCTAATTGTTCTTGGGCTTTTGTAACCCTCTGGGATAAATATTCCTTCCATTTATTATCTCCTTATATTTGTCCTATCCCCATTGATAAGAAAAATATCCATGTAAATTCAATCACATCTGATGTCGAACTACCTTATACTCGTCATTGAATATAAAATAGGGGCACTTATAATTTGAATTTTGAACTAGTCTGCCGTATTCGTCTTCATCAAGTTCCATCTGGCAGTAATACTCTTCAAATTCTTCATCATATATGAAATTGCCACATGATTCACAATTTACATCACTCATAACAATCCAATATTATATCACAATAATGTATTAGTCACCATACTGTGAATTATAAAGATTATAATAAAATCCCTCTTTTTTTATAAGTTCTTCATGATTACCACTTTCAATAACATTTCCATCCTTCATAACAAGGATAATATCTGCGTTTTTTATTGTTGAAAGTCTATGGGCAATTATAAAACTTGTCTTTCCCTCCATAAGCTGATTGAAAGCACTCTGAATCATTATTTCTGTTCTTGTATCTATAGAAGAAGTTGCCTCGTCTAGAATCAACATAGGTGGAAAACTAAGCATAATTCTTGCAATACACAATAACTGTTTCTGTCCTTGTGATAATCCACCACCATCTTCTCCTATTACGGTATCATAACCATTTTCAAGACGTCTTATGAACGAATGAGCATGAGCTTTCTTGCATGCTTCTATTATTTGTTCGTCTGTAGCTTCTTTATTTCCTAATTTTAGATTATCACGTATTGTCCCACTCCTAAGCCATGTTTCCTGGAGAACCATGCCGTAGGCCTTTCGTAGTGACTGTCTTGTTAAATCCCTTATATCATTTGAATCTACAGTTATTTTACCCTTATCAACATCATAAAACCTCATTAGGAGATTTATAATTGTTGTCTTTCCGCTTCCTGTAGGACCGACAATTGCTACTTTCTGGCCCTTTCTTACGAATAAATTCAAATTCTCTATAAGCATACGTTCCTTATTGTATGAAAAAGAAACGTTTTCTACTGTAATTTCCCCTTCCGGATTATCAAGCAATATTGCATCCTCTGTCTCAGCCACCTCGCTTTCGACATAAAGTAGCTTATTAATTCTGTCGAAGCAAGCAAGCGCGTTTTGCAATTCTGTAATTACACTTGTAATTTCGTTAAACGGTTTTGTATATTGGTTTACATAACTGAGCATACATGTAAGAATACCTACACTCATACTTCCCGATAAAACGCTTAATGCGCCAACCAAACCTACAAAAGCGTAAATAACATTATATACAAACCTTGTTCCTGGATTTGTAAGTGATGAGAAGAAAATGGCCTTGAGTGATGCATCTTTAAGCCTTTTATTAATCTCCACAAATCTCTCTACTGTATCTTCTTCCTTAGAAAAGGCTTTTATAACCTTTTCATTGCTTAGCATCTCATCAATATATGCAGTCTGTTCGCCTCTGACCTCTGACTGAAGCTTGAACATGTTATAAGTTTTCTTAGATATAAATGCCGCTATAAACAATGATAACGGAGTCAAAAGAACAACCACTAATGTAATCTTTACACTAATATTAATCATAAATACGAGTGTTCCAACAATTGTCATTACTCCGATAAAAGCTTGTGTAAATCCCATAAGAAGGCCATCCGCAAACTGATCGGCATCTGCAACCATACGCGAAACTATGTCTCCCTGGGAATGGGAATCAATATAGCTTAAAGGAAAGCTCTCAATCTTTTTGATAACATCATTTCTTATATCTCTAACCACTGAAAAAGTAATCTTGTTATTCACAAAATTCATGAGTGTCTGTACTATCATTATTCCTATTGAAGCAATAACAATACTTAGTAATATAGGTATAAGCTTTTCCCAATCCGTTTTTACTCCAATACAGTCTATAGCCTGACCTATCTTAATTGGAATATACAATGTAATAGTTACAGTTATAATCGCAAACACAAGTGAAACGAATATAAGCAAAAAGTACGGCTTTATTCTATTAAACAGTTCCTTATAGGTAGACTTATTTTTCATGCTTAGCCTCCTCAAACTGTGTATAGTATATTTCCTTATAAACATCACATGATTTCAGTAACTCATCTGATGTTCCTATTCCAACTATCCTTCCATCGTCTAAAACAATTATCATATCCGCATCCAAAATAGAAGACGCCCTCTGTGTTACGATAAAAGTGACCTGATTATCTATTTCACGAATATTTTTATTTAGTTTCTTTTCAGTTGCAAAATCAAGCGCAGACGCACTGTCATCAAGAATGAGTATGTCCGCCTTTTTCGCTAATGCTCTTGCTATTGTAAGTCTTTGTTTTTGACCTCCAGAAAAGTTTCTGCCATTCTGTTCTACTTTACCTGTTAATCCACCTTTACTATCTACTACATCAGTAGCCACAGCTAATTTTGCAGCCTCATTAATATCATCATCAGATATGTCACCTGCACCAAAGCGCAAATTACTACTAATATCTCCACTGAACAGAACCGCCTTCTGCATAACTACTGCAATCCTATCTCTTAACTCGTTAATAGTATAACTTCTAACATCTTTTCCAAAGACCGAAACCTTGCCCTCTGTTGCATCATAAAATCTCGGAATCAGCGAAACTAAGGATGTCTTACCAGATCCGGTTCCTCCTATAATTCCAACAATCTGTCCCTTCTTAACTGTGAAGCTAATATTTTCAAGTGCATCATCTGATGAATCGTGATATTTTAAAGAAACGTTTTCAAATTTAACAACACTATCGTCTGTCTTATTCTCATCTGAACTTATAATATCTTGGGAGCATTTTATATCAAGAACATCAGCCACTCTGTCAGCTGACGCTACTGCCTTATTTAATGTAATAATAAGATTTGCTAGCTTAATGAGTTCAATAAGTATCTGGGACATATAATTATATAAGGCAATAACTTGTCCCTGTGTAAGAATTCCTCTATCAACAGAAAGTCCCCCAGAGTATACAAGACAAATTATTCCTATATTAACAATCACATATGTAACCGGATTCATCAGTCCCGACACCCTACCGCTTTTAATTTGCGCCAGGAATAAGCTATTGTTACTACTATAAAAATCCTGTATCTCATCTTCTTCCCTGCAAAAAGCTCTAATTACTCTTGCACCTGAAAGATTTTCTCTTGTTAATAGCATTACTCTGTCTAAAAGTTTTTGCACGTTCTTTATCATAGGAATATTTGTCTTCATAATAAATCCCACAACAAAGAACAAGACTATAATTACATAAACAAATATCATTGCCGCTTTCACGTCAATTGAAAAAGCCATTATCATAGCGCCAAAAACAACAAACGGCGAACGTAAAAATAGACGTAGAAACATATTCACACCAGTCTGTGCCTGATTCACATCGCTCGTCATTCGCGTAATCATTGTAGAGGTACCTATACCGTCTATCTCTTTAAATGATAAAGACATTAAATGTGCAAATAAATCTTTACGAAGATTTGTAGAAAAACCTGTCGCGGCTTTTGCAGCGAAAAACTGAGCCGTGCATGAACTAATAAGTCCTACAAATCCTAGTAAAATCATTATAAAAACACATCTATAAATATAGCCTGTATTATTATTAGAAATTCCCACATCAATAAGACTTGCAACAACTAGTGGTACAATAAGTTCAAATGACGCCTCTAGCATTTTAAATAATGGAGCTAAAACACATTCGAGTTTATATTCTTTTAAATACTTTAATAATTTCTTCATATTTTATTTCCCGAGCTTTTCGTATTATA
The DNA here is from genome assembly GCA_030523345.1 of Lachnospiraceae bacterium. Lineage (GTDB taxonomy): Bacteria > Bacillota > Clostridia > Lachnospirales > Lachnospiraceae > UBA2868. Next base: position 10,546 of record JAUNIR010000022.1, read on the forward strand.
TAATACACATTTTACTAATACAAATCGAAGAAACAAAAAAAGACTTCCAGGTCACCCTGAAAGTCCTTAAGAATCTTAAATTAATCCTGAGCAATGATCTCTTTCTTATTGTATGATCCACAAGCCTTGCAAACTCTGTGAGGCATCATAAGCTCGCCACACTTTGAACACTTTACAAGATTTGGAGCAACCATCTTCCAGTTTGCTCTTCTCTTATCTCTTCTTCCCTTAGAAGATTTATTCTTTGGACAAATTGACATCTGACACACCTCCTTATCGATAAAATCGATATTTAAATGGCTACGCCATAAAAAATCATCATAATAGACGTCATTCGACGCCACTTGCAAAAGTATACAATTACTAGTACCTTTTGTCAACCTTTTTTTATAAAACCTTAGATAAAAATTCCTTAAGTCTTGGATTCTTAGGATTTGTGAAAAATTCCTCTGGTGGAGCAATTTCAGCAATTACACCCTGGTCGATAAATGCAACTCTTGAAGCAACTTCTCTTGCGAATCCAATTTCATGTGTAACTACAACCATTGTCATGCCATCTTCAGCAAGTTCTTTCATAATTTCAAGAACTCCGCCTACCATTTCTGGGTCAAGAGCCGATGTAGGTTCATCAAAAAGAATCACATCAGGTTCCATTGCAAGACTTCGCGCAATCGCAACCCTTTGTTTCTGTCCACCTGAAAGCTGATTTGGGTATGAATCTTCTTTCTCTGAAAGATTGACATACTTAAGTAACTCTCTAGCCTTTGTTTTTGCATCATTCTCGTTCTTAAGTCCAAGCTTAACAGGTGCAATTGTCATGTTATCTAGCACAGAAAGATGTGGAAATAAATTAAAATGCTGAAAAACCATTCCTATTCTCTGACGAAGTTTATTTACATCTGTGCTTTTCTCATTAATCTTTGATCCTTCAAAAATAATATCTCCGGATGTAGGAGTCTCTAAAAGATTAAGACATCTAATAAATGTAGACTTTCCGCCACCTGAAGGTCCAACTACTACAAGTACTTCACCTTCATGTATGTCGATATCGATTCCCTTTAATACCTCTAAATCACCGAAGTTCTTCTTAAGGCCTTTTACATTAAATAAAACTTTTTTATCGCTCACTTGCACGTAACCTCCATTCAACTCTCTTAGCCAAAGCCTGAAGTCCGCAGACAATTACAAGATAAATAATTGCAACTGCGATAAGTGGAAGAAACGCCTCATATGTACGGCTTCTTATTATATCTCCACCTTTAGTTAAATCCATAAGGCCAATATAACCACATACTGAAGTTTCTTTTAATAAAACAATTAATTCATTCATAAGTGCAGGCAAAACATTTTTAATAGCCTGAGGAACAATGATGAATCTCATTGTCTGTGAATAAGTAAATCCAAGACTTCTACCTGCTTCAAATTGTCCCTTATCAATTGACTGGATCCCCGAACGAACAATTTCTGCTACATAGGCTCCCGAATTAATACCAAAAGTTAATATAGCAACTAATATCTTATTTGTTGAAGATGCAAAAATTACATAGAACATAATAAGAAGCTGTACCATTACCGGTGTTCCTCTTATAACTGTTAAATATAAATTACACAGCCAATCTAGAATCTTCAAATTATGATTCTGCTCATGCGATGTTCTTATAATCGCAACTAAAAATCCTAGTAATACACCTAGCAATACAGCAAATATCGTAATTACTACCGTATTACCAAGTCCTTTTAATAGATACAAATATCTTTGTTCATCAACAAAGTTCTGCGTAAATCTTTCAGAAAAACTCATATAAATACCCTTCTGACAATAAATATCCAACAAAAAACAGGTCCAAAAACACGGACCTGTTTATTATATCATACAATTTAAGCTTTTAGAAATTACTTTCTTACGATAATAACCTGTGTAGCTGTTGTATATGGATCTGTAAAATCAATATTCTTAAGTCTGTCTTCTGTTACAGTCATTCCAGCTGCTCCACATGTAGCCTTGCCTGACTGAACTGCTGTGATAATTGAATCAAATTCCATATCTTCAATCTGAAGTGTCATATTGAGCTTATCAGCTACAGCCTGCATCATTGAAGGATCAATACCAACAACCTTGTCTCCTTCATAATACTCGTATGGCTCAAAGTATGCATTTGTAGCCATAATGATTGTACCATTTGAGCCATCAACACCTTCTGGTGATACATATTCATGCTGACCTCTCTCTTCACCAATGAAGTTAGAAGTAATCTGATCAAGTGTACCATCTGCCTTAAGCTCAGCTAATGCAGCGTTAACCTGTGCTGTGAATTCTGAATTTTCCTTAGCAATACATACAGCATACTCTTCAAGAGCAAATGGATCGTCTAAGATCATAAGGTCTGAATTCTTCTCAACAAAAGCCTTAGCTGGCTGCTCGTCGATAATAACACAATCAAGCTTACCTGTCTTAAGAGCTGATACGGCATCATTACCCTTATTAAATCTCTCGATTGTACTTCCTTCAGCTTCATAATCTGATGCATAGATATCACCAGTTGTTCCAAGCTGAACACCAATAACTTTTCCTGGAAGGTCATCTACTGAATGAACTGTGTTTTCTTTCTTTCCACCACAGCCTACAAGTGAAACAACCATAGTAGCTAATACTACTAAACTAACTAACTTTTTCATAATAATCTCCTCTTCTATATATTTGTAAAGTGTTACCACTATACTAACTGAGCCTGAACTGCTGTAAGTGCCACAACACCTACAATGTCCTCTGCAGAACATCCTCTTGATAAGTCATTTACTGGTCTTGAAAGTCCCTGAAGCATTGGACCATAAGCTTCTGCTTTTGCAAGTCTCTGAACAAGCTTATAACCAATATTTCCTGCGTCAAGGTTAGGGAAAATAAGTACATTCGCATTTCCACCAACTTCACTACCTGGAGCCTTTGACTTAGCAACAGCTGGAACAATAGCTGCATCTGTCTGAAGTTCACCATCAAGGCAAAGATGAGGATACTTCTCCTTGGCAATTCTTGTAGCCTCTGACATTTTATCAACAAGTGGATGATGAGCTGAACCCTTTGTACTATGTGAAAGCATAGCGACAATTGGCTTTGCACCAACAAGATTTGTAAAGCTTCTTGCTGATGAATTAGCTATACATGCAAGTTCATTCGCATTTGGATCCTGATTAAGTCCACAATCCGCCATAAGAAACGTTCCGTGCTCTCCGTATTCACAATTTGGAACATCAAGAACAAAGAATCCAGATACAAGTTCTACACCTGGTGCAGTCTTTAATATCTGAAGTGAAGGTCTAAGCACGTCAGCTGTTGCATGGCAAGCACCTGCCACCATACCATCAGCGTCCTGCATCTTAACCATCATTACACCAAACATAAGATAGTCATTTAAAAGATTAGCTCTAGCTGCCTCAAGAGTCATTCCCTTATTCTTACGAAGTTCATAGAGCATTTCTGTATATGCATCGAGCTTTTCTGAGTGTTCTGGATCAACAACTGTAACTTTTGAAAGGTCAAGATCCAACCAATGAGCACCCTCTAAAATTTTCTTTTCCTTGCCGACCATAATGACATCAGCAATTCCTTCTCTGATGATCTGGCCTGCAGCCAAAAGTGTTCTTCTATCATTTGTCTCAGGCATAACAATTTTCTTTATGTCCTGACGAGCCCTCTCTTTTATAGATTCGATAAATGACATTTTATTTACCCCCAAAGTATTTCTCTTTAGATAATTATATGCCTAACAAATCTTGTATACAATAATAAAACACAACGAAATTGTGCAAAATCAGATACAAGATTTGTATGTCTATCTGTGTTGAATTATCCCTGAAGTCCTCTAGCCTGTCTGTCCATGTCCTCAACAACAATGTCATAGATTTCTCCAAGTGTTGAACAGTACTCAAGTACCTTCCATGGTTCATTTGTATGGTAATGAATCTTAATAAGTTCCTCATCACCTACAGCTAAAAGGCAATCGCCCTTGAAATTCTCTACAAAGTAATCGTTGATTTCATCCTCATCAAGGTCTTCACCTTCAATAAGAAGCTGAGTGTCATATCTGAATTCTAATTCTTCTGACATGTTTTTTCCTCCACATTCTCACATTATTTAACATTAAAACTTTATCAGAATATCTGGTATTTGTAAACCAAACACATTCTATCCATTTATTACTATAAGCCTATACTATAACTATTTTCTGTGATAGTTCAGGCATAAAATCGCAAGCAAATCTCGATGCAACTATTCCTCCATACAGTTCTGATGCATTTATACTTTCAAAAAGATGCTTTAGAACTAATGGATCTTCAATTACATCCTCTGCATCTGCCAATTTTGATATAATCGGCAGTTTTGCATTCTCCTTCACCTCTGACAATAAATCTGAGGATTCCTTATAAAAGCCTAAAATTCTTGCATAAAGCGAATAATCATTAGAAATATATTTCTGCGCATTTGTCTTCTTAATATCAAGAATAATATGCATTAATGCTCTGCTTATATGAGAGTAAGTAATGCTCTTTGTCTTTAATATAGCTACAAACTGCGTAAAGTTCTTATATTCACCTAAAAGATTTATAATTCTCGCTGCTAAGTCTTCTGAAACATCTAAATATTCTGTAAGTGCAAGAATACCTTGTGCTTTTAACCTCGCACCATTTCCATATACGAGACTTCTTAGCTTATATAATAAAATATCCGAATAATCATCTGGGCCAATCGGATAGTTTATTTCAACATTACCTGCAAAAAGATTATATACATCTGCAGGTAACTGATCTTTTAATGGCTCATAATTTCTATCACTAAGCTCTTTTCTTATTGCACTTGAAGAAAGTGCCCCAAGGCTTAAATCATTATGCTCGGACGTAATTCGCTGTATTGCAACAGGTTTAATGTCGGATTTAAGTGAAATAATTGACTTTATATAGCATATTGCCAATGTGGAATTAGGTGATGCAAGAATCTTTGAAATATCTTCCTTCGAATATAATGATAGTTCCGGATATTCCTCACTTGCCTTATCTTCAAGCTTTTCAATTATATCAAATAAAGCAAGGCTCTCCGCTTTTGGATACGAATGCCCCTCTGACATATACTTTGATATTATTTCATAGCAATCCATTTCATATTCTAGGCTAAGTTTTGCTATATCATATAAAAGTTCTATATTATCGGTCTCACTACCAAATATCAGATTATCCACAACAAAAAGCTTATCAATTAAAGCTACTGCTCCCTTAGCGAAATATTCTGCAGATGCAATTGAATAATAAAGTGGGAGTTCTATTACAAGATCAGCGCCTGCAAGTAATGCAGCTTCAGTTCTTATGGATTTATCCATAACTGAAGGCTCTCCCCTTTGCACGTAATTACCACTCATTACTACAATTGTGTAATCAGCCCCTGTAATTTCTTTTCCCTTTTCTATTAAATATTCATGTCCCTTATGCAGAGGATTATACTCTGCTATTATTGCATTTACTTTCACGCAAAAAGTTCCTCCGCATAACGTACTGTTTCCATGGCGTTTTTAGCATATTTCGATGCTTTAATCATATCTGCATATTCCTGAGTAAGAACAGCGCCTCCTACTACTACTTTACAATCTGGTTTCTTTTCATTTAGCTGCTTAATGGTCTCTTCCATCGCAGGAACCGTCGTAGTCATAAGTGCTGATAATCCTACTAACTTTATATCATTTTCGATAGCAGCTTTCACAATGTCTTCAGGTGGAACATCTTTTCCAAGATCAATAACATTATAGCCGTAGTTCTCCATTATGACTTTTACTATATTTTTGCCGATATCGTGGATATCGCCTTTAACTGTGGCTAAAATTACAGTTTCCTTATTTCCTGACCCTTGAGCTATTGTCTTTTTAACTTCATCAAATGCCGATTTTGCAGCTTCTGCACTCATTAGTAGTTGTGGCAAAAACATTGTCTTATTTTCAAATCCAACACCTACTACATCAAGTGCTGGAACTATCTGTTCATTAATAAGACTGAGTCCATCTATTGTCTCAAGAGCTTTCCTTGCTTCTAATCCAGCCTCTTCCTTAAGTCCTTTAATAATTGCACCTTTCAGGCCTTCATACTGCTCTTTTGAATCCTTAGCAACAATCTTAGCTGTACTCTGTGAAGTATCTATGCTTCCTGCAAAATTAATATATTCTGTACAGTTATCATCAAGCGAGCTAAGTGCATTATATCCATAATATGCCTTCATCATTTCTAATGAGAATGGATTCATAATTGCACCTGACAATCCATTTTGCATTGCCATTGTAAAGAAAGTCGCTGTAATAAATTCTCTGTTTGGAAGTCCAAATGAAACATTTGATACTCCAAGAGATGTTTTTACATGTAATTCATTTGTAAGCCTTCTAACTGACTCCAAAGTAGCGATTGCAGCTTTAGAATCTGACGATACTGCCATTGCAAGTGGATCAAATATGAGGTCTTTCTTTTCAATTCCGTATTCCTTAGCCCTCTTTATTATTTTTTCTGCAATCTCTATTCTTTTATCTGCATTATCTGGAATTCCATCTTCATCAAGTGTAAGACATACAACAAGACCACCATATTTTTTAGCAAGTGGAAATACTTCCTTCATGACTTCTTCTTTTCCATTAACAGAATTGATCATAGCTTTTCCGTTATATATACGAAGAGCACCTTCCATTGCTTTTATATCTGTCGTATCAATCTGAAGAGGAAGCGAAATAACTGACTGAAGTTCCTCAACACATTCCTTAAGAAGTGCTGGCTCATCAATCTCTGGAAGTCCTACATTAACATCAAGGATATGTGCTCCATGCTCTTTCTGCTTAATTCCTTCATTTAGGACATATCCTATATCATGGTTTCTTAAAGCTTCCTTAAATAATTTCTTTCCTGTCGGGTTAATTCTTTCTCCAATAAGAATTGGCCTTTTATCAAAATAAACAGCTTCCTGTGATGATGAAACAACAGTATTATCTCTTTGAATCACAGGCAGTAATTCCATATTTTTTGTAACTTTAACTGTCTCATTAATGTACTCTGGTGTTGTACCACAACATCCTCCAAGAATACGTGCACCAAGACCAACAAGTTCTGTCATAATCGATGCAAATTCTTCAGGCTTTACATCAAAAACAGTTTTACCATCAACACTCTTTGGAAGTCCTGCATTCGGCTTCATAATAAGTGGTAACGATGTTGCTTCATAAAGTCTCTTTGCTATTGGTAGCATCTGCTTAGGTCCAAGAGAACAATTTGCACCAAGAGCATCAACCCCTAGTCCTTCAAGCATCGCAACCATTGATTCTGGGCAAGCGCCTGTCATAAGTTTTGCCTGCTCATCATAAACATTAGTTACTATTATTGGAAGGTCTGAGTTCTCTTTAGCAGCTAAAACAGCAGCCTTTGTTTCATAGCTATCATTCATTGTTTCAATGGCTATCAAATCAACGCCTGCCTTCACTCCTGCTTTAACAGTTTCTGCAAAAATACTAACAGCCTCTTCAAATGGAAGGTCTCCAAGTGGCTCTAACATTTTTCCAAGAGGTCCTATGTCAAGTGCCACATATCTGTCGGATGAGTCACCGGCAGCTTCTTTTGAAGCCTTCCTTGTATTATTTGCAGCGGCACATACGATTTCCTCAACCGAATATCTACCATCCTTGCCATCATATTTTAGGCAGTTTGCACCAAATGTATTTGTATAAACAACATTTGACCCTGCTTCATAATATCTCTTAGCTACGCCAACAATATCTTCGGCTCTTTCTATATTCCAAATTTCTGGAAGTTCTCCTGGCTTAAGACCAAGTTCTTGCAGTATAGAACCAGTTCCACCATCAAGATATAAAATTCCCGATTTAAGTCTTTCCCTTAAATTCATAATTACCTCTTTATTATGCTAATCTGTACTCGCAATCTCTCTTACCACATAATTCACAATCTATGTCTATATGCATACAGCCTGATTTTCCAAGTCCTATTATTGCTGTTACTGACTTCGATGGAGTCATAAGAAGCGAGTCATTTAGTGCCACACCTATTTTTCGCTTAGAATCTAAAACATTAAGTAATTCCGTCTGATGTTGTAACGGAACATCGCCATACCCCGGAGAAAACCTTGGTCTTAATTCGTAGCCCTCGTACTGTTTCTTAAAGAAATCATTAAGAATAAACATATATTTCTCTATTCCAGCTATTGCGATGGAATTTAAAATAAGAGCCTCGGCCTTAGATGTCACCTCAGCTCTTTTTATTAACATATCAACTTCAATACCTATTGTTGCTGCCACAAGTATTGCTTTATCGCAGCCCTTTAAAAGTGTTGTTAAATTATTAGACTCCACTTTAAAGCAATCAAAATCTATTACATTGCCAGAAATACTAACTGGCACTTCAAGATAACATGCCTTATATTTGGCAGCATTTGATATTAATGGAGTACATTTATCAATAAGTGTAGCTACATTGCTCGGAATATCTGTGCTCTTTATTCCGGCATATCTGGCCACTTGATCTACTGGGATATTAATATCTGACGCAAAATGTGTCATTACTGTTGCCATTTAATTATCTCCGAGAAATTACTCATAAGTGTCTTTGCAACTTCTGGCTTATTCATAGAATAAACATGAACATTTTTGATTCCATA
>JAUNIR010000022.1:19235-27622 GCA_030523345.1 Lachnospiraceae bacterium
CTGGCATATATTAGACCTGCCTGCTTCATAGACTTTTCATCTGATCCAAACTTATCAAGAAGGAATCTAAATCTCTGTGGAAGTACAGTACCCGAAAGTTTAAGTGTTCTCTGAAGCTGCTTAATATTAGTAAGCGGCATAATACCCGGAACGATTGGAACATATATTCCAGCTTCTCTTACTTTATATAAAAAATTATAAAAAATAGTGTTGTCAAAAAACATCTGAGTCGTAAGGAACTCACAACCTGCATCGACCTTTTCCTTAAGGTGTTTAATGTCTTCTGTCTGATTTAGAGAATCAGGGTGCACTTCTGGATAACATGCCCCACCAATACACATATCCTTGTCAAATTCCTTTATCTCTCGAACAAGTTCTGTCGCATAATGATATTCCCACTTTGAATCTGCAGGAGCATCTTCTGGAATATCCCCTCTTAAAGCAAGTACGTTATTTATTCCCTGCTCTTTCATTAACTCAAGCTGACGTCTTACGCCCTCTTTTGTAGAGCTTATACATGAGAGATGTGCCAATACAGGAATGTCATACTTTTTCTCAAGATTTGCAGCAATAGATACAGTGAAATCACTTGTACCGCCACCTGCTCCATAAGTTACTGACATAAAACCAGGCTTATATGATGCAATTTCCTCTGTTGCTTTTTCTATAGATTCATATTTATCCTTCTGCTTTGGTGGAAAAACTTCCATTGAAATAGTTGGATTATCTGATTTTATGACATCTATTACTTTCATCTTATCTCTTTCTCAATCTTTCTAAATCATTAAGGTCGTAAGGTGTTCCCTGATATACATAGTAGTTAAGCCAATTAGAATATAGGCAATTACTTGTAGCTCTCCATGTAAGATATGGTCTAATTTCTGTATTGCCATCAGTATAATAATTAACTGGAATATCCGGATTCAATCCTTTATTAAGGTCTCTCTTATACTCGTTGTCCAAGGTTAATCTGTCATACTCAAGATGTCCAAGAACAAATATCTGACTACCGTCCTTCGACATAACGATTAGGCTTCCCACCTCATCTGAATATGCTAAGTCTACAAGTTCTGAACAGTTTCTTATTTTCTCTTCATCAACAGCTGTATTTCTTGAATGTGGAGCCATAAAGACATCATCAAATCCGCGAACTAACGGAATCTTTCTATTTAGAACCCTATGACTATATACTCCAGATACCTTCTTATCTAGAAGAATCTTATCTACCCCGAAATGATAGTATAGTCCGGCCTGTGCTCCCCAGCAAATATGGAATGTTGAATATACATTTACCTTAGTCCATTCCATTATCTCTGTAAGTTCCTGCCAATAATCTACATCTTCGAATGCGTACTGTTCTACAGGTGCTCCAGTTATAATAAATCCATCGTATTTTGAATTCTTAATTTCATCAAAAGTTGTGTAGAACTTATTAATATGATTTGCTGCTGTATTTTGTGATACATGGCTTTTCATATTCACAAAAGTGACATCCACCTGAAGTGGAGTATTCGATAATGCTCTAAGAAGCTGTAGTTCAGTTTCCTGCTTCACTGGCATTAGATTCAATATTCCAATCTGAAGTGGACGGATATTTTGATGCGTCGACCTTGCTTCATCCATCACGAATATGTTTTCATTTTCAAGAATCTCCTTTGCAGGGAGATCATTCTGTACTTTAATTGGCATTTCTCATACCTCTAAAATTTTATTATATTGATTCTGTCTTGAATAATACTTATCAATTATACATATTAATAAATATTATTTATATCAGCCTATAAGCATATTAAAATCTTCTTCCGAGATTATACTTACACCAAGCTCTTTGGCTTTTTTATTTTTCGAAGAATTTGATGTGACATCATTATTTATAAGATAGTCTGTCTTTGCGCTAACAGATCCAGCTACCTTACCACCTAGACTCTCTATTAAATCTTTAAGTGCATTTCTATTCTCGTAGGTTGTAAGTGATCCTGTTATAACAAATGTCTTTCCATCAATATTTGCATTAGCGTCTGCTTTTTCTGGAATTAAAATATTTATTTCCGTTAATAAATCATTGAACTCTAAAAGCTTTTTCTCATCTAAAAAGTATTCTGTAAAACTTCTGGCAATAACCTCTCCAATGCTGTCTATTTCTGACAGTTCTTCAACTGACACCCCTGTCAATTTCTCGATATCATAGTCAAAGGCCTTGCAGATTATTTTAGCATTAGACAAGCCCACATTCAAGATTCCAAGAGCGTATATAAGATTAGGAAGAAGTACATCTCTTGACTTCTCTATAGATGAAATCATTTTGTCGTATGACTTCTCTCCAAATCCATCCATATCGCATATAGCATCTTTATGTGCACTTAATCTATAAATGTCCGCATATGTCTTAATGAAACCTACCGCAAGGAATTTTTCAAGTGTAGCTTCGCTCATTCCATCGATCTTCATAGCATCCCTTGAAACAAATAACGTAAATTTCTTAATTGCTTTTGCCGGACAGTTTTCGTTTATACAATAAAGTGTTTCTATTCCATTCTCATTTTTTATCTGAGTATTTTCTCCACAGGCTGGACAATTACATGGAATACTAATCTTTCCACTTTTTGTAAAGTTATCTTTAATCTGTGGAATAATCATATTCGCTTTGTATACGGATATTTCATCCCCAATTCCTAATTCAAGAGACTTCACGATACTTACATTATGCACACTTGCTCTTGATACAGTTGTTCCTTCTAACTCTACTGGCTCAAATATTGCCACTGGGTTAATTAATCCAGTACGGCTAGGTGACCACTCAATATCAATTAAATGAGTATTTGCAGTTTCATCCGCCCATTTGAATGCAATTGCATCCCTTGGGAACTTAGCGGTTCTTCCTAAGCTCTTTCCATACTTAATATCATCATATGTAAGCACTAAGCCATCAGAAGGAATACTATTTGACTCAATGGTATCTGCAAAGTACTGTATTCTTTCTAGTATGTTATCTTCAGTAACCTTATAGTATTCTACAACCTCGAATCCCTGAGATTTAAGGAATTCAAACTGTTCAGAACGAAAATCGAAATCTACTTCTGAATCCTCACTAGCACTTACAAAATTAAACGCCATAAACCTTACTCTTCTTTTGGCTGTAATTTCGTTATTTAGCTGACGTACAGATCCCGAGCAAAGATTACGTGGGTTTTTATATTTTGCACCCTCTTCAGGAATTTCAGCATTTATTTTTTCAAAATCCTCATAACTGATTACAGCTTCTCCTCTAATAACAAGCTTTCCAGTGTATGCAATTTTGTGTGGAAGGTTAATAAATGTCTTTGCGTTATTTGTAACAACCTCTCCCACTTCACCATTACCTCTAGTAACAGCTTTTACTAACGATCCGTTGTCGTATGTTAATACAATGGTAAGTCCATCTAGCTTCCACGATAGTAAAGCCTCATGACCATTTAACCAATCTCTTAGTGCTTCCCTGTCTTTCGTCTTATCTAGAGATAGCATAGGTCTTTCATGAGTTTCTTTAGGTAGTCCATCAACCGCCTCATAACCTACATTCACGGTTGGTGAGCCAGCTAATACAGTGCCTGTTTCCTCTTCGAGACTTAAAAGTTCATCATAGAGCGCATCGTATTCCACGTTACTCATTATTTCTATATCTTCAGCATAATAAGCCTTCGATGCACGATTAAGAATCTCGATCAATTCCTTCATTCTATCTGTTTTATTTACATTACCCATGGTTTTTCCCTTTTTTATAATTTATAGCAGTAAATAATGTCTTTGCTTCTTCTCTCGTTAAATTCCTGTACTTTCCTACAGCTAAATCACCTAATAAAAGATTAACTATACGTACTCTTTTGAGGGCTGTAACCTCATTGCCAAGTGCCTCACACATACGTCTTATTTGTCTATTATGCCCTTCGGTAAGGGTAATCCTAAATGACTTTGAATTTATAAGTGTAGCTTTACACTTCCTAGTCGTAACATCAAGCTCTTCTAAGTACACACCATTTCTTATAGAATAAATGAAGTTCTTATCAATAGGTGTTTTAACTTCAACTACATACTCTTTCTCATGCGCATTTTTTGCTCTCATAAGAGAATCTATAAGATCACCATCATTTGTCATAAGCATAAGACCTTCCGAATCTTTATCGAGCCTTCCCGCATACATTATTCTTGTCTTATAGTTTATATAATCTATGATGTTATTTTTCTCTTTTTTGTCAGCAGTGCATACAACTCCTACTGGTTTATTGAACAATAAATAGACCTTTGAATCTGCAGATTTAATTTCTTTGCCATCAACTATTACAGTATCATTTCTTGATACTTTCTGGCCACTTTCTGCAACCTTCCCATTTACTATCACTTTGCCGTCTTCAATTAATTTGTCTGCCGCACGCCTTGAGCATATTCCAGCATCAGCAATATATTTATTTATACGTATTTCTTGTTCCATATTTAATCCTTTTTAAAATAAAAGCAGCCGTTAGACGACTGCTTAAATTTTACCCTATTCCTCTGTCCTTCTCAAGCATTGCTTCAAATTGTTCTTTATTAACTGGCTTAGAATAGTAATAGCCCTGAAGGTACGTTGGATTTAACTTTTTAACAATTTTTTCTACATTTTCTGTTTCTACACCTTCAACAACAGATGTAAATTTAAGTCTGTCGCAAAGAGCAAGAATGTTCTCAATAATAATATAATCTATTTCATGACCCTTTTCTTCCAAGTCTCTTACAAACATATGCTCAATTTTAATGTAGTTAGCTGGAAGTACTTTAAGTAATTCCATTGATGAGTATGCCGTTCCAAAATCATCAAGGGCTACTTGTATACCCTCTGCTCTTATCCTCTTAAAGTTCTCTGCAAGTGTCTCTGGTTTCTCCACCTCACAGCTCTCTGTAAGTTCCGCTACAAGGTGCTCTGGATTTATTCCAGACTCCCTCACTTTATTAATGAGTCTTTCTGTGAAGCCTGGCTCCATAAACTGCTGATAAGAAATGTTTAAGGATACTTTAATCTCTCCATACTTCTCCTCCCATTCCTTAAGCTGATCTATAGCCGCCTCCATCACAAAGCCACCGACCTTTTTAATAAGTCCATTATCTTCAAGAACCGCTATGAACTCTCCTGGATATGAATCCTTGATTCTTTCACCCTTCCACCTTAACAGTGATTCACAGCCCGAAATTCTGCCTGTAACATTGTCTACTAATGGCTGGAAAAATAATTCAAATCCTGCAAAATTATTTCTGACACTTATTACAAGATCTTCTCTTAAAGTCTTCTTTCTAATTCGTATCGCTTCAACTTCTTCAGAGAAGAAGACTACATCTCCTCTGTGCTTTTGCTTCGCTATCTCAAGAGAACTTTCAAGATCATTTATATAATCCTCTACCTTTTTCCCGTCATCCTGGTAATAAATCGCTCCACCTGTTGCGGTAATGTTAAGTATATGATCTTTAAATTCCTTTATCTCTGCAAGTGAATTTTTAATTTTTCCAAATTCACATCTAATGTCATCTTCCGTCGTGTCCGAATATACCACTAAGAACTCATCACCATTAAACCTATATACTCGGCCGCTCTCACTAGTCATCTCTTCAAGACGTCTTGCTATTTCAACAAGAACAGCATCTCCAAATGTATATCCATATGAACTAACTATATTCCTAAATTCATCTATACCAATTAACAGGAAATGACCTTTCTTCCCTGTCAAATCTCTATTGTAGAATTCGTGTGTTGTATATACCCCTGTAAGCGCATCATATTTATTTCTGTTATCAAGACAAGTAATAACACCTGTAAACAATGTAGGCTTTCCGTCCTTACCCTTTAAAAGCTTACCTCTACACTCAACCCAGATGTATTTACCCTGTTTATTTGTTACTCGATATTGGCAGTTATGCTCATCTGATTCTCCCTTTTCCATCCTGATTAAATCAGACATGTACGCTTCCACATCATCTGGATGAATCTTTGGTACCCATATAGCATTAACATCTTCAATATATTCATCAGGCATTCCAAAGAAATCAACGGCGGCCTTAGACCATCTGGCTCCGCCATTGAACAAATCACCCATATAGAGAAATACTCTATCTGATGACCCTGCTAACGCATCAAATAATTCATTTTGAAACAATTCTTTGTTCATAATTACACCTGAATAAAAAAGAGCAGAAATGACTCTACTCTTTTTATATCATTTAAAAGGCCTTTATTCAATTAAAATTAATATAATTTAGAATTATCTAAACAATAGTCAAGGAAGGCTTTACAACCAGTCATTACATCTTCATATGTAGCGTCAAAATCCCCTGTATACCATGGATCAGCAACGTCCTTACTACTACCTGCAAATGTTAATAATTTATATATCTTCCCATCCTTATCAGAACCAGCAATTCTTTGCATATTTCTTATATTAGCTGTATCCATTCCAATAAGGTAATCATATTCTTCGTAATCCATTTTAGTCATCTGGACAGCTCTATGTGGAATAACCGGTATTCCCATCTGTCGAAGCTTACCAACTGTACCATAATGTGGACCGTTTCCAATTTCCTCACGGCTTGTCGCCGCAGAATTAATATAAAACATATCTTCTAAATGTCTCTCCTTTACAAGATATGTCATTACACTTTCTGCCATTGTTGATCTGCATATGTTGCCATGGCAGATAAATAATACTTTTATCATTAGAATTATCACTCCTAATTTGCTTTTTATTTTGTTTTGTTTCTCATCATTTTAAAGGTGCAAATGAGGTGCAAATATTTGCTCAAATACTCGAAACCATTGTAAATACGGTACTTCTAGGTCAATGTTAGTGGAGTACCCCAGCAGACGAATAGTACTTTAATCATGCCAAAAACTCCCATATTTCCTTGGTTTTTAAGTATTTCGTATTTGATACTTTTTCTTATAATTTCTTATACTTTTCCGAGCAAAAGGTGCAAAATAAGGTGCAAACTATTCGAGTTTGCACCTGCACTTATTTATTCATTAGATGCCTTTTCTCGATGAGTGGTAATTTCACTTACATTAGTTACCTTCTTACTAGCTTTTTCCTTATAAATACGGTCAAGCTCTTCACTAGCATCATCAAACCCAAGATGCGTATAAGTATTTAATGTGACTGATATATCGGAGTGTCCCATTATATACTGAAGTGTCTTTGGATTCATTCTAGCGGCAGCCATTCGACTGCAAAAGGTATGTCTACAAACATGCGGTGTTACCTTTGGCATCTGAACTCTATAGATACTATTATATTTCTGACATATATGCTGGAAGTACTTTTCCCAATGCATTGCTACCATCGGTTCGTCATCCTTATCTAAAAATAAGAATCCAACATATCCATCAATCATAGGTTCAGCTTTCGGCTTTTTTCTATTCTGGATAATCCTCTTAAAGCATTCAATAACTTCATCATTCATCGGCACATAGCGATTACCACTTTCTGTTTTGGGTTCTACTATTACTTTGCCAATACCATTGTATCTCTGAAGCTGATGATCAACCTTAATTCTACGTTTGTCAAATTCAATGTCAGATATCGTTAATCCAACAAATTCTGATATTCTAAGACCAGTGTTAAAAAGAATATATATACCATCATAATACTTACTAAAGTGGTCATCCTCTTTAACAAATTTAAGAAATTTTCTTTCGTCCTCGTAACTTAAGGCTTCTCGTGTTACACTGTCATTGTAAATAACAGTCATAATTTCAAAAGCAAATGGATTCTTTCGAATCAAATCATCATCAACTGCAAGTTGAAAAGCTGGTCTTAATACACCTCTAATTGTATGGATAGAGCTGAACCCTCTACCATTCTTTTGGAGTTGTATTAACCATTGCTTTGCGTCCGATATCTTTACTTTATCAATTCGCTTCTTTCCAAAATTATCCTTTTTAAGAATATTAGTTACCGTTTTGTAACCAGCTGCTGTAGATGGTCTTACTCCCGTTCGTAAAGATATATACTTCTCTACAAGAGCAAGAACTGTAAGCTTAGCTGTCACGTATTCAGCAAGAAATTTTAGAGATAACGAAGTCCTATTTAGGCTATTATATTCTTCTATAAATTTCTCTTCCTTTTCTGGATAGCATACTATCTCCGAATAGAATCTTCTCTCTGCAAGAAACAGGTTATATAAAGTATCTTCAAGGTCAAAATATATTACTTCTAATATATTTTCAAAAGAAAATTTATCTATCATCGTTACTAAACGATTATATAGCCACGAAACAACTTCATGAGAAACATTATTTCTTTCTTCATCTGGAACTACACCAATACTCCATTTACCGCTTTCAAGTAGTTCCTTGCCTATTAAACCAGCAAGATAATCCTCATCTTCTC
>JAUNIR010000139.1 GCA_030523345.1 Lachnospiraceae bacterium
AAAATGATTATTCGGGAGGTAGAGAAGAGATGATAATTCAGAAGTTAGAAATGAACAACTTTAGACAGTATATTGGATTACAGACTGTTGAATTCTCTACGGATAAAGAGAAAAATGTTACGGTATTGATAGGTGTTAATACGTCTGGAAAAACAACTATTGTCCGTGCTTTTGAATGGTGTTTATATGGAAAAAATGGATTTGAAGATCCTGTTTTATTAAACAGCGAAGTTCGAGAAAATATGAAAGAGGGAGATACTCAAGAAACATGGGTAGCAGTGACATTTGTTCATGATGATGTTGTGTATACAATCAAAAGAAGCTACAAGTATCTTTGCTCTGAAAGGTACAGCGAAGATGGTAAGCTAATTATTAACTTAGCAAAAAAACCAGAAGAGGATTTGTCTTTAGAATATTTACAGAAGGATGGTCAAACTAAGACTCCTATTGATAAATCTAATATTGATGAATCAATGAATAGAATTTTACCTAAAGATCTTTCAGATTATTTTTTCTTCGGTGGTGAAAGAATTTCGGGTATTGCAAATAGAACAGATTTATCAAAAGCTGTTAGAGGATTAATGCGTTTAGATGTACTTGAAAATGCATATAATCATTTGAAGACAGTAGTAAAGGGGTTTGAGGATGAGATTGATACTGCAGGTGATGCAAATGCTCAAAGAGCAAAAGATGGGCTAGAGTCATATACCGAAAGAGCCGAGGCATTAAAAATAGAATTAGATAACTACGACAAACAGGTTTCGTATTGGCTTGATAAGGAAAAGGAATATGATGCGGAACTGGCAAAAAGCAATATTGATCAGGTAAAAGAATTAGCAGACAAAAGAAGAAAAGCCCAGAGTGCACTGGAAGGTGAAGTCCAAAAACTTGAGAGAATAAAGGCAGAGATGGTTCGAATGTTTAATAACAGAACTTTTGCATATTTTGGTCTGCCATCTATAAGAGCGTCATTGGAGTTCTTAAATGCTCAAAATGATAAAGCAGGAGGAGTTAAAGAAAGTATTCCTGCGATGGAGCAGGATGCAGTAGATTTCTTGGTGAAAAGAGGTACCTGTATATGTGGTACTAGACTTGATCCAGGCACAATTCCTTATATGAAGGTGATGGAAGAGAGAAAAGTATTGCCTCCTGAGCATGTAGGAGACGCTGTTCGTCAATATAAAGACAAGTCAGAAGGTTATCTGGCAGGAACTGAAGATTATAAGGAAAATATAGATAGGAAGTTTATTGAATATAGAGAAACAAAGCGTCAAATTACATCGCTTCAAAATGAATTAGAGTCTCTTGCTGGGGAAGTTATTGATGATACTGAGGCAAGAAATATTGAAAAGAAACGTAAGGAAGCGCATACAAAATATATCGAAGCTAAGCAGGATTACGATTCTACTAATAGAAAATTGGGTGAATGTAATTCTAATATTGAAAATTGTAAAAAAGCTATAGAAAAGTTTGCAAAGAGTAGCGTTAAAAATCAAAGAACTGCAAGACTTATTGCATATGCTCAACATGTGTATGGGTGGTTGCTTGACACATATAAAGGAAAAGAAGAGATTGTGCGTGTTGAATTGCAGAAGCGTGTAAATGATAATTTTGCAAAGATGTATCATGGCGAACGTTCTATAGAAATCGATGAAAAATATAGGGTCAAATATGCTGATGTAACTACAGAGGAATCAGATGGATTAAAAGCTGTAAAAAGTTTTGCTTTTATTGCTAGTTTGGTTTCTATGGCAAAGGATAAAATATTGGATGACAGTGATATGAAGCTGGGACAGGTTTATCCGCTTGTTATGGATGCTCCTTTTTCAAATGTAGATGAAATACATATAGACAATATTTGTAAAATTCTTCCAAATACTGCTAATCAGGTAATAATGGCTGTAATGCAAAAAGATTGGGAGTATGCGTCAACAAATTTGGAATCGTTTGTAGGTAAGAGTTACAAAATAGAGAAAGACAGAGACGCATACGGAAAAGAGATTGATACTGCTACACACATTATGTAGGAAGGAGAATAAGATATGTTTGATAAGGATTTTAGAATAACAGGAAAACATGCAAATTACTGGAAAGATTTGTGTGAACTTGCAGGAAATGTTCCAGATAGAGATCAACATGATAACTTTAAAATTTTCAGCGCGTATATAGATGCATATGTTGTATGTCCATTAATAGGCTATCAATATAACAGAAAAGGAGTAATTGATAACAGTGTTGAAGGAAATGCGGGTATGTTAGCTGAAGTATTTGGTAAACGTCGTCAGGAATTGAAATATGTTTATCAAATTATAATGTTATTAGATGAAGAATCAGAACCAGATGAGGATAAAAGATTATATAGGGCTTTTAAGTTTTCTGAGGAAACACCGGAAGATAAGGCTCTGATAGAGGAAAACATGAAGGTATTTAATGCGTATTTCCTTGGAGGATTGGAAATAATGCATGAAGAATTTGTTGAACAATGTCAGGATGCGGATGATTATTTAAAACAAATGTATGATTTCGTCAAAAGATTTCATGATGAACAAGATGGGGATGCTATAAGAGCTGGCATAAGTAAATATTTAGACAAATAAAAGGATGGGAGATATGTTAGGGCAGACTATTAAAGATATAATTGAAGAATTAAATAATGATTTTTCTGCTCAACATATTGAAAAAGTTGTTTTGAGTTCAGGAAGCTATGATGTGTACCCTCATCATCAATGTGTTAATTTGAAACAGTATATTTTTCTTAATGGAGAGTCAGACGAAGTATATAGCAAATTGGAACGTCATTTCATAGATTCAGTTAAGTATGCATATATTTTTCCTGATTTTTATAAGGAAACGTCTCGCGGAAAAATGGCGTGTAGATTCATTGCCGTTGATTTGTCGGGGAATTATGATGAGATATTTCAAAGCGTTTTATTCATGAAGATAATGAATAAGGCTATAGATGGATTTAATATATTCATTATCAAATTAACGGACGGTATTCATGTAGGTATAAAAACCTTTGATAGAGATGAGTCGAGAAACTGTACATTATCTGAAGTGGATTCCGAAGGGCTTTACATAGAAGAAATGGAATGGGCCAGTTCGTACAAAAAATTTTTTGATTATTATAATTCAATTTTTGCAGCTATAAAGCCGTTAGAAAAAATGGGTGTCGATTATGACGAAGCGGCTTCTTGGCGTAGAGGCATGCAGTATGACTATATAGAGGCCTTGCGGAGTGTTGAATTACTTTATGGAGTTAGTGTACAGAAAGAAATAGATAGATACTGTGCGTTCTTTGAAGAACCTCTCATAGTAGAGACATTTGGAGAGATAGTGTATTCATATGTAAGTGAATTATCGCACATTAAATCTTCACGCATTAATACGTTAGAAATGTTATTTGAAGCAGAAGAAATTGAAAAAATAACAAATCAAACGGAATTAAAGAGAGAGTCGGAAATGGAGACGATGGAAGATAATAATGATGCTGATGCTGATGAGGAAATAATGAATCAATATCGAAATGATCCGGAAGCCATGATAAAGATGCTAAAAGGTAAGAGGGGAATAATGTAAAATGCAAGGATATAAGTTAAATGACGGTGAGTATAAAAGAGATAAATTGACATGTGATGAGATGTGGAACACTTTTAATTGGTTGTTCTCATCGAAGTCGAGAAACAACTCAAGTTACAAATTTATATTTTTAAAGTCTATTATTGATTCTTTAGATCGTAAGGATGCTGATGGGAAAATATCTTTTGATGTTTTATTTAGACGCTTTACCATAATTGCCTGGAACCTGGTGGCGAAATATAGAATTGCTCAGAAAGCTTTTGATGAAACTAAGAAAGAAACATATTTGGAACAAGAAATACATTCCCTGTTAAAAGAATATGAAGCAGAATATGTTGAATTACATGCGTTTTCAGCTTGTGAGCAAGAAAGACTAGTAAAAAGAATAAAAAATGAATGTAAAAAATATGTAGTGGGTGCATTATATGGTGATACAGATGGTTATTTTTATTCGTTCTCAAAAAAGGAAGAATGGATAAGTATAAATCCACTGATGGAAGAGTTTATTAAAAAGAATAAAGGAATGATTGAAAACCTGAATTATTATAAATGGGCTAAGTTTTATGAAAATGTTAATCCAGAGGTATCTGTTGATGTAGGAAATTTAATAGACAATTCTTTTGCTAGGTCAGGTGAATCTGTATATCGAACAATTCTTGCATACGAATTTGAAAGAAATGTTAAGCAACAAGATGAAAGAATAAACACAATTGAGTTGTTGTTTGAGGCAGAAAATATATCTGAAGAAATGACTTATATTAGTAATAATGAGGTTGAAGAAGAATTATATCAAGATATGGGGCATATGAAAGAATATCTTTCTGATCCTATTGTTTTAATTTCAATGTTAAAAAAGAGAAAAGGAATTAGCATCGTGTAAAGCGTACGAATTAATTGTGAAATGGGTACAGTTAATGACAGGCGAATTGAGATGAGTTTATATGATACCAATGAATGATGATTTTGATTTTGGACAATTTCATAGAGGACCAATGCCATTACCACCAATGGATCTGATGT
>JAUNIR010000140.1 GCA_030523345.1 Lachnospiraceae bacterium
TCGGAAACCTATTCAAACAATTATTCAATAATTCGAGAATATGTCAAGGGATATAAGCCCACCCCTGTGAAACCGACCATAGACCCATCAATCACAGATTTATCCTACGACCCAAATTCTACAGTAAAAACCATCACTCAGCAACAGAAAAATCTATCAGAACTAGAAATTCAAACAATTTGCGAAAGATATAAGAATGGCGCCTCGAGCTACGAAATAGCCAAGGAATTCGGTTGCCACCGCAGAACAATCAGCGACGCCCTGAAGCGCAACGGAGTCGAAGTATCCCATCAGGCCACCGCAAAACCAGAACTGGTCAAGCGCATAATAGAGCTATATGCCGAGATGAAGACACCCAAGGAAGTCGGAGCCATCGTGGGAATTGGCGGAGATACTGTCCGCAAGGTTCTCAAGGAGAACGGAATCTATATCCGGAAGAGCTGGGAGTATCCAAGGAGAGCATCATCAGCTAAGACTTCTAAAGATATTTGAACCATGCTAGTATAGGATTCAGCGCAAACAAAAAATGCGCCGTTCTTTTTTTAACGAGCGTCGCCTAGTATGCCCTATCGGAGGTGTTTACATTATTATGAGACGAAAGACTAAAACTCTATTATCAATTGCCCTGATAGCTATCATGCTATTCTGCACAACTGGGATCGCACACGCGGCAGGACCATACACGCTTACTAGCACTTACCAAGATATTTGGGTAGCGACCGGCAATACGGGAATCAACTCACATATTTGGGTGCGAGTATATAATACTAGCTCTCTCCACCACACAGACATACGTATGCTCAACGCAAACGGCAATACTGTATGGGAAGAATTTGGCGCAATAGACTACTCTAGTAGTCGTCAATTCTGGTGCGGCAGCAACGTTTATCGATTGCAGGCTAGGGTTGGTGCAGTCAATATTCTTGGAGACTACCCATTCAGGACCGCAGAATGTAATGTCTGGAAGTAAGAAATAAGCCATCACCTAGGCGGCGCTCGTTCTTTCAAAAAATCTCCCATCAGGGAGATTTTTAGTTTTATTTCTTATCGAGAATAGCTGCGACAATCAATATTTCAGCTAAAGCAAAGCATATATACGCATTAGTATGATAAGAGTGCGATTGCTGAAGCATCTGAGTTGCATTCAGCTTTCCGCAAATTGTAGCCTCAAAATCATCTTCATACATATCGGAACATGGACGAAATGTGTCCGCACTGATAATATTGCGAGCATTCACCTCGTTCATTACACCTACAAATATTGCCACCACCGCAAGTGCTATGATAATAATTTTCTTAACACTAATTGTTTTCTTTGTCTTCATGAATAAATGATATCACAATCCGCTCCATGATGCTCATGCTTGCAAAATCTCCTCTTTCTAGTTAAAAACTAGGCAAAAGGAGATTTCTGTTATGAAACGCAAATCCGAGACTCAAAAGATTCTTGCCGTTAGGGATTACCGTAAAGGAAAGAAAATCGCAGACATCTGCAGGGAATATAACTGCGCCAAAAGTACTTTCTATACTTGGGTACGACCATATACTGAGAAAAAGAATAAGTACGGCACCGTGAGACTAAAAGACCTCCAGCTCGCTAACGACAGAATCAGAAAACTAGAAAACGAACTGGAGATCATCCACAACTCATCGTTCTTCAAAGAACTAACCCTGAAAGATAAAGTAACTGAGGGCTACGATCAAAACCCAGTATTCTATGACTCAGACTACAAAAGAATTGAATTTACGCTGCACGTTTATTTGCCAGAAAAAGAATGTAAAAGGATTGCTCAAAATGGCGAATGGGTCGAAATACCAAAAGGTCAAAGGTTAGAAAGCGCCATAGACTCTGTACCCGCTCAATATGTAATAGAATAGTGTTTAAACGCGGTATAATCTAAGATAAATATAAGTTAAAACTAATAAGGATTTAATGAAGAATATTGCGATTGCCGGTATTGGATATGTCGGATTATCTTTGGCTGTCCTTTTATCAAGATACAATAATGTGACTATCATTGATATCGTTCCTGAGAAAGTCGATTTAGTCAATAAAAGACAATCTCCAATTAAAGATAAAGAGATTGAGTATTTCTTTAAAAACGAAGAATTAAATTTAATCGCTACAACGGACGAAGCGGCATACGCGACTGCAGATATCGTTATAATTGCAGTTCCGACGAATTATGATGATGAGCATAATTATTTTGACACCTCGGCAGTAGAACACGTCATCGAAAGTGTAATGTCGGCAAATAAAGATGCCTTGGTCGCCATTAAGTCTACTATTCCGGTAAAATACACAAACACGTTGATTAAGAAATATGAAAAAGAAAATATTATTTTCAGTCCAGAATTTCTGAGAGAATCTAAAGCTCTTTACGATAATCTGCATCCCAGTCGCATTATCGTAGGAGCGTCTAAAAGTCAATATGATAACGCAAAAATGTTTGCGGAGCTTCTCCAAGAAGGCGCAGAAGAAGAAAATGTCCCTGTTCTTATTATGGAACCAACCGAGGCTGAGGCAGTAAAATTATTTGCGAATACATATTTAGCTACTCGTATTGCATATTTTAACGAGCTCGATACATATGCCCAGATTTGTGGTTTAGACTCGAAAAAAATAATTGAAGGGGTTTGTTTAGATCCTCGCATTGGTATGTATTACAATAATCCAAGTTTTGGGTATGGAGGATATTGCCTTCCGAAAGATACAAAACAGTTACGGGCAAATTTTGAGGGAATGCCGCAAAATATGATCTCTGCTGTAGTAGAGGCAAATGAAACGCGCAAGCAATTTATTACGGAGCAGATTTTAAAGAGAAAGCCGAAAACTGTAGGCGTATACAGACTAATCATGAAAAGCAATTCAGATAATTTTCGTGCCTCCAGCATTCAAGGAATAATTAAGAGACTTAAAAAGAGTGGTATTTCAGTAATAATATATGAACCGACATTAACAGACAACGATATTTTTGATGAATGTCGTATCGAGAATGATTTGACAAAGTTTAAATCGGCATCTGATATAATTCTTGCTAACAGATATGACGATTACCTCGAAGATACAATGCACAAGCTTTATACCAGAGATTTATTTCATGACAACTAGGACAGGCTCTACAGTATAGAAATATGTATACATTTATTTTAATGCTAAAGGATCTGATAGATAATAATAACCTTCATTGGTTCTTTGTTTTCTTTATCTTTATTTTTGTCAGATGGGGTATAGTCTTTTTCACTTCTCTAAGATATAAGAACTTTCAATGCAAGAACAAAAAATTCTATACGAGTGTGATAATTCCGGTGGTTGATGAGCCAATTGATGTCTTTTCAAAAGTTCTTATTGAGATTTCAAGGCAGGAACCAAATGAAATAATCGTAGTTATAAATGGCCCCGAGAATCCTAATCTGATTGGCGTATGTAAAAAACTCCAGAATGCATGCAGCCGAGTAAAGAAATACAAGAATATATCTATAAAATCAATCTATACTCCGACACCAGGAAAAAGAAATGCTATAAAAATTGGCTTAGAAAATGCAAGCAAAAGAAGTGATATTACCATATTGGTTGACAGCGATACGATATGGACAAAAAATACATTAAGCGAATTATTGAAGCCATTTTCTTACAGTGATGATATTGGAGGAGTAACGACCCGTCAGAAGATCTATCGTCCGAACAGAAACATAGTTACGATGTTTGCGAATCTTTTGGAAGAAATTCGAGCCGAGGGGACAATGAAAGCAATGAGCGTAACTGGTAAGGTTGGATGCTTACCGGGGAGAACGATAGCTTTTAGAACCAGCATCCTTCACAAGGTGATGCCTGAATTTATGACGGAAGAATTTATGGGTATTCATAAAGAAGTGTCGGATGACCGGAGCTTGACTAACTTAACTCTAAAGATGGGCTACAAAACGGTAATGCAGGATTCTTCTATCGTCTATACGGATGCTCCGGTTAAATGGAAAAAATTTATAAGGCAGCAGCTTAGATGGGCTGAAGGATCCCAATATAACAATCTTCGTATGTCAAAGTGGATGTTCAAAAAAGCTAAATTAATGCTTTTTATCTATTGGACGGATATGTTGATGCCAGTTTTGCTAATTAGCATATATGCCAACATAGGTTTATGTTATCTTTTTAAATCATTCGGTGTGCAAATTGAAACGATATCATATACAGAAGCTCTTTGGCTGACAATTCTGCTCATAATCGTTGGAGCAATTCTTAGTTTTGGCTCAAGGAATATAAAAGTATTATCACAATTACCGTTCTACTATGTCTTACTTCTTCCCGTGTTCATTGTAGTATTGACGATAGTTATGGTGCCGGTACGTATTATTGGACTCATGCGATGTGCGGATGACCTTGGTTGGGGAACGAGAAAAATTAAGAATGAAGGGATCTAATATGAGAAGAAAAATATATACATTTATTCTCGCAATCGTACTTGGAGGTGGAGTTATTGGGTTTTTCTATTATGTTTTTAATTTAGGCAGTATTAATGAAAAAAATCTAGCGAAAGATGATTTGAATTCGGAATCATCTAG
>JAUNIR010000023.1 GCA_030523345.1 Lachnospiraceae bacterium
GCAAGAGTATTAACGATAGATTAGATGGAAGTATTTTAGAGATTAAAAAAAGTTATAACAAAGTAATTGTACACGATGAGTGGTTAAGGGGGATAATGGAGGAACGTTTTCTTTCAAGTCTTGAATATATCAGGAGAGGTTCGAAAGAGGGATATTATTCTTTAGATGAAAGAAAAGAGATTATTGCGCGATTTTCAGAAGAAAATGAGAAAATAGCAAGATACTTTTTAGGAAGAGATAACGGTATTTTATTTAGTGACGAGATTATAGATGTTCCTATGCATACAGATAATATTAATGTCAATGATATTATTAGTATTTTTACTTACATTATGTTGCAACAAGAACGAGAAATTAATGAATTAAAAAAAGAATTATATGAAACAGAGTGGCTCAACATAGTTCAAAAAAATAGAAAAGATAGAGAACTGATTTTATTTGGAGCGGGATATATATGCGATAGATTCTTATCCTCGTGCCTTTTAGATGTGCAGTATGTTGTTGATAACAATAAAACAAAAAGTGGAAGTTATATACATGGGATACCTATTGTCCATACAGCTGATATTGATCAGTGGAGTGAATACTATGTAATTATCACGTGTGGAGCATACGTAGATATAGAAAAACAATTAGAGACTTATGGATTAAAAAAAGAATCGGATTACTTCACGTATACAGATAATCTGAGTGTTTAAGAATAACGAATATAGGAATATAGTATTTTGAAAATATCAGTAATAGTTTGCTTTTACAACGCAGAAAAATATCTTACACGTTTATTTGAATCATTGATCCAACAAACGTATAAAGATTATGAACTAATCTTAGTAAATGATGGCTCAACCGATGAGTCATTATTTGTATGTAAACAATACGAATCGAGATTCGACAATATCAATATTATTAATAAATCAAATGGTGGACTTGTTAGTGCTAGAAAAGTAGGGGTACTGGCGGCAAATAGCGAATATGTTTGCTGCATAGATGCAGATGATTGGGTGGATAATGACTATATTGAGAAATTGGTAGAATTACAACAGAATTCGAACTCCGATATTGTCATTTCTGGTCATTGGCGCGAGTTAGAAGAGTCAAAAATAAAGGTATATGGGACAATTTCTCCCGGGCTATATAAAACCGAAGAAGTAATCGATAATATGCTTTACTCGGGAACATTTTACTCTTTCGGAATATCACAATATTTTCATGGAAAGTTATTTAGAAAATCAATATTGAAAGAAGTACAGTGTGCGGTTGATGATAATATTCAGGTTGGCGAAGATGTTGCAGTTATATATCCCGCGATTTTATCATCTACGAGTATTTTTATATCAGATTATTGTGGATATCATTACATCAATAATCTTAATAGCATGGTATCTGTTATAGGAGAAGATGAAGAATATAGATTAGAAGTCCTTGTTAAATTTTTAGAACGAAGTTTTTCTAAATATGAAATTCTGGATAGGATGAAACCACAGTTAAATCAGTTCTATAAAAATGGACTGCTAACAAGATGTACTCCAAAGCTTGATGTGAATACAAATAATGTGCTAAATCCATTCGGTGGTATTGAAAAAGGGAGTAGTATTATTTTATATGGTGCCGGAGTTTTAGGACAACGAATTAAAAAATATTATGTTGATAATGGTGATCTTAACATGGTTATATGGGTAGATCGTAGTTATGACATGTATAAAAAAATTGGCATAAATGTGTCTAATCCAGATGAACTTACATATATAAATGTTGAAGAATACGATTATGTTATTATTGCTGTAACTATGTTAGACACTGCAATGTCAATAAAAAATCATTTGAACACTTCATATGCAATGGATGAAAATAAAATGTTGTGGCTTACGGATATGTTTTTGGAACAAGAGGTGTTATAGAAAGTAGTAAATGAGAAAAGGAAAAGGATAGGAAAATGTACTATAGAAAATTTATTTCAACAATAAACAGTTTTACTGAAAAATTACAGGATGAAGAATCAATAAACATATATAATGCGAAATTTAAATATTATTTTGATAGGGATGAAGTGGCTTTAGAAGAATCTCTATTTGATTATGCAATAAAGTATAAAGATTCATTTTCATGCTATGGTTTATCTTTGTTATATAACAGACATCCAGAAATGGTTGATAGCCCATTTATTATATTAGGAGCAGGCTTGTTTGGAAAGGAGACTATAAGAACACTTTCTATACTCGGAAAAGAAATAAAAGGATATATAGATGATGATCCAGAATACCCAAATGGCAGGATAGACGGATACCCTTTGATTGAAGTAAAGGATATCACTGAAAAATATGACGATTGTATAGTTATTATAGCTACAAAGAGGATATATCAGTTAGAAAGATATTATAAATTGTTAAATAATGGTGTGAAAGATACTAATATTTTCATGTATACAGAGGGTGGATTGTACTTTGACTACGGCAACCAGTATTTTGACGTAGATGATGTAAAACCGGATAAAGAGGGCGAAATATTTGTTGATGGCGGATGTTATAATGGTGGTAGTTCTATACAGGCATACAAATGGGCAGCTGGAAATTTAAAAAAAGTATATGCATTTGAGCCAGATCCTAATAGCTACAATAGATGTAAAGAGACGCTTTCAAAGATTGGATGTGAGTATGAACTTATACCATGTGCAACCTGGAGTGAGAAAACAAAATTGTCATTTGATGTGAACGTCAGTGCAGGATTTGGTTCTAAAGTAAAATCAGAGGGTACTTCATTAGTCGATGCTATAAGCATTGATGAGGTACTAGACGGTAATAAGGCAACCTATATTAAACTTGATGTAGAAGGTAGTGAATTGGAAACATTAAAAGGTGTGGTAAAGACTATAAAAACATGGAGACCAAAACTAGCAATATCTATTTATCACAAACCAGAAGATATAATTGAGATTCCTGCTTTTCTAGAAGGTCTTGATATGGACTATAAATATTATATTAGACAGTACCAGACAAGAAAATGTGAAACGACACTATATGCAATATAATATGAGACGAATAGCATATATTTAAAGGAAACTGAATTTATATATAATTCGCGACATTAGACGGACTTAATTATGGCAAATATAGTAGTAATAGTATTAATAATAATAGCTCTATTTTTCAGCATAAAATCTATAATAAAAGCAAGAAAAAATGGTAAGACATGTGGGTGTGGATGTTCTGACTGTTCATCGTGCGCGATGAGTGGCCACTGTAATGAAAGTTCTAAAACATCAACTTCTCATCGATGATGTCTTTAAGATCATCCCCATTTTCACCACCATAAATAAGACTTAATTCAAAATAATTATCATTAGCTAATAATTTTTCTAAAAAGACATGGTCACCTTCCCACATATTTAAGGTGAGTATGTCTTTTTTGTTTATCCATTTTAATGCGCCTTCATTGCATGAGGGACTGAACCAATCAGAGTCAACACAGGCAGTGTATAAATACATACGCTCATCTTCATAATTGTTAGACGAAAAATCTACAATGCCACGAAGTGTTATTTGATCACAAGATAATTTGATTCCAGTCTCTTCGCAAACTTCTCTAATGAAGCATTCATCGGCAGTCTCACCTGTCTCGAATTTACCACCAACGCCAAGCCATTTGCCTAAGCTACCATCAGATTTGTCTATGTTTCTGTATAGCATTAAGTAACATTCATTAAATTCTATATATCCAAGGGTAGTATTTTTCATTTTGGACCTCCAAAAATACAATATAATAATAGCATGAATGCTGGTCTTGGTGTATAATATATACGGCTTTTTGCGTGTTTTTTCATGTATGATCAGATTATAACTATTAAGTGTCATATGATAGATGTAAAAGTTGAAATCGACAAATTAAATAAGGCGATTGAAAGAGTATCAGATCATTTAGATGGAATGTATGAAATTGCTCTCGATGAATTTGGCGAGAAAAATGCAGACATCTTTTTGGCTCAGAAAATGTTACTTAATGATGCTAGTTTTTTTGCCTCTATGTGCAAATATATCGATGAAGGTATGAATGCTTCAGATGCAGTAGAGAAGACATCTAAGGAAACTGCTGACAAGTTATTAAAGGTGCCTGACGAATCGATACAGGCGAAAGCTCTTGATATAGAGGAACTATCAAAGAGACTCATTAATGTAATTAATGGCCACATAGAAGATTACGAAGAGTCAGCGTCTAGTATGTCTGGAACGATAGATGGCGATAATCTGACTACGGCAGATATTTTGCTTCTTGATATAGATAAAGTTACAGAGATTATTTTTGATAAAACGTCGGAGTTTGCACACACAGTAATTTTAGCTAAAGCTAGAGGCTTTAACATTCGATTTACATCGAAAGAAAAAAGTGAATTAGTCTGCAACATAGGAAAGCTAACAAAAATAGATACAAAGAAAATTCTTCGTACGGAATATATTTATATGAATAGAAAAAAACTTCCTTCCGTAGAAGAACAGACGGTAATATATTCAGATTACATTAGGCGTGAATACACGGCTGGCTCGAGCTTACCTATAATTCGAATCTTTGACCTTGGCGGGGATAAAACCTCGGCGTTAATGCCAGATAATGAAACATCGATCTTTTCAAAAAGAGGAATTAGAAAAGCCTTAGAAAATGAAAAGATTCTAGTGGAGCAAATATGTGCAATTATTAGTGCATCAGAAAAAGAAGGTAAAGTTGGAATACTTGTACCTATGATAACGACAGAAACTGAGGCGAAAAGAGTAGAAGAATTAATTAGAAAAACATATGAAAGTATGCATGAATCAGGATACTTTGATATTGATTTTGGTCTAATGATAGAAACACCGGCAGCAGTTATGATTTCGGACAAGCTTTCTAAAATGTGTGATTTTCTAATGATAGGTGTTAATGATCTGATGCAGTACACTTATGCATGTGATAGAGGGTCAAGAGATCTTGAGAATATATATAATGAGAATCCTGATGCGATTCTCAATATGATAGATATAGTAAAGAAAAATGCAGAAGCTACGGGTATTGATGTGGCAATATGCGGAATTTAGTTTTGGAGAAATATTATGAATTATTCAAAAGAAGAAGTAAAAGAGTTTATTGAACAGGAAGACGTCAAGTTTGTTAGACTTGCATTCTGTGACATTAATGGAAAGCAGAAGAATATCTCAATTTCACCATCAGAAATTGATAGAGCATTCGATGAAGGTATTTCATTCGATGCATCAGGAATTGAAGGATTTGGTCATGAGCTAAGAACAGATCTTATGTTACATCCGATTTCTAAAACACTTAACGTACTTCCTTGGAGACCATCTCAGGGCAAAGTAATTAGAATGTTCTGCAACATTAAGTACCCGGATGGAACACCTTTCGAAATTGATACAAGACAAATTCTTCAGAACGCAGTTAAAGAGGCTAAGAATATGGGCCTCACAGTTCAGTTTGGTACAGAATTTGAGTTTTATTTATTCAAAACTGACGAGAACGGAAATAAGACCAATATTCCTTTTGACAATGCCGGATATATGGATGTTGCTCCAGAAGATAAGGGAGAAAATATAAGACGAGAGATTTGTCTTACACTTTTAGAGATGGGAATAAATCCTGAGAGCTCACTTCATCTTGATGGACCAGGACAAAACGAAATAGATTTTAGATATGCGGATGCACTTACAGCAGCTGATAATGCAATGAATTTTGTTTCAGTTGTAAAAGCTGCAGCACTTCATAATGGATTATATGCAGATTTTTCACCAAAGCCTATTATGGATAAGCCAGGAAATGGTCTCCATATAAATATTTCTGTTAAGAGTGAAGACGGACTTTTCTATAATGCTAAGTTTATGGCTGGTGTTATGGATCATATTTGTGAAATCACAGCATTCCTTAACACTAAGGAAGCATCGTATAAGAGACTTGGTGAGCACACAGCTCCTAAGTATGTAACATGGACTAAGGAAAATCGTTCACAGCTCCTTCGAGTGCCTGAGAGACGTAATGAACATAAGAGATTTGAGCTTAGAAGTCCTGATCCATGTGCAAATCCATACCTTGCATTTGCAATGCTTATTTATGCAGGACTAGATGGAATTAAGAGAAACCTTGAGCTTCCAGCTCCATTTGATACAAATATAAAGGATTCAGAACAGTCTGTTAAAGATAGTCTTAAAAAACTTCCAGACTCTCTTGAGGCTGCTGTTGAGCTTGCGACAAAGAGTGAATTTGTAAATTCCGTGATTAGTAAGGAAGTACTTAATCTTTTATAAGTCTGAAAAGATTTAAAATAACAAACTGATTAGTTCGAGGTAAAGTATGGCAACGGGAAGAGATCTTCGTTCGGTGTTAATCGTAACGGGTTCTGATAAAATATATGATTTCATGGTAGATATCCTTCCGCAAAAAGAATTCTACCCTGTGAGTCGTGCTTCAACATGTGGAGAAGCAAGGCGTCTTTTAGTGTCCCAGCAATATGACATCCTAGTCATAAACACACCTATGCCAGATGATTTTGGAATTGATTTGGCACTAGACTATGCTGATTCACCTATGTGTATCATGCTTATGGTAAAGGATGAAATATACGATCAGGTCACATATCAGGTTATTGATTCGGGAATTGTAACGATTTCAAAACCGACAACAAAGCCAGTAGTTTATTCTTCAATGCAGCTTTTAAGTGCTCTTTCGGCAAAACTTAAAAGATTTGAAAAGAAAAACAGAACTCTTGAAGAAAAGATGGCTGATATTAGAATAATAAACCATGCAAAGTGGCTTATTATAGATAAAAAGAAAATGACAGAAGAAGAAGCTCATCATATGATAGAGCATCGCGCGATGGAGAGGCGCATCACTAAGCGCGAGGCTGCAAGGGAGATCATCGATGACTTGGAGGAGTAGGAAAAATGGCAAAAGTAAACAAGAACTTTGAGAACCTTGTACCAAGTTATCTTTTTGCTGAAATCGCAAAGAGAGTAAATGAGTTCGTTAAGGCAAATCCAGACAAGCCAGTAATAAGACTTGGAATTGGTGATGTTACAAGACCTCTAGCTCCAGTTGTTGTGGACGCTATGAAAAAGGGATGTGACGAACTAGCTGTCAAGGAAACATTTAAAGGATATCCTGATTACGAGGGATATGAATTTGCACGTCAGGCAATCGCTGATTATTACAAGACATTTGGCGTAAGCGTTGATAAAGATGAAATCTTAATCAATGATGGTGCTAAGTCTGATGCAGGAAATATTACAGATATTTTCTCACAGGATAATGTAGTACTTGTTACAGATCCTGTTTACCCAGTGTATGTAGATACTAACATCATGGGTGGAAGAAAGATTATCTATGCTGATGCAAATGAGGAAAATGGATTTAATGCAAGTCCTGATCCATCAGTACATGCAGACCTTATCTATCTTTGCTCACCTAATAATCCAACAGGTGCAGCTATGAATGAGGAACAGCTTAAGGCATGGGTTGATTATGCATTAGCTAATGATGCGATTATTTTCTATGATGCAGCTTATGAAAGCTTTATTACAGAAGATGGAATTCCTAGATCAATTTATGCTATCGAAGGATCTAGAAAATGTGCTATTGAAATGTGTTCATTATCAAAGACAGCTGGATTCACAGGAACACGTTGTGGATATACAGTTATTCCTAAAGAGCTTGAAATGGATGGAACTAACATCTACAAGTTGTGGTATAGACGTCAGTCAACAAAATTCAATGGTGTATCTTATCCTGTACAGTGTGGTCTTGCAGCAGTATTCTCAGAGGAGGGACTTAAGCAGATTCAGGAAAATCTTAAGTACTATCAGGAAAACGCAAGAATTATTGCTAAGACAATGGATGAATGTGGTGTTAAGTATACTGGTGGAATCAACTCACCATATATTTGGTTCAAGTGTCCAGGTGGAAAGTCAAGCTGGGAATTCTTTGATTATATGCTTAATACAATAAATGTAGTAGGAACACCAGGTGAAGGATTTGGAGAAAATGGTAAGGGCTGGTTCAGACTTACAGCATTTGGTGACAGAGAAAATACAATCGAAGCTATGCGTCGTTTTAAAGAGATGCTTAGTAAATAAATTTTAATGTGTCCAATTTATTGGTCATAGTATTTTTAGAAAGAGGAGAAATATGATTACAAACAATTTTTTCATCGTAGCAGCAATCGTAATATACCTTCTTGTTATGCTTGCTATCGGATTTGTTTTCAGTAAGAATAACTCTAACACTGAAGACTTCTATCTTGGTGGAAGAAAGCTTGGTCCTTTTGTTACAGCTATGTCAGCTGAAGCATCAGATATGTCAAGCTGGCTTCTGATGGGACTTCCTGGTGTCGCATATCTTTCAGGTGTATGCGATGCAGCGTGGACAGCAATCGGACTTGGTGTAGGAACTTATCTTAACTGGCTTTTTGTAGCAAAGCGTCTTCGTAGATACTCTGCAAACATTGATGCTTTCACAGTACCTAGTTTCTATTCAAAGAGATTCCATGATGACAAGAACATTCTTAATGCAATTTGTGCACTTGTTATCGTAATTTTCTTTATCCCATATACAGCTTCAGGATTTGCTGCATGTGGTAAGCTTTTCAATTCACTCTTCGGTGTTGACTATATGGCAGCAATGATTGTGTCAGCAATTGTCATTGTTGGATATACAATTATGGGTGGATTTAGAGCAGTATCAACAACAGACTTTATTCAGTCATGTGTTATGACATTAGCTTTAGTAGTAGTTCTCGGATATGGTATTACAGTTGCAGGTGGTATGGATGCTGTTATGGCAAATGCTCACTCAATGGCTGGTTACCTTTCACTTAATGCAATGCACGATGCTTCTACAGGATCTGCATCATCATACGGATTTATTACAATTATATCAACAGCAGCATGGGGACTTGGATACTTTGGTATGCCACATATCATCTTACGTTTCATGGCTATCGAAGATGAAAATAAGCTTGTTCTTTCAAGAAGAGTTGCATCAGTATGGGTATTCATCGCAATGTTTGGTGCAATCTTTATCGGTATTGTAGGTAATGCAGTATCTAAGGCAGGTGCTCTTGAAATGCTTGATGGAACATCATCAGAGACAGTTGTAGTTAGACTTGCAGGTCTTATCTCACAGCATGGTGTATTAGCAGCTGTTATTGCTGGTGTAATCCTTGCAGGTGTACTTGCAGCTACAATGTCAACAGCTGATTCACAGATGCTCGCTGCAGCTTCATCAGTTTCACAGAATATTACTCAGGATTTCCTTAAGATTAAGCTTGATGAGAAGAAGTCTCTTACAGTAGCTAGAGGAGCAATCCTTGTTATCTCATTAATCGCTATCTTACTTGCTAGAGATCCTAATTCATCAGTATTCCAGATTGTAAGCTTTGCTTGGGCAGGATTTGGTGGAGCATTCGGTGCTCTTACACTTACAGCTCTTTTCTGGAAGAGAACAACAAAAGAAGGTGCTATCGCAGGTGTAGTTGCAGGTGGTGCAATGGTATTCATCTGGAAGTTCCTCGTTAGACCTCTTGGCGGTGCATGGAATATTTATGAACTTCTTCCTGCATTTATTGTTTCTCTTGTATTTATTGTTGTGGTTTCACTTTGTACTAAGGAGCCATCAGAAGAAATCTATAAGGAATTTGAAGCGGCAAAATAATGATATATCTAGACAATAGTGCCACAACACGCCCTTTCGATGAAGTAAGGGAGATAATGAATAAAGTGATGGATACTGATTTTGGCAATCCATCAAGTATGCATAATCTCGGTGTTGTTTCGGAAAATTACATAAAGAAATCTAAAGAACAGATTGCTAAGACACTTAAGTGTAAGGAGTCAGAAATTCTGTTTACTTCAGGTGGCACTGAGTCGGATAACATGGCTATAATTGGCGGATGTATGGCAAATGCCCGTATAGGTAAGCATATTATTACCACGGGCATTGAGCATCCGGCTATTCTTGAAACCTGTGCTTTTATGGAAAAGCAGGGATATGAAGTTACATATCTTCCAGTGGGAAAAGATGGAAGAGTAAAAATAGATGATTTAAAATCAGCCCTAAGAAAAGATACAGTTATAGTATCTATAATGCATGTTAATAATGAAATCGGTTCGGTTATGCCACTTGAAGAAATTGGCAAAATTGTTAAGGAAAATAACCCTGCAACATTATTTCATGTAGACAGTGTCCAAGGGTATGGTAAATACAAAATAACGCCTAAGAAATTAGGAATCGATTTATTATCAATAAGTGGTCATAAAATACATGGACCTAAGGGTGTAGGTATTTTATATATTGCTGAAAAAACCAAAATTTCTCCAATAATATTTGGAGGAGGGCAGCAGAAGGCAATGAGATCAGGTACAGAAAATGTTCCTGGAATCGCAGGAATAGGACTTGCTGCAGAATTAATATATAAAGATTTTGATGAGAAAATAAATAAGCTCTATGAACTTAAACAATACTTTGTTACAGAGCTTCTTAAAATAGAAAATGTTTGTGTTAATGGACTTATAGATGATAGTGTTGATATAGAAAGTATTAAGATGACAGCACCTCATGTAGTCAGTGCATCAATTAAAGGAATAAGAGCAGAAGTAATGCTTCACACATTGGAAGACAGGGATATATTTGTTTCTTCAGGTTCGGCCTGTGCTTCTAATAAGCCAGCAATATCTGCAACACTTAAATCAATTGGATTACAACAGGAGCTACTTGATTCGACGATAAGATTTAGCATGTCAGTTGAGACAACTCGTGATGATATAGAGAAAACACTTGAGGTATTAAATGAAGTAATTCCTCAGCTACGAAAATATTCAAGACACTAAAACCGAAACAGGAGAGAGATATGAAATATACATCATTCCTAATAAAATATGCAGAAATCGCTATCAAGGGAAAGAACAGATATATGTTTGAGGATGCCCTTGTAAGACAGATTAAAATTGCACTTAACAAGTGTGAGGGTAAATATCAGGTTACAAAGACAAGTGGTCGTATATATGTTGAATATTATACAGATTACGACTTTGATGAAACTATTGAAGCACTTACAAGTGTTTTTGGTATTACAGGTGTATGCCCTGTTGTACATGTGGAAGATAAAGGATTCGATCAGCTGGCAGCAGATGTTACAGCTTTTATTGATGAAGTATATCCAGATAAAAACAAGACATTCAAGGTTAACTCAAGACGTGCACGTAAGAATTATCCACTTGAATCAATGGAAATTAACGCAGAACTTGGTGCAGTGCTTCTTGATGCTTTCCCTGAGCTATCAGTTGATGTTCATAATCCAGATATTATGCTCAATATTGAAATCAGAGAGAAGATTTATATCTACTCACAGATTATACCGGGACCTGGTGGGATGCCAATTGGTACAAACGGAAAGGCAATGCTTCTTTTATCAGGAGGTATCGATTCTCCTGTAGCAGGATATATGATTGCAAAACGTGGTGTAAGAATTGATGCAGTATATTTCCATGCGCCACCATATACATCGGAGCGTGCAAAGCAAAAGGTTGTAGATTTAGCAAAGAAGATTTCAAAGTATACAGGACCAATTTATCTCCATG
The DNA here is from genome assembly GCA_030523345.1 of Lachnospiraceae bacterium. GTDB lineage: Bacteria > Bacillota > Clostridia > Lachnospirales > Lachnospiraceae > UBA2868. The sequence goes on from JAUNIR010000023.1 coordinate 11,604, forward strand.
TAATTAACTTTACAGATATTCAGTTATATATATATGAGAAATGTCCTCATGATGAGCTTACAATCATTATGCGTAGATACATGATGAGAATTGCCGAGGATATAGCAAAGGAAACAGAATGCTTGAGTCTTATTACAGGCGAAAGTATTGGTCAGGTTGCATCACAGACAATGCAGTCACTTGCCGCTACAAATGATGTATGTACACTGCCTGTATTCAGACCACTCATTGGATTCGATAAGCAGGAGATTATTGAGATTTCAGAAAAAATTGATACATATGAAACTTCAATTCTTCCATATGAGGATTGCTGTACAATTTTTGTTGCAAAGCACCCTGTAACAAAACCAAATCTTAACATCATAAGACGTGATGAAGGAAATCTCTCAGAGAAGATAGATGAGCTTTATAAAACAGCAATAGAAACAAAAGAGTTAATTGTAGTAAGTTAAGATATAGGATTTTTGATGAAGGTAAATAAGCCGGACAAAAAAGAAATATTCGAATTAATGGTAGCAGGATGTCTATTAGGCATCCTGTGTTTTGCAGTTGTGTATGGTTTTAAAATAGTCAATGTTACATATAATGGATGGCTATTTCATGGTGACATGGATTTGCGCCAGCACTATGTAGGGTTTTGTCATTTTAGAAAAAATCCATGGCATTTTCCAATAGGAATAGTTGATACTCTTTCAGTTCCATATGCGATGTCAGTAGTATACACAGATTCTATACCTCTATTTGCTATAATATTCAAAATTTTCAGAAATATTTTACCAGAGACATTTCAATATTTTGGACTATTCGGCCTCATTTGTTTCATGCTTATGGGTGCTCTAGCGCCAATTCTCATAAGAAGATTTTCCAATAGTAAAATAGTATGTATAGCTGGAAGCTTATTCTTTATTTTGAGTTTTCCTATACTTCATAGACTTTTTTATCATACGGCGCTTTCTGCGCAGTGGATTATTGTGCTTGCTCTTATTGTGTGGTTCTATACGGACATAACAGATAAAAATCAGCTTAAAAAGATATGCATATATTGGGCACTTATCGGATTAATTTCTGTATCTATACATTCGTATTTTGTATTTATGACGGGAATAGTATTACTGGCTCAGATTACTGATGGGTATGTGAAATTATGTATTAATGAAAAAGCAGGCATTAAAGATATTGTAAGAGTAATATTAAAAAATGCGTGGATTCTTCTTTCGCTTGTAAGCATGGGAGTAGCTTCATTTGCTCTCTTATATGTACTCGGTGGTTTTTACGGATCAGGTTCTGTAAGTGGGGATGGATTTGGAAGCTTTTATGCTAATTTAAGTTCATATGTTAATCCACTTCATTTTAGCAGGATATTTGGTGGATTTGAAAACAATGGAATGTTTGAATTCGAAGGTTTCTCATATCTTGGGGCGGGTATATTCTTAATTCTTCTATCTGCAGCAGTTACAAATATTGTTTCATTAATCAAAAAAAATAAAGTAAATAGTTTAACTACATCAAATGTTGTTATAAATGAAAAGAGTGATGACAATAATTTGGATACAGATTCTTTTGAACCAATAAGCAAAAATACAGTGTATGTTATATGGATTTTTGTAATACTTGTTCTTCTTTTCTCATGCTTTCCTAGTTATTCTTTCGGAAGTATTAAACTAATAAAGCTTCCATTACCTGGATTTTTGAAGAGAATACTTGGAATATGCCGTACAAATGCAAGATTTGTATGGGTAGGCATGTATTTAATTTTCATTATAGCTATGTCATTTATTGGTAAGAACTTTAGCAAATTGTGGGTAAAGATTTTATTTGTAGTAGCAATAGTGATACAGCTTTTCGAGATGTCTGGAACTATAAAAGAATATAAAGCAAAGTATAGTGTGGAGAAAGAATTTGACACAGTGTGGTTTGACTTGGAGCCAGAAGGTGTTATTGATGGGAAGAGCGAATTCTTCTTTATGTATGATCACAACGATATAATGATGGACACGGCATACTATGCGTATACTCATGACATGAGTCAGAACAGTTTTTATTTTGCAAGAACAATTTATGACGAAATAGATGCTGAAATTGCAAAATGGAGTGAAGAATTTTTAAGAGGTGAATTAAGAGATTATGCTGTATATGTTTTCAGAAACGAAGAATATACAGATGAATTTGATAAAGTGGTAAAACAGGTTAATGCAAAGAAATATGTGTTACCGGAACATATAGTTATTGTTAAGTAAAACTATAAAATAAAAAACCAGGCTTATTGCCTGGCTTCTTTAAACTCTATTGGTTAATATTGATTAAACGATATATGGGCTAATAACAGACATAACGTCATCAATGCTATCCTCTGCATGGATATTTAAGTCAATAGGCTTTGAAAGATCTAATGAAAAGATACCCATGATAGACTTAGCGTCAATCACGTATCTGCCTGATACTAAATCGAAATCACAATCAAACTTTGTAATATCATTTACAAATGTTTTAACCTTATCAATTGAGTTTAATGAAATCTGTACTGTCTTCATAAAATTTATCTCCTTTCTCTTTGTTACACCACTATAATAATGGAGCAGACAGTATAAGTCAACATAAAATTATTACAAAAATGAGGCATTAAATGGCTAAAAAAGTAGCATTTCACAACCTAGGGTGCAAAGTTAATTCATATGAGTTGGAATATGTGCAACAAAGATTTACGGAAAACGATTTCCGAATTGTACCTTTTGAACAAAAAGCGGATATTTATGTTGTAAACACATGTACAGTAACTAATATTGCAGATAGAAAATCTAGACAGATGCTTCATAGAGCCAAGACATTAAACCCTGATGCTATTGTTGTTGCCATGGGATGTTATGTTGAAACAGGAAAGGAACAGGCGGCTCATGATGCAGGGATAGACATCCTTATTGGCAATAATGAAAAGGGTCGTGCATACGAGATAATTACAGAATATCTTGAGGACAGTAAAAAAAGTGTGTCATCTACAGAAGATATTGCTAAAGTAAATGAATATGATGAATTCAAGCTTTCATTTACAACAGAACATACGAGAGTACATATTAAGATTCAAGATGGATGTAATCAGTTCTGTAGTTATTGTGCCATACCTCTTGCTAGAGGAAGAGTTCGAAGCAGAAAGATTGAAGATATTGTATGCGAAGTTTCAGAATTAACAAAAAAAGGTTATAAGGAATTTGTTCTTACAGGTATTCATTTAAGTTCATATGGAATGGAAAATTATAATCAGGAGATCAAGGATTCAGGATTTAGTGAATATTCTGATGCTAAGCTTATTGATGCTATAGAAGCAGTAGCTGAAATTGAAGGCGTAAAGAGGATAAGACTTGGATCATTAGAACCAAGAATTATAACAGAAGATTTTCTTAAAAGGCTTGTAGATACAGGCAAGATTTGTCCACATTTTCACTTATCACTTCAAAGTGGTTCAGACACTGTATTAAAGCGAATGAACAGACGATACAGTGCATCAGAATTTATTGAAAAAGCAAATCTTATACGTGAATATTTTGTTCATCCGGGTATTACAACAGACGTGATTGCGGGCTTCCCGGGTGAAACCGAAAGTGAATTTCTTGAAACAAAAGAATATATGAATAAGGTTGATTTTTATGAAGCACATATATTCAAATATTCAAGACGTAAAGGAACCGTAGCGGATACACTGCCAGGACAGCTAACTGATAAGGAAAAATCTGTACGTAGTGAAATCCTTATAAAAGATGCCGATGTGCGAAGCAGATTATTTAGAGAATATTACATTGGTAAGGATGTAGAAGTTCTTTTTGAAGAGTTTGTAGATATTAATGGTGAACGGTATTTAACTGGATATACAAGAGAGTATATTAAGGTAGTATACAGAAATCAGGATCCTGAGTTTATAAACAATATTTTCACTGGAAAAGTAACAGGATTTATAACTGAAGAGATTATGGAAATCATGATTTAAGCTAAGCGTCAGACATAAAAAGTCTGACGTTTTTTTATATTTAATATCTGACGTTTTTAGCTGTCAAAAATTTGAAATATTGGGGTATTTAAGGTAAAATATAATAGATTATGCTTAAAATTGCGATAACTATATAATCATTTAGAAAATTAATTCAGAATAATTAGTTAGAAACATAAAGGGGGATTAACATGGATTTAGGTAACACACAACATTTCAGAGTACAGACTGAGCAGGATACAGGCGTTAAAATTGTGCTTTCTACAGTGTATGAAGCACTTACAGAGAAGGGATATAATCCAGTGAATCAGATTGTTGGATACATTATGTCTGGAGATCCAACATATATAACAAGCCATAATAACGCAAGAAGCCTTATTATGAAGGTAGAGAGAGATGAGCTTGTAGAAGAACTATTAGTACAGTACATAAGATCAAACGGATGGAGATAAATTGAGAGTATTAGGTCTTGATTATGGTTCAAAAACAGTAGGGGTTGCAGTTAGCGATCCTATGCTTATTACGGCTCAGGGAGTTGAAATTATCCGTCGTGAATCAGAAGGAAAAATTCGTAAAACTTATCAAAGGATAGAGGAATTGTGTAAGGAGTATGAGGTGGAGAAGATCGTACTTGGCTATCCTAAAAATATGAATGGAACTGATGGAGAACGAGCAGAAAAATCCCTAGAGTTTAAGGATGCTTTGGAGAGAAGGACAGGCATTCCTGTAATTATGTGGGATGAAAGACTTACAACAGTTTCTGCTGACAATGTAATGATGGAATCAGGAATAAGACGTGAGAATCGTAAGGAATACGTCGATGAAATTGCAGCTATGATAATACTGCAAAATTATCTTGAATCATTACGATAGGTTATTTATTTGCAATAATATTTTTTACAGACGAGGTTAGAAATGAGCGACTTAGAAAAAATTATTTTTGATACAGATGAAGGCGAGGAAGAATTCTACATTATAGATGATACACGCATTAACGGTGTTGATTACATTTTGGTGACAGATTCTGATGATGAGGAAGCAGAAGAAATCGAAGTGTTAATTCTTAAAGATGTATCTAAGGAAGATGATGAAGAAAGTGTTTATGAGGTAGTAGTTGATGAGAACGAGCTCAAGGCTGTTGCTCCACTTTTCGAGGAATCAATCGGGGATGTAGATATTTCATAGTATAAAGGGGAAGAAATGGATAATAATAAAAGACTTAAGATTATACCATTAGGTGGTCTTGAGTTAATAGGAATGAACATTACCGCTATAGAATATGACGATTCAATTATCGTAATTGATTGCGGTTTGGCGTTTCCAGAAGACGATATGTTGGGAATAGACCTTGTTATTCCTGATGTTACATATTTATTGAATAATCAGGATAAGGTAAAGGCATTTGTAATTACTCATGGTCATGAAGACCATATTGGAGCATTACCATATATATTAAAGGAACTAAATGTTCCGGTGTATGGAACTAGACTTACAATTGCGCTAATCGAGAATAAGCTTAGAGAACATGAACTGTTAGATGTTACAACAAGACATACAGTACAGTTTTCAGATATCGTGAAGTTTGGAGATATTAGCGTAGAATTTATTAGAACGAATCACTCAATTGCCGATGCTGCAGCTCTTGCAATTCATACTCCAGCTGGATGTATAGTCCATACAGGCGACTTTAAGGTTGACTACACTCCTGTATATGGAGATCCAATAGACCTTACAAGATTTGCAGAGCTTGGTAAGGAAGGTGTTCTGGCTCTTATGTGTGATTCTACAAATGCTGAGAGACCAGGTATTACTAATTCAGAAAAAACTGTTGGAAAGACATTTGATTCTATATTTGCAGACAATAGAAAACAAAGGATTATTATTGCAACATTTGCATCTAATGTCGACAGAGTACAGCAGATAATAAACAGCGCTTATACATATGGACGAAAAGTAATTGTAGAAGGACGCAGCATGGTAAATGTAATCACAACTGCTGCAGAACTTGGCATAATACACGTCCCAGAAAATACACTAATAGATATAGAACAGATTAACGATTATCCAGAAGAAGAAACGGTAATCGTAACTACAGGATCTCAGGGTGAAACAATGGCAGCTCTTAATAGAATTGCTATGAACACTCATAGAAAAGTCACAATTAAGCCAGGGGATGTAGTAATTTTTAGTTCTAATCCAATACCAGGAAATGAGAAGGCTGTTTCAAAAGTAATAAATGAACTTTCTACTAAGGGTGCAGATGTCATATTCCAGGACGCACATGTTTCAGGACATGCCTGTGAAGAAGAAATTAAGTTGATATATTCGCTTGTAAAGCCAAAGTATTCAATTCCAGTTCATGGAGAATACAGACATTTGAAGGCGCAGGCAAAAATTGCCGCATCACTTGGAATAGAAAAAGACAATATTTTTATTTTAAAAACAGGTCAGGTTTTAGAATTAAATGAAGACAGTGCCGAGATTATAGGGGAAGTTGAAAACGGCAGTGTGTTTGTTGATGGCCTTGGTGTAGGTGATGTAGGTAATGTGGTTCTTCGTGACAGACAGAGACTTGCTGATGATGGAATTATAATTATTATGATTGCAATGCAAGAGGGCTCTGAAGTCGTAGTTGCAGGACCAGAAATTGACTCAAGAGGATTTGTATATATTAAGGAATCTGATGAGCTAATGGAAGAGGCATATGAAATCCTTACAGACGAAGTAGGGTATTGTATGGAGAAGTGCATTACAGACAGAAATAGAATTAAAAACATACTAAGAGAATCTATCAGTTCTTTTGTGTGGAAGAAAACAAAAAGAAAGCCAATTATTCTTGTAGAAATACTTGATGCTTAGGTGAGTATAAGGCGAGGGGAAATATGAGTAAAGACATTGATGTTATTGTAGATGATTTTATTGAGGCAATAAAAGATTCAACTTCATACAAGGAATATATTAGAGCTCAGGAGATGGTTAAAGATTTACCTGATGTTATTGCAAAGATTAACGAGATTCGAGCTCTTAACTTGCAGCTTCAGTCAATACAGAATTCCGATCAGGCATATGATGTTCAGGAAAAGCTTGAAAAAAGATTCGATGAGCTTTCAGAAGATCAGAGAGTATATGATTTTATTGAAGCGGAGAATAGCTTTATTGGTTTATACCAGGAAATCAATAGAAGAATAATGGATCAGATCCAGGTTATTTAAGGAATAGATATGAATAAGTTAAAAGATTTAACAATTGCATTTACAGGAACAGTAGTAAGAGTTGCTCTGTTAATTCTTGCTGTAATCTGTATTGGTAACTACGCTGGAAAGGCATATGAATTTGGATACAGATTGTTTACAGAAGAACCAATGAGTGCACCTCCAGGAAGAGATATTACTGTAGTAGTTAATTCATCAGATTCTCAAAGTGATATTATTCAAATGCTTGAGGATAAAGGACTTATAAGAGATCATCGTCTTTTTACTGTTCAGAAAAAGCTTTCTATATATAAGGACAAGATAGAGCCGGGGTCTTATGATTTAAACACAAGTATGAATTCGGATGAAATTCTTGAGATTCTTGTTGGTAAGGAGACAGAGGACGATGAACTTTCTTCTCCAGATGGACTAACAGATGTAACAGATTCTGAGGACGCTGATCTTACAGGACTTGATGAGGCAGGTGTATTAGGAGACGACGATACTCAGTATGATGAAGCAGCAGCATTTGCTGAGGATCAGGAATCTGAGAACGAATACGAAGGTGAAGGCGACGAGGAGTCAGCTATTGAGGAATAAGCATGTCAAGTTTTGAGAGAACAGACATATTTATAGAATCATTGGATAGAGGCAATACTGAGTTCTTGGATGAACTTGAAGAGAGAGCAAAGGCTGACAACGTACCGATTATCAGACGGAGTATGCAGAGATTTCTTAAGCTTATGCTTAAGATGAATAAGCCTAAAAATATACTTGAAGTAGGAACAGCAGTAGGCTTTTCAGCAATACTTATGGCAGAGTATTCTGAGCCTGATTGTAAAATTACTACAATAGAAAAGTACGAGAAAAGAATTCCTATAGCTAAGAAAAATTTTTTGGAATCTGGACTTAATGACAAAATTACATTTCTTGAAGGAGATGCTACGGAAATCTTACAGGAAATGGTTGATAATAATGTAGATAAAGACAGTCAATTTGCAGGCATTTATGATTTTATTTTTATGGATGCTGCAAAAGGTCAATATATCAATTTTTTACCAAATGTTCTTAAGCTTCTTAAGTCAGGTGGAATATTAATAACTGATAATGTACTGCAGGATGACACAGTAATTCAGTCAAAGTTTAGTGTTACTAGACGCGACAGAACAATTCATAAGAGAATGAGAGAATATCTGCTTACCATCATGCGGGATGAGCAGCTTACAACAGATATAATACAGATTGGTGATGGAATTTCTGTTAGTGTAAAGAAATAATCACTGAAAGCGGAGATAGAAATGAGTGAAATAAAAAAGCCGGAACTTCTTATACCAGCTGGTAGCCTGGAAGTATTAAAAACGGCAGTTACATATGGAGCAGATGCGGTCTATATTGGTGGCGAAGCATTTGGACTTAGAGCTAAGGCAAAGAACTTTGATCTTGATGAGATGAAAAGAGGTGTCGAATTTGCTCACGATCATGGAGTAAAGGTACATGTGACAGCTAACATTTTGGCTCATAACTATGATTTAGACGGTGCATATAAATACTTTGAAGAACTTAAAGATATTAAGCCAGATGCGTTTATCGTTGCAGATCCAGGAATGTTTACAATTGCTAAGGAAGTATGTCCTGAAATAGATATCCATGTTAGCACTCAGGCGAATAATACAAACTACATGACTTATAAATTCTGGTATAACCAGGGTGCAAAAAGAGTTGTGTCAGCAAGAGAGCTTTCTCTTAGAGAGATAAAGGAAATAAGAGCAAATATTCCAGATGATCTGGAAATAGAAAGTTTTATTCATGGGGCTATGTGTATTTCATACTCTGGAAGATGTCTTCTTTCAAGTTTCTTTACAGGAAGAGATGCTAACAAGGGCGCATGTACACATCCTTGCAGATGGAAGTATTCAGTAATGGAAGAGAAGAGACCAGGAGAGTATTTCCCTGTTTATGAAAACGAACGTGGTACGTATATTTTTAACTCAAAAGATCTGTGTATGATTGAGCATATCCCTGAAATGGTTGATGCTGGAATTGACAGCTTCAAGATAGAGGGAAGAATGAAAACAGCGCTGTATGTAGCTACTGTTGCAAGAACATACAGAAAAGCAATAGATGACTATTTCGAATCAGAGGAAAAATATAAAGCCAATATGGATTGGTACAAGTCAGAAATTGCAAAATGCACATACCGTCAGTTCACGACAGGTTTTTATTTTTCAAAGCCTGATGAAAATACTCAGATATATGACAGTAATACTTATATTAATGAGTACACATATCTTGGCAGCATTATGAATGTTACCGAAGAGGGCGAGGCTGTACTTGAACAGAAAAATAAATTTAAAGTAAATGACGAAATTGAAATTATGAAGCCTGATGGAAGAAATATCAGGGCTACAGTTTTATCAATTAAGGATAATGAGAGGGGCACAGAGATGGACAGTTGCCCACATCCACAACAGATAATCAGAGTAAAATTATCGGATTCATCTATTTGTGAAAATGATATTTTAAGAGTTGAAGGAGATTCAAAGCAGAAATGAGTTTACTGACAGTAATAGTTCCATGCTATAACGAGGAAGAGGCTATTCCTTTTTTCTATGATGAAATGCTTAAGACTATAGAAGTGTTTAATAAGGACTTTCCTCAAGTAGAATTTGAAATGCTATTTATTGATGATGGATCAAAGGACAAAACTCTTGATGTTTTAAGAGAGTATAACGCTAAGGATTCTAGGGTAAGATATGTTTCTTTTTCAAGAAATTTTGGAAAGGAAGCTGGTATATATGCGGGACTTGATAACGCAAAGGGTGATTACGTCGTAATTATGGATGCCGATCTTCAGGATCCACCGTCTTTGCTTCCAGATATGTTTAGAGCAATTACAGATGAAGGTTATGATTCTGCTGCAACAAGGCGTGTTACTAGAAAGGGTGAGCCACCTATCAGATCGTTTTTTGCAAGAATGTTCTATAAATTGATGGGCAAAATTTCAAAGACAGAAATTATAGATGGGGCAAGAGACTACCGTATTATGACAAGACAGATGGTAGATGCAATACTATCTATGGGCGAATACAACAGATTTACTAAAGGTATCTACGGTTGGGTCGGATTCAAAACAAAATGGTTTGAATATGAAAATGTTGAAAGAATTGCCGGTGAGACAAAGTGGTCATTCTGGAAATTGTTCCTTTATTCGATAGAGGGCGTAATCGGATTTTCAACAGCACCACTTGTTATGGCTTCGTTTTTCGGAATTCTCTGTATGGCACTGGCGTTCATTATGATTGTATTTATAATAGTTAGAAAGCTTGTGTATGGAGATCCTACTAATGGATGGCCATCACTTGTATGTATTATTACACTGATTGGTGGAATGCAGCTTTTCTGTATTGGAATTGTAGGTCAGTATTTAGCTAAGACATATTTAGAGACAAAGAACAGACCTATTTATATAGCGAAAGAAATAAAATAATAAACGGGGTATAGAATAATGAAATTAATAATTCAGATTCCATGTTTAAATGAAGCAGAGACTTTGGAGATAGCTCTTAATGACCTTCCAAAGCACATTGATGGAATAGATGAAATTGAATATCTTATTGTTAACGACGGTAGTGTTGATAACACTGTTGAGGTAGCAAAAAACTGGGGCGTTAACTACATAGTAAGCTTTAAGAGAAATAAAGGTCTTGCAAAAGGTTTTATGGCAGGAATCGATGCTTGTCTTAAAAACGGCGCAGACATTATCGTAAATACAGATGCAGACAATCAGTATTGTGGTGAAGATATAGAAAAGCTCGTAAGACCTATTATTGAAGGTAAAGCGGATGTTGTAATAGGTGAAAGACCAATTGATGATACAGAGCATTTCTCACCACTTAAGAAAAAACTTCAGCATTTTGGAAGCTATGTTGTAAGAAAAGCTTCGCAGACTGATATTCCAGATGCGCCAAGTGGATTCAGAGCATTCTCAAGAGAGGCAGCAATGCATATAAATGTAATGAACAATTACACATACACTCTCGAGACAATTGTACAGGCAGGAAGATCTGCATGGGCGATTACATCTGTTCCAATCAGAACTAATGGAGAGCTTAGAAAATCAAGACTCTTCCATTCAATGGGAGCATATGTTAAGAGATCAATGATCACAATTATAAGAGCTTATATGATGTACAGACCTCTTACATTTTTCTCAGTATTAGGACTTATTCCATTTACAGGTGGATTTCTTATTGGATTGAGATTCCTTATATTCTGGCTTAGAGGGGCAGGAGGAGGACATGTTCAGTCACTTATTTTTGCATCAACTCTCATGCTTTTAGGATTTATGACATTTATTGTAGGTCTTCAGGCAGACGTGATTGCTAACAATAGAAAGATACTTGAAGATATACAGTATAGAATACGTAAGTCAGAGTATGACGGGGTATCGGTTTTTGACGAAAAAGAATAATTATGATATTATGTAGACTAAGTGAGATTTTTTATAAGGGAACATATGTCGTAAATAAAGCATTTTTGCTTTAGGAATATGGTGAAAAAATGAAAACGAAAAACAAAATGCATGCTATGGCAGCGCTTGTTTTAACATTAGTTTTAACAGCTGTCAGCACTTTGGGGAGTGTGCAGTATGTTTTCGCAAGAACTATTGAGTTCAACATTAGTACGGGGGTTGTTGGTGCAGATAAAGGCACCACAAAAGTAAAAAAAGATACAGTAACGAAGTCGGGAAGCGTTGCAGGTATCTCATATGATAAGCTTGTCATGGCCAATGTAGAGGAGGCCGTTAATGTTAGAAGCGAAGCTTCAGAGAAAAGCTCTCTTATAGGTAAATTCTATAAGGAGTGTGGCGGAGAGATTATCGAAAGAAAGAGCGGATGGACTAAGCTTAAGACTGGTTCACTTACTGGATGGGTCAAGGATACATATCTCTTATTCGGAGATGAAGCAGTAAAGCTTGCAGAGTCTGTAGTCGAAAAGACAGCTGTTTCTAAGACTTCAGCATTAAGAGTCCGTAAGGGAAAGAGTACAGATTCTGAAATTCTTTCACTTCTTGCAGAAGGCGATAAGATAGAGGCTATTGCTGAAGAGGGTGAATGGGTTCAGGTTTCATTCTCTGACGGTGAGACAGGATATGTTAAGGCTGAATATGTAAGAATTGAAGACTCTCTTGATAACGGCGAGACGATTGAGCAGATTAAAGAGCGAGACGATGCTGTTAAAAAGGATAAGGAAGAGGCAGATAAGGCCGCAGCAGAGTCAAGTAAGAAGGATAGTTCAAAACAGACACCAGCTGCTAGTGCAACTAATAATGGAGCTATAGCAGGTGATGTAAATGATACACTTCTTCTTGCAGCACTTATTCAGGCAGAGAGTGGATATGAACCATATGCTGGACAGGTATCTGTTGGTACAGTAGTTATGAACAGATTACGTACAGGAAAATATGGCCCTTCATTATACAATGTTATTTATGCAAAGGGTCAGTTTGGACCAGCGGGATCGGGTCAGGTTGCAAAAATATATGCTCAGGGACCTAAACCACAATGTGTTCAGGCTGCACAGGAAGCAATGAGTGGTGTTTCATATATTGGAACAGCGACACACTTTAGAAATGTAAAGAGTGGAATGCCAGGAATCGCAATTGGAAATCATGTATTCTGGTAGGCTACGATAATTGAATAGAAAATGATAGGGCAGTGCAAATTTATTTGCAACTGCCCGTATTCTTTTTTATTTAAGGTAACAAATTAGGAGGAGATTATGAGTTTAAAAGGACGCCATTTTTTAACACTTAAGGATTTTACAAAGGATGAAATAAACGAATTCCTTGATCTTGCTGCTAAGCTTAAAGCAGATAAAAAGGCAGGAAAATATGATATTAAATTTGAGGGCAAGAATGTTGCTCTTATTTTTGAGAAGACAAGTACTCGTACAAGATGTGCGTTTGAAGTTGCGGCAGCAGACATGGGTATTCACCCTGTATATCTTGATTCTAAGAGCTCACAGATTGGTAATAAGGAAAGTATTGCTGATACAGCACGAGTTCTTGGAAGAATGTTTGATGGCATTGAGTACAGAGGATATGGTCAGGAAATAGTTGAAGAGCTTGCAAAATATGCAGGAGTTCCTGTTTGGAATGGTCTTACAAATGAATACCATCCAACACAGATGCTTGCTGACCTTTTAACAATTAGAGAACATCTTGGAAGTGTTGAAGGCAAGAAGCTTGTATATATGGGTGATGCACGTTATAACATGGGTAATTCACTTATGGTTATGTGCTCAAAAATGGGAATGCATTTTACAGCAGCAGCACCTGGAAGAAAATACTATCCTAATCAGCAGCTTGTTGATGAATGTCTTGAATTCGCTAAGGAAAGCGGTGCAACAATTACTTTTGAAGAAGATCCATATAAAGCAGTAGAAGGTGCAGATGTAATTTATACAGATGTATGGGTATCTATGGGCGAGCCAGACGAAGTGTGGGAAGAGCGTATTCGTGATCTTTCACCATATAGAGTTACAATGGACATTATGAATCATGCTAACAAGGATGCTATTTTCCTTCATTGTTTACCAGCCTTCCATGATTTGAAGACTAAGATTGGTAAAGATATGTGTGAGCGTTTTGGACTTCGTGAAATGGAAGTTACAGATGAAGTATTTGAAAAATATGCAGATGTTGTCTTTGATGAGGCAGAGAACAGAATGCATACTATTAAGGCAGTAATGGCTGCAACACTTTAAAAGGTATATGAAAAAAGAAACAGTATCTTATGTAAGACATATAATGGGTAGTGATTATGTACAGCTTGATTTTTTTAACGTATTACTTGCTGTAGCAATTATTGTTGTTTCTTTTATCGCATTTATATCTGGAAATATTATGTTTTTCGGGGTGTCATTTATACTAGGAGATGCATTAGTATTTTTCAATATGATTAAAGCTATTATGAAAAAAACTGCAACAGGAGTTGCTGTTTTTGGAGTTTTGTTTATTGGATTAGCAGGTGTTGTATTTTTTCTATTCAAATATCTAATATAAATTAAGAGGATTTTATGGCAGACAGAGTTGTGCTTTGTGGAGCAAATTCATACGAACAAAAGTATTATTTTAATAAGGATTTTGCGTTAGTACCGGAGGAGATTCAGGACGAAATCCATATCATTTGTGTAATGTTTACTGAGGAAATCGGTGGTATATTCACTATGGTATTTGATGAAGATGGCTCATTAAAGATAGAGACTCAGGCTGCAGATAGTGATTATTTGTATGATGAAATAGGTGCTCGCTTGTATGTAGATAAGATAACAAGGTATAGGCAGGACTTATTCAGATCTCTTGAAATGTTTTACAGAGTGTTTGTTTTAGGCGAGAAACTCGAAGACATAGAAAAGAAGATGTCAGACGATGAAGACTTTTAATATTGGTGATGTAAAGTTAAATAATCCGTTTATTTTAGCGCCAATGGCAGGTGTATGCGACCTGCCATTTCGTTTGTTATGTAAGGAAAAAGGAGCAGCTTTGGTGTGCACTGAAATGGTGTCGGCCAAGGCTATTTATTATAATAACAAGAATACAGAAGAATTATTAACAATAGACCCTGAAGAAGGTCCTGTGTCGCTTCAGTTATTTGGATCAGAGCCTGAACTTATGGCTGAAATGGCTAAAAGAATTGAAGATAGGAAATTTGAGATATTAGATTTTAATATGGGATGTCCTGTACCAAAGGTTGTAAATAATGGTGAAGGGTCGGCATTGATGAAAAATCCCGTGCTTGCAGGTAAAATAATAGAGGCTATGGCAAAAGCCATTAAAAAACCTGTTACGGTGAAAATAAGAGCTGGATTTGACCCTGAACATATAAACGCTGTAGAGATAGCAAGAATTGCAGAACAGTCAGGGGCAGCAGCAATTACGGTGCATGGCAGGACAAGAGAACAGTATTATTCTGGAAAGGCTGATAGAGACGTAATTAAGGCAGTCAAGGAAGCTGTATCAATTCCTGTTATAGGTAATGGAGACATTGACTGTTATGAATCTGCAAAACATATGATGGAATATACTGGATGCGATGGAGTGGCAATAGGAAGAGGTGCGGAAGGCAACCCTTGGATATTTGAAGAATTAATTGCTGGTGCATCGGGTGAGGAATATGTAAGACCTTCTTCTGCAGAAGTTAAAGAAATGATTATGCGTCATGCGAAGATGCTTATCGACTATAAAGGCGAATACATAGGGGTAAGAGAAATGCGTAAGCATGCAGCTTGGTATACGGCTGGATTTAAGGGCGCATCGAAGCTTCGCGGAAGACTAAATGAAGCCGAGAGCATAGAGACTCTAGAAGAAATAGTTATGGGGGCAAATTTCTAAGTCTTAGTCACATAAAAAGATTTAAGAAAAACAGCGATTGTACGTGGAAAAACACAAAAAATAGTTGCATTTTTACGCCAGCTCTTGTATAATACCATTCGTTGACAACTTAATAGATTGTATCGTGCTCAGCACGTTTACATATATAGGGCTATCGCCAAACGGTAAGGCAACGGACTCTGACTC
>JAUNIR010000141.1 GCA_030523345.1 Lachnospiraceae bacterium
TAGAACAAACTCCAGTTATAGAAGGTACAATAAATCCTACATCAGATAACAGTTCTAATTTTACTAGTGGTGGTGATGCTACACTTCAGAGCGAACAGATTGTTCAGGGAACTAATTATAAAGCAGACAAGGTGCTTATTACTCCTGAGAATCTTACCGTGCTTCTTCGTGGTTTGGATGAAAGTAATAAAGTAAATACAATGCTAATTATTGATCAGTACATAAATACTGTAGTTCAGGAGAGAACGCCTATAAATATCACTGGATCAAAGTTTGTAGATGCTGAAAAGTACTCAACAGGTACACCTGGTTTTGACTCGCAACACTGCTGGGCTGCAACGGCATCTAATGTTTTGTGGACAACAGGATATGCTCAGAAGGCAATTAATCCACAGACAGGCAATTACTTCATGAATGAAGATGAAGTGTTAGCATATTTTACTGCTAATTTCACTGATAATCCTGGGGATCCAGAGGATGGTGTTAATTGGTTTATGAAGGGAACAGGTGCCTATAATGAGTCACAGGTTTTGGATGGCGTAGCACATTATACTGATGTAAATTCTGGTGGACTTCTTAGAGATGTTAGTACAAGTTCGTCAATACTAACGTTATGGAATGGACTGTGGGATGCAGGAAATCCAGAAGTGAATAAAGGTACTCCAGATACTATAAATTCATTATTAAGTGTGTGTACTCAGGGTATGGGTGTACTTGTAAAATGGTATGAAAATAATGCTATTTCAAATTCAGCACATTGGATGACTGTTGTTGGTACAATTATTGATACAACAACAAATGTACTTGCAGACAAGTATAAGGCTCTTATAGTTGCAGATTCTGATAGTGACCCTGTACATAGAGAAGCGGGCGTGAATTTTGAAGCAACAACTTTTGGACAGAAGCTTGTAGAGAAAGCAAATAGTGTAAATGCTTATACTATATATAAGCTCGAATTTGTTCCACAATTAAACGGAAATGGAGCCTGGAGACTTGTAGGTTTTGGAGAAAATGCAAATAAGATAGCTGTAGTCAGTCATTTATATTATTTGTTTGATAGCGATAAATCACCTCAGGGTGAACCTGGTGATTCTTTTGATCGTAGTCAGGTACTTAATAATAATGATTTCCAGTATTCAACAGAAGGTATTTTAACTATTAATGCTGAAGATAATTATTCACAGAGTAGTTCATGCCAGACTCCTGTAGCGCATGAAAACAACGATTCAATTGTTATTTCAGATGGTCAGAATGCAATAATTATTACAAAGGAAGATATTCTCAATGCATTTTCCGAAGCAGAACTTGAAGTAAACGAAAATCTTGTAAGACTTCTTGAATATATGAATGATAACAAGATTGAGATTTTCTCAAGAGCTAAAGGTATTGTAAGTATTGCTAATGGAGATAATTATGTTGCATACATAAAGACTCCTACAACTAGATTAACAGTATCTGTTGATGGTATTATTCTTCCAGAAGATGTATATGAAGTTATAGTATTACCAAACGGTATAATAAAGATAAAAATTAAGAATAGTTATTTAAAAACACTTTCAATAGGTACTCATAACTTACAGATTAATGTTGAAGGCGTTGAACCTATAAACAGTAGCTTATACGTAGCTAAATAATGAAAAATAATATTAAGGAGTCTTCATAAAAGAGGGCTCCTTATTTTAGGTATCTATCAATATATTAGATGTGGAGATGTAGAGTAATATATGAAGCTATTATTAGGTATTTTATTAGAGATTGGTTTTCTTATACTTTTTGAATTATTAGGACAAACACTTATTCCTAATAATATAGGAAAAAATCAGGATGAAAGAAAGAGAGTTAGCACATTCTTAGTTTCTCCACTAGTTGGATTTGCTGCTTGGTTAGCAATTGTTTGTTTCCTAGGTATGTATTTGCCATATAATACATTTCTTCTTTGGGGTATTTTTTTAGTTGTAGTGGTTTTTATTTTTTACAAGCGTGAAAAATTGTATTTGCCAAAGAATATAGGTATGTGGGGATTTATTATTGTTTCACTTATAATCTCAGCAATAATTATATATGCTATTTTACCCTTGACCACTAGTGATGGCATTTACTTCTCAATGTCAGCCTCTGACAATACAAGAGTATGTCTTTTAGATTCTATAGTACGTAATGGTTTACCACCAATTAATCCACATCTTACATATAATGGCGAATTATTAAAGACTTATTACCATTTTGGAATAATGGCATTCGCAGCACAACCAGTATTGATGTGTAGCATTAATTCAATGGTCTCATTGTCGGTAACAAATGGACTTGCGGTCATTTTCCTTATGTTTTTAGTAGGTGCAATATGTTATAGATACATATATAAAAATGAAGTATGGATATTCGTAACTATATTTTTCTTGATAAGTGCACCAAGAATGGCACTCGAAAAAATATTGCCTTTATCACTTCAATCAGCTTTATATCCTCATGAAAGCTTTATAGGATTTTTCCCTTTAGTTGGTGAATTAACGTTTTCACCACACAGCTGTATTGCCTCAGCAATAATGATCCTTATGATGTATTTATACGCCGAGTGTATTGATTCTGAAGATAAAAAAAATAAATATGAATATGCAGTCATAATAGGAATTATTGCAGCTGCAAGTTTTTATATTTCTGTATATGGTGGTATTTTATCATCTGCATTACTTGGACTAACTGCTGGAGTACTATATATTCTAAAAAAAGAATTTAGAGTATCAATTAACAAATCTATAATTCAGCATATTGTAATAGTTGCGGTAGCTTTACTATTAAGTATTTCATATATTCTTTACCTGTTTTCAAGGCCTGCAGGCGGAGATAGTGGGCTAGTAGTAGGATTTCTTCCTGCATATGGTAATCTCTCTGGTATACGCATTATTGGTGCGTTTTTAGACTTTTATTTATTTTTATTACCATCCAATGTAGGAATATTTATGCTATTTGCGATAGCCGCTATATTCTTTTCGAAATTATTACCAGATAATAAATTTATAAAAGTGGCACGAACATTTATCTGTATAGTTTTATTATCCATATTTGTTGTACGTAGTTCAGCTATGACAAATGATTATGGTTGGAGGATGACAGAAATACCATACATTATTGGCCTTATAACAGCAGTATTCGCTATATGTAAATTATTTGAATATTTATATAACAAAAAGAAAGTTTATGGGTATCTTGTAATAATATGTTGTGTATTTATTGCATTTGCCATAGGACAGGAACTAGTTGCTACACTAGTACATACTTCAGTTCCTGGAGATTCGAATAGAATATTTAAGGAATCAGTAAAAGGTTGGGATGTGGTAAGAGAGTACACGGATAAGAATGATATAGTTATGAGTAATCCGGACGCATTTGCTGATATTAGTCTTCGCAATGAATCTAATGATTATCAAGGCATAAATTATTTTTCTTCGTATTACGCAGATAGATATCTGGTTATTAATGATTTGCTGACACCTAAAACGTCATATGCTGGTCCTCAGTCATTTGATGAAATAGATGAATTATACAATCGAATGGTGAAAATATTTGAAGGTAATATAAGTGTAGATGATGTAGAATTTTTGGCTACTGAGCAAAAAGTTAAAGCATTGCTTGTATTAGCACAGGATGGTTTGTATAGCAATGAAGGTGTATTAACAAAAAAATATGAACTTGTAGACGAAAATGAATATTACAAGGTATATGTTCTGAAATAGATAAATCTTATTGATTCTGTGAGGTTAGAACTGATTTAACGTATTTATTTGATAGAGATCCTGATAATACATATCCTGCGGAGCCTTGGATTCATGAGTGGCAACACACACTGATTGAAGGTAACGTGGGTATTACATCAGGAATGTGGAAAGCTTTTGCTGATTTGTTTGAACAAACGCGAGGCAGATAATGTCAAATTAAGTAAATAATGTACAAAGTATAGATGAGTAGAAAGCCCTAAAATGGGGCTTTCTTTTGTTTTATAGTTATACTTTGTACATTTGATACTTTATATAATTAACTTTATTATTGTACAAAGTACGTTATTTTAATTTCAAATTGTATAAAGTAATCTATTTTAACTTACAGCTGTACAAAGTATTCTATCTAAACATAAGAAAGTACAAAATAGTATTTTTATCATAAATGTAAGTTATTAAAGATTTGTGGCTATTCAAATATTTAGCAATTTATCAAATAATATAGATTTTGTTTTTAAAATTTTTTCCTAAAACTCCGAGGCTCGCAAAAACGAGTCTCGGATGTTTTTTATTTTCTCTTTAGAAGGCTTGAAATTAAAAAACAAAAAATATCAAAATTAGTATTGTATTTTTCAGTGTATTTTTGGTATCGTACTTCATATCAGTGATCAAAAGCTTTATTCCTAAGTTTATTTTAATGTAGGCACAATATGTATGTATCTTAGGTTTGTAATATTAGTAAAAGGAAAAAATTGTATGAAAAAAAAATTAGTAGCATTTTTAGTAATAGTCTTAGTTTTTAGTATGACTGCGTGTTCGTCT
>JAUNIR010000024.1:0-333 GCA_030523345.1 Lachnospiraceae bacterium
TTTATAAATATATTTCAAAAATATTATTAAGGAGATATGTAATGGAAAAGAATGAAATTTTAAGTCATGTTGACCATACTGTGTTAAAAGCATTTACAACATGGGAGGATATAAAGAAACTTTGTGATGAAGCAGTAGAACTTAAAACAGCGTCTGTGTGCGTTCCTCCTTCATATATTAAAAGAATTCATGATACATACGGGGATAAAGTGAATATTTGTACAGTAATTGGCTTCCCTCTTGGCTATTCAGTAACAGCATCTAAAGTTATAGAAGCAACTGAGGCGATTAAAGATGGTGCTAATGAAATCGATATGGTTATAAATATCGGAG
>JAUNIR010000024.1:343-27082 GCA_030523345.1 Lachnospiraceae bacterium
GTAAAGAATAAAGAGTATGATAAAGTACTTGCAGAGATTAAGGCTTTAAGAGAAGCTTGTAAAGATAAGGTCCTTAAGGTAATTATTGAGGCTTGTTACCTTACGGAGGAGGAAAAAATAAAACTTTGTGAAATCGTAACTGATGCTAAGGCAGATTACATTAAAACATCTACTGGATTTGGTACATCTGGTGCTACTATGGAGGACATTCTTATATTTAAGGAAAATATAGGTGCTGATGTTAAAATGAAAGCAGCGGGTGGAATTCGAACAAAAGAAGATATGGAAGCTTACTTGAACGCTGGATGTGATCGTATTGGAACATCTGGGGCAACAAATATATAATTAAATTGTTTTAAAGTAAATCTTTATATTAAAGTATAGAATAGGACATGTAAATTGGATAATTCTAATATTGTAGATTTAAGAATAAAAAAGTTAAGGGAGCTTATGTCTGAAAATGACATAAGCTTCTATATTATACCGACATCTGACCCGCATGGATCGGAGTATATTGATAATGCATATAAGACAAGAGAATATATGTCAGGATTTACCGGATCGGCGGGAACGCTTATTGTATCTAAAAATGAAGCAGCATTATTTGTTGATGGAAGATACCATATACAGGCTGATTTAGAAACAAAAGAAACTTGTATAAGCGTTTATAAGCTTGGAATAGATGGAGTGCCAAGCGTAAAAGAGTATTTGAATAATCAGACAGTTCCAGAAGATCGAATAGGATTTGATGGAAGACTTATGATGGAGGATGTATTTGAATCTATAAATGGCACGGTAGATGCAACGTTTGACTGCGAACTAAATCTTGTCAGAGATATATATGAAAATATCCCAAAATCAAGAGAAGAGAAAATTATAATTCTTGATGATGAGATAACTGGAGAAAGTTGTGAGTCAAAAATTGAAAAGGTTAGAATATTTATAAAAGAAAAAGATGCGGATGGATTGTTTTTGTCATCATTAGATGATATTTGCTATGTTTTTAATATAAGAGGATCAGACATTGCATACAATACAGTTGCATATTCATATGCATACATTACAAGAGAGTCGGCTACTTTATATCTTAAAAGAAATGCGTATGATGAAAGTACGACTAAATCATTTGATTTGAGTTCTGTAAATATAGCAAATTATGAAGAGATTGAAGAAGAGTTATATAAAATAAAAGGGAAGAAAATTTTGCTTGATAAAGAATATACAAGCTGTTTGTTTTATAAAGCTCTGAGTGTAGGTAATGAAGTTATATCCATCAAAAACTATGATGTTATTAAAAAATACATTAAGAATGAGATAGAACAAAAACATGCAAGAAATTATGCAATAGCCGATGCTGTCGCTTTAATAGAATATATTGTTAGCTTAAAATCTTCAATTCATGAAGGATTTGAAGTAGATGAATATTTTGCCAAAGAATATCTTACATCATTTAGAGCTAATATGAAGGGCTTTTACTGTCTTTCGTTCGATACTATATGCGGATATAAAGAAAATGGTGCTATTGTTCATTACTCTGTAAACAAAGATTCAGCTAAAGAACTTGAAAATAATGGTTTACTATTAGTTGATTCTGGGGCACATTATATGGGCGCAACTACAGATGTGACACGTACAATTCCACTAGGTGAATTATCTGACGAAGAAAGAGCGGCGTATACAGTTGTCCTCAAAGGCAATTTAAAGCTTATGGATGCTATTTTTTTAAAGGGTACAAGGTGCGAAAACCTAGATATATTAGCAAGAGAATCTCTTTGGAAAATAGGACTAGATTACAGACATGGAACGGGGCATGGTATTGGTTCATTTTTAAATGTTCATGAAGGTCCAATAAGAATTGGATATAAGATTAGAGAAGATATGCCACAGCCAGAACTTACTCCAGGTATGATTTTATCAGATGAACCGGGATATTATGCGGCCGGAAAGTTTGGCATAAGGCATGAGACACAGCTATTATGTGTTAAAAAATATGAAACGGAATATGGAGAATTTTATGGTTTTGAACCTTTAACTCTTGTTCCATTTGAAAAAGATGCAATATGCTTTGAATTACTAACGGCTGAAGAATTCGATATACTTAAACGTTATAGTGATTTAATAAGAGAAAAAGTAATGCCATATCTATCGGAAGATGGCAAAAAATGGCTTGATTACAATACAAATTTTATTGACTGAAAGCATAAAATTATTGTATAATTTCATTCGGCAATTTATGTATTTATGTAAAGTAGATACATTTTATTTTAAAAAGAAAGGTAAGAAAAGAAATGGCAAATGTTGATTTAACAAAGTATGGCATTACAGGTGCTACAATTCTTGCTCACAATCCTTCATATGAAGAGCTTCACACAGCTGAGCTTGATCCTTCACTTACAGGTTATGAGAAGGGTTATGACACAGAACTTGACACAGTTAATGTTATGACAGGTATTTACACAGGACGTTCACCTAAAGATAAGTACATCGTTATGGATGCACAGTCTAAGGACACAGTTTGGTGGAATACACCTGAATATCCAAATGATAACCACGAAATGTCTGAAGAAGTTTGGGCTAAGGTTAAAGAACTTGCAGTTAAGGAACTTTCAAATAAGAACCTTTATGTTGTAGATGCATTCTGCGGAGCTAATGCAGACACAAGAATGTCAGTAAGATTTATCGTAGAAGTTGCTTGGCAGGCTCATTTCGTAGAGAACATGTTCATTAAGCCTTCAGCTGAAGAACTTGAGAACTTCGAGCCAGATTTCGTTATTTACAATGCTTCACTTGCTAAGGTTGCTGATTATCAGGCACTTGGTCTTAACTCAGAGACATGTGTAGCATTTAATGTTACAAGCCGTGAGCAGGTTATTCTTAACACATGGTACGGCGGAGAAATGAAGAAGGGTATGTTCTCAATGATGAACTACTACTTACCACTTAAGGGTATTGCTTCAATGCACTGCTCAGCTAACTGTGATATGGATGGTAAGCACACAGCTATCTTCTTCGGTCTTTCAGGAACAGGTAAGACAACACTTTCAACAGATCCTAAGAGACGTCTTATCGGTGATGATGAGCATGGTTGGGATGACAACGGCGTATTCAACTTCGAAGGTGGATGTTATGCTAAGGTTATCGGCCTTGATAAAGAATCAGAGCCAGATATCTACAATGCAATCAAGAGAAACGCTCTTCTTGAGAACGTTACTGTAGCAGCTGACGGTAAGATTGATTTTGATGACAAGTCAGTTACAGAAAATACTCGTGTATCATACCCAATTGATCACATTAATAATATTGCTGCAGAAGTAAATGGTGTATCTGCAGGACCAGCTGCTGAAAATGTAATTTTCCTTTCAGCTGATGCATTTGGAGTACTTCCTCCAGTATCAATTCTTACACCAGAGCAGACACAGTACTACTTCTTATCAGGATTTACAGCAAAGCTTGCTGGTACTGAGAGAGGTATTACAGAGCCAACTCCAACATTCTCAGCATGTTTCGGACAGGCTTTCCTTGAGCTTCATCCAACAAAGTATGGTGAAGAGCTCGTTAAGAAGATGGAGAAGTCAGGTGCTAAGGCTTACCTTGTTAACACAGGTTGGAACGGAACAGGCAAGAGAATTACAATTAAGGATACACGTGGTATTATCGATGCAATCCTTAATGGTGATATTAAGACAGCTCCTACAAAGAAGATTCCTATGTTCGATTTCGAAGTTCCTACAGAGCTTCCAGGAGTTGATCCAGCTATTCTTGATCCTAGAGATACATACGCTGATGCTTCTGAATGGGAGACAAAGGCTAAGGATCTTGCAGGAAGATTCATTAAGAATTTTGCTAAGTACACAACAAATGATGCTGGTAAGGCATTAGTTGCTGCTGGACCACAGCTTTAATATTTAACATGTTATTAAAGGGCCTCTGTATTGCAGAGGCTCTTTTTGTTAATATATATAATCCACAATATAGGATATAAATTATGAAGATAGGAATTATAGGGTGTGGAGCTGCTGGGATGATGGCAGCGATTACAGCTACTAAAAATGGCCATATTGTAACGGTTTTTGAATCCAATGATAGTGCTGGGAAAAAACTATTAGCAACAGGCAATGGCAAATGCAATTATACTAACTTTGAAATGAACGAGAGCTTTTATAATAACGATGGAAAAGCTCTTTTTAATGATGTATATAATAGATTTGATATAAATGAAACTTTAAAATTTTTTGAAGAAATAGGAATATATCCGTTGAACAAAAATGGATATTACTATCCAAGGTCAGAACAGGCTGTTAGTGTTGTAAGGTGTTTACGGGAGAAAATTAATAAACTTGGTGTAAATGTAAAATATAATTCCAAGGTCGATAGAATAATAAAAAATGATAAATTTATAGTATGTTGTAACAATAATAATTTTGAATTTGATAGAATAATCGTATGTGCGGGTTCTAACGCTAATCCATCTACTGGATCTGATGGAAGTGGATATGGTTTGGCTATAAAATTAGGACATTTTGTAAAAAAACCTTTGCCTTCATTATGCGGATTAAAGTGTTCTGGTGATGAATTCAAATATATATCAGGGGTTAGGTGCCATGCTAAGGTTACGTTATTTTGCGATGATTTAGAGATAAAAAGTGATGAAGGCGAATTACAGCTAACTGATTATGGACTATCTGGAATTCCGGTTTTTCAATTAAGTGGAGAAGCATTGAGATTACTTGACGCAGGCGGAGATATTCAAATTAATGTGGATTATATTCCTGAATTTAGCTATGAAGAATTAACTACTGTTCTATGTGAACGAATTAATAATCTAAAAGATAGCAAAATGAACAGATTATTGGATGGCTTGATTAATTCAAAAGTAGCGGAGAATGCTATAAAGACATGTGGATATAATTTGGATGAAAATATAATCAAATATAATAAAGATACACTAGTATCAGACTTAATTAATAGTTTGAAACTTAAAAAGTATACGGTTAAAGGACACAGGGGATTTGATAACTGTCAAGTGTGTACTGGTGGGGTCGTATGTGAAGAAATTAAATCAACCTTAGAGTCAAAAATTATTGAAGGTTTATATTTTGCAGGAGAAATATTAGATGTTGATGGCATGTGTGGAGGCTATAATTTACAGTGGGCATGGTCATCAGGATATGTTGCTGGTCTTTTAGAATAAAATGTTACAAATCAATCAGTTAAAACTAGCGGTAGAACATTCAGAAGCTGAGTTAAAGAGAAAAATAGAAAAGGAACTAGCTCTTAAGCGTATATTTAAAGATACGCTTAATTTTAGTTACAAAATATTAAGAAAATCAATTGATGCAAGAAGAAAGCCAGATGTTTTATTTATATATACTATATTAGTTGACTTTAATGATGAAACTATAGAAAAAAAGATATTAATTAAGTGTAATAATAAGAATGTATCTATATATAATCCTACAATTTTTAAGCCATATTATAATATCAATCATTGTTGTGACAAAAGCCCAGTTATTGTCGGTGAAGGGCCTTGCGGTTTGTTTGCTGGTTTGATTTTGGCATACGCGGGATTAAAGCCTATAATTATCGAGCGTGGTGATAGAGTTGCGGAACGTGTGAAAAAGGTTGAAAAATTCTGGCAGACTGGAAAAATTGATGACAATACAAATGTACAATATGGTGAGGGAGGAGCAGGTACATTTTCTGATGGTAAACTGAATACATTGGTAAAAGATAAAACAGGAAAAAATCAGTATGTGCTTGATACATTTGTAAAGTTTGGTGCAAAAGAGGAATGTGCATATGATGCGAAACCTCATGTTGGGACAGATATATTAGAAACAGTTGTAAAGAATATACGAGAAGAGATTGAGGCATATGGCGGTAATGTTCTTAACTTACACAAAATGACTGACATAGTTATTGATGATGGAAAAATAAGTGGAATAGTTGTAGAAAACTTAAATAATGATGAACAAGACAGATCAGTTATAATAAATACAGAGGATGTAATATTAGCTATTGGTCATTCAGCCAGAGATACTTTTGATCTACTTTATAGTAAAGGGATACAAATATCACAGAAAAATTTTGCAGTGGGTATTCGTATTCAACACTCCCAAAAGATGATAGATGATTCCCAATATGGAAAAGGGCATAGTGAGAAGTTACCCCCATCACCCTATAAAGTGACAAATCATACCACGAATGGGAGAGATGTTTTTAGCTTTTGCATGTGTCCAGGTGGTTATGTTGTTAATGCTTCATCTAAGAATGGTTGTACTTGCATTAATGGCATGAGTTATGAAGATAGAAGTTCGGGAAATGCGAATTCGGCCTTAATTGTAGCAATTGATCGTCAAGATTTTAATTCAGATCACCCTTTGGCAGGAGTATATTTGCAAGAAAAGCTTGAAAAGAAAACATACGAAATTGGTAATGGAAAAATACCAGTGCAATTATTTGGAGATTATGAAAAGGGAGTGTTGTCTAGTTCTTATAATAGCGTAGAGCCTAAGTTTAAAGGCGATACTGCTTTTGCAAATTTACAAGAAATTTTCCCAAAAGAGATAAATGAGGCTATTATTGAATCAATTAATAAATTCGGTTATACTATTGAAGGTTTTGATGATAAAGATTCAATTATAGCGGCGGTTGAATCAAGAACTTCATCGCCAATTCGAATCAATAGGGATGAAAATTTTGAAAGTAATATTAAAGGCCTTTATCCTGCAGGAGAAGGTGCTGGATATGCTGGTGGAATTATGAGCGCTGCTATGGATGGAATTAAAGTTGCCGAGGCGGTAATAAGGAAATATGAAAA
This sequence comes from Lachnospiraceae bacterium, assembly GCA_030523345.1. Taxonomy (GTDB): domain Bacteria; phylum Bacillota; class Clostridia; order Lachnospirales; family Lachnospiraceae; genus UBA2868. The sequence continues at coordinate 7,164 of JAUNIR010000024.1, forward strand.
TGACTGAACAGGATTATAGGGGTTTACTTAAAAATAAAAATAGAATTGTTGTTAAAATAGGGTCTAGCTCACTTCATCATATGGAGACAGGGGAACTTAACCTGACTAAGATGGAGAAGCTCATCAGAGAACTTTGCGAGCTTAAAAACCAAGGGAAAGATGTAATACTTGTTTCAAGTGGAGCTATTGCGGTTGGAAAAAAAGTACTTAAGGTTTCACCAGATGAGACTCCAATGAAACAGGCATGTGCTGCAATTGGGCAGGCAAGACTTATGATGGTATATGAGAAACTGTTCGCAGAGTATAATCATATAACAGCTCAAGTATTACTTACGAAACAAACCATTGTAAATCCGGATTCGAGACGTAATGCAGAGAATACATTTAAAGAATTGATGAATTTATCAGTAATTCCTGTCGTAAATGAAAACGATACAGTTGCTGTTCACGAAGTAGAAGATACATTTGGAGATAATGATTTTCTATCATCAATTGTTTCAGTATTAACAGGTGCGGACTTATTAATTCTGTTGTCGGACATTGATGGTTTATATACAGACGATCCAAGAAATAATTCAGATGCTAAATTTATATCGCTAGTAGAAGACCTTGACGAATCATATATGCTTATGGGAAAAAGTACAACTGGTTCAGGCGTAGGAACAGGAGGCATGAGCGCCAAATTACATGCAGCAACAGTTGCAGTTAATGCGGGTTGTGATATGGTCATTGCAAATGGAGAAGATGTGTCTGTTATTCATAAAATAATAGATGGCGAGAACTATGGAACGTTATTTGTTGGAAAACGTGATGAAAGATTTAATATTGCAGGATATGTAGGAATGACAAGGTAGTTGTTGCTACAAACGAGCAATGGAAGAGTATTGAGACGGGAATTTATTATGACATTAGATGAAAAAATTAAAAGAATAAATGAATTATATCATAAATCAAAAGCTGAAGGCCTGACAGAGGATGAAAAAGCTGAACAGGCAAAACTCAGACAAGACTATATTGATTTAGTAAAAGGTAATCTTAAAGGTCAATTGAACAATATTAATATTCAGGAAAAAGATGGGTCGATAACTAATCTTGGAGAAAAATTTGGAAAAAAATAAAATCATAGATTAAGTTTTAGAAGGTGTATTTTGACAAAATCAAGTATAAGAAATGAAGTATTGGCTGCTAGAGATGGACTTAATCCGATGATTAAAGATATGCTCAGCAACACAATAATGGATAATATAATACAGCTTAATATATTTGAAAATTCAAAGATGGTTTTTTTATATAGCTCAATTAGAAATGAGGTAGATACGGTAGAACTAATTGAGTATTGTTTAAGATGCGGCAAAAAAGTTGCACTGCCTTGTTCATATGTATCGCAAGGAGTGCCTAAAATGGATTTTTACTATATTAATTCAAGAACTGATTTAGTGCCAGGATATATGGGAATTCTTGAGCCTGATAGAAGAAAAACGAGTGTCAAAAAAGCGACCGATATGCCTGATTCGATAATTATTCCAGGGGTGGCATTTGATTATAAAATGAATAGGGTCGGTTATGGTGCTGGTTTCTATGATAATTACCTTCACGAGAATGGATATGATAATTATTCTATGAAGCCTTATTTGATAGGTCTTTGTTATGATTTTCAGACCGGTTATGATATTAATCCTGATCCAAATGATGTGAGGATGAATTTAATTGTTACAGAGAATGGAGTTTACTATGGTGAACGTATATTCTAACGCTCCAGTTGATGAAACTGAAAGACAACTTTATTTTTTGGAAGAGCTTAAAAAGAAAATATCAACAATAAATGAGTCGCGTGATGATAAACTTACTTGTCACGTGACTACTTTTGGTTGCCAGATGAATGCTAGAGATTCTGAGAAACTTCTTGGGATATTAAAAGAAGCCGGATTTATTGAATCAGATGAAGAAGAAAAGGCGGATTTCATTATTTACAATACATGTACAGTTAGAGATAATGCAAACCAAAAGGTATATGGAAGATTAGGGTATTTAAAAAACCAGAAGAAGAAAAGACCAGATATGAAGGTAGCTCTTTGTGGCTGTATGATGCAGGAACCTTCAGTTATAGAAAAATTAAAGAAAAGTTATAGATTTGTAAACCTTATTTTTGGAACTCATAATATTTTTAAATTTGCTGAACTTGTATATCGTATGCTTGATGAAGATACAATGGTTATCGATATATGGGAAGATACAGATAAAATAGTAGAGGATTTACCTGTAGACAGAAAATATTCATTTAAATCAGGCGTAAATATTATGTTTGGATGTAATAATTTCTGTACGTATTGTATTGTTCCATATGTTAGAGGACGTGAAAGAAGTAGATCTTCAAAAGAAATTATTAGAGAAATTGAAAAACTTGTAGCAGATGGAGTAAAAGAAGTGATGCTTCTTGGACAAAATGTTAACTCCTATGGCAAAGGTATTGAAAATGAACTAACATTTCCTCAACTCCTTACAGAGATAGAAAAAATAGATGGATTGGAACGAATAAGGTTTATGACCTCTCATCCAAAAGATTTGTCGGATGAGCTGATTGAAGTAATGAGGAATTCTAAGAAGATATGTAAACATCTCCATTTACCGCTTCAGTCGGGATCTTCTAAAATATTAGGTGTAATGAATAGAAGATACACAAAAGAGAGCTATATAGAACTTGCTACAAAAATTAGAAAGGCAATTCCTGATATAGCCATTACATCTGATATAATTGTCGGATTTCCAGGAGAGACAAAAGAAGATGTTGATGAGACAATCGATGTAATTAACACGGTAAAATTTGATGGGGCTTTCACTTTTGTGTATTCAAAAAGAACTGGAACTCCTGCAGCGGCAATGGATAATCAAGTTTCAGATGAATTTGTAAAAGAGCATTTTGACAGAGTGTTAAAAGCAGTACAGGAAAACGCAAAGGACCAAGCAAATAAATTGACAGGGAAGATAATGGAGGTTCTGGTGGAAGACGTTAATGATCATGATTCCACAATGGTAACAGGTCGACTTTCGAATAACTTATGTGTTCATTTTAAAGGAGACAGCTCAATTATTGGAACTATAAAAAATGTCAAATTAGTAGAATGCAAAGATTTTTATTATATTGGTGAAATTGTGTAGATTTTTTGATGTTTATCTGTTATTATTAATATAATTATGTAAAGTAATTTTAATTTATATCGAAATAAAATTAATAAGTGAGGTAAAAAATATGAAAAAGGTTATTGGATTATTTTCTAGTTTATTCCTTGCAGCAACAGTTATTGTAGCTGTTTCAACAACAGTAAATGCTCAGGGAATGCCATGCACAGAAGATACTCTCAGACAGTTCCAGGCAAATAAAGCAGTAGCGGATCAGGAACTTGCACAGGCAGAAGCATTAAAGGTGCAGGCTGATGCAAATGTAGCAGCATTAAAAGCACAGGGCGTTACAGGCCTTCAGCTTCTTCAGGCTACAGATGCAGCTACTAATGCAGCTAATATTGTTGCAGCATATAAGGGTAAAGTTCAGAATGCACAGACTGCAATTGATAATATTTCGAGCAGAGGTGCAACAGAACAGTATTATCTTGATATGGAAACTAAGTGGAAAAATAGAGCTAATCTTGATAGTATTAAAGTTCAGCTTGATGGACAGAATCAGATTACAGCTGCAGCACTTGAACAGTTAAGAAATCTTCAGGCAGAATTATTAAAGCAGCAGACTAATGCAGCTTCTAATCCATCATTTGCAGCTAGCGTTGCAATCGTTCAGAATCAGGTGAATGCAGCACAGGCTACGTATGAAGCAGCAAAGGCAAAATCAGATGCTCTCGCAGCTTCATATGCTCAGATTGCTGGTACAGGTAATTGGGCTACAGATGCAGATAATGCACAGTATGATGCATTTGTTAAGGGCTATGCTTGGAATACTAGAGTTGAGTATGATTATGTTGTTAAAGATCGTGAAGGAAAGAATTATGACAAAACTGCTATTCTTTGGTATCGTAACGAAAATGGTGGTTGGAATCAGCCAAATGAATTTGCAATACGTTGGTTCGAGTAAAATTCATATTTAACATATAAATGAACGGCAACCGAAATATCGGTTGCCGTTTTTGTGTGTATTGGAGTATAATGATTAATTGGATGTTTATGTAATTATTAATTACAGTAGGAGTTTAGTATGGATAAAAAACTTATTATGGATTCAGGTAATGTACTTAATTATCTTGTTAATTCGGTGGAATTGAATAGTGATAAAATAGCTTATTTTTCTGAAACAAGTAAGTATAAATATGGAAAGCTTTTAAATGATACGGAAGCGATTGCTTCTGGCATTATAAAAAATTTATCTGTAAGCTTACGCCCAATTCTTATTTATATGGAAAAATCGCCATATATGCTTAGTGCATTTTGGGGATGTGTAATGAGTAGAAATTTTTATGTACCATTAGACATTTCGATGCCAGAATATAGAATTAATCTTATTGTTGAGAATTTAAAACCAGCAGCAATAATTACAGATCTTGCTCATTTTGATGAGGCAAAGGAGTTTTGTTCTCATGTATTTGCGTATGAGCAGTTAATTGAAACAGAAATAGATATTGATGCAATTAATGGTAGGCTAAATTCTGCAATAGATACCGATCCGGTTTATGTATTATATACATCTGGTTCTACGGGTGTTCCTAAAGGGGTTGTTGTTTCACATAGATCATTAGTAGATTACATAGATCATTTTTGTGAAGAGGTAAATATAACTTCTGATGATGTTATCGCAAATCAAGCACCTTTTTATTTTGATGCATCACTTATTGACATATATTGTACTCTTAAAATGGGAGCAACAATGGGAATTGTACCAAAGACCTATTTTTCTGTACCTATAAAACTTCTTGAGTTTTTAGAAAATTATAAGATTACTACAGTTAGATGGGTCCCATCGGCGATGAAGATGATATCAATGTTTAAGGGATTTAAGACGCTTAAACCTTCATCACTTCGAAAGGTAATATTTGGTGCCGAATCTATGCCAACCAAAGTATATAATTATTGGAAGGAAAATTATCCTGAAGCGGTTTTTGTTCAGATTTATGGACCAACAGAAATTACTGGTGTATGTACATATCATGTTGTAGACAGAGATTATACAGATGAACAGACTATACCAATAGGTAAAGCTTTTAAGAATTCGGAAGTATTCCTGTTGGATGATGATGATAAACTTATTAAAAGACCGGATATTACAGGTGAGATATGTGTAAAGGGTTCTTGTTTATCTCTTGGATATTATAATTTTAAAGAAAAGACAGAAGAAGTATTTGTTCAAAATCCGTTGAATCCATATTATCCTGAGAAGATATATAGAACTGGAGATCTTGCAAAGTATGATGATCGTCATGATTTGGTATTTGTTTCAAGAAAAGATTTTCAGATTAAGCATATGGGACATAGAATTGAACTTGGAGAAATCGAAACAGCGGTAATGGCATTGCCTGGAATGAAGGCGGCTTGTTGTTTATATAACAAAGACAAGGATAAGATTGTTTTGTTCTATGATTCTGAAACGATGAATGATGATGAAGTGTTAGAAAATCTTAAAAAGAGACTTCAAAGATATATGCTGCCTAATACATTCAAAAAAATGGAATCTATGCCTTTAACAGTTTCGGGAAAAATTGATAGAGTTAAATTAAAAGAATTATTATAATTTTTATTTGGAGGAAGATAAATGTTAGAAGAAATAATTGATATTCTTAAAGAAGTGCATGCAGAAATAGACTATATGACAGAAGATAAACTTATAGATAAAAGAATCTTCGATTCATTTGATGTAGTAAATGTTGTTGGAGAACTTATGGATGCTTTTGATGTTGAAATAACTGCTGAACATATGATTCCAGCTAACTTTAATTCGGCACAGGCTATATGTGAACTTGTTGAGACCCTTTCAGAGGATTAATACGAATGTCATTTATAAGTCTTAAATTTGCTCTTTTTGTAATAATATGTCTTTTAGTATATTATATTTGTCCTAAAAGATTTAGATGGGTAGTTTTATTAGTTGCAAGTTATGTATTTTATGCTATTTGTTCGCTAAAAGTAATTGAATACATAATTATTACTACAATCACTACATATATAGCCAGCTGTCAGATAGAGAAAATCGCAGTTGGCCAGAAGGCGTATATAAAAGAGCATAAGGACTTATCAAAAGACGAAAAGAAAGCATATAAATCTAAATGTAAGAATAAACAGAGACTCATTTTATGGTCTGTAATAATACTAAATATTGGATTCTTAGCATTTCTTAAATATATTCAACTTGGAGTGGCGTATTATAATTACTACAGATTAATGTGGTTTGGAATCACTGATTTTAAGATTATTAATGTAGTAATGCCTCTTGGTGTATCATTTTATACATTTCAATCGGTTGGTTATTTAAGCGATATTTTTAATTCAAAATTTGAATGTGAAAAGAATTTTTTTAAGTATGCTTTATTCGTTTCATTCTTTCCACAGATTATACAAGGACCAATTTCAAGATTTAATGAATTAAGTGAAACTTTATATTGTTGTCCCGACTTTGATTTCTATAGAATAAAATCAGGTTTTGTTAGAATTATTTGGGGTTTATTTAAAAAACTTGTTATTGCTGACAGGCTTGCACCATATGTTAGAAATGTTATGGAACTTAGAGAATATAATTTTGAAGGCTTTTATGTATTAATGGCTGTATTCTTTTATTCTATGCAAATCTATGGTGATTTTTCGGGAGGCATCGATGTTACTATAGGTGTCGCTGAAATGTTTGGGGTGAATGTCACAGAAAACTTCGAACGCCCATTTTTTTCAAAGAGTATTTCTGAGTATTGGAGAAGATGGCATATTACTTTAGGTACGTGGTTTAAAGATTATATTTTTTATCCGTTATCTCTTTGGAAGCCTTTTTTAAATCTTGGAAAATGGGTGAAAAATCATATAAATGAAGGGCTTGGAAAAAGAGTCCCATTGTATCTGCCACTTATAATTGTTTGGACTACTACAGGTATGTGGCATGGCTCAGAATCTAGGTATGTTGTTTGGGGATTATTAAATCTTTTCTTTGTTATTCTAGGTACAGAAACAGAAGGAATATCTGAGAAACTCATCAATAAATATAAAATAAATGTTGAGGGATTTTGTTTTAAGTTTTATAGAGTAGTAAAGACTTTTTGGCTTATGAGTTTTTTACGTTTATTTGATATAAACAAAAATACAGAACGAGCAATAGCAGCTTTTAAATCAATATTTAGAGGATGGTCATATTTTAAATGGGAAGAAGTGTACGGAACACTTGGACTAAAAAAGGAAGACCTTATTGTTGCATTAGTGGCCATTGTTTTCATGTTTGTTATTGAGTTAATACAAAGGTCAGGCAGTATACGAAACAGAATATTTAAATTAAAGCCTACGACACAGCTTATTATTGTTACGGCGTTTAGTTTTGTAGTAATTATCTTTGGGTATTACGGACTTGGATTTGATTCAAGCTCCTTTATTTATGGGGAGTTCTGATGATGAAAAAAGTATTTAACATATTAAAATATATAGTTATTGTTGCTGTGGCATTCTCGTTGCTTACAATGTTATTCATGCCAAAATATATTGAAAAAAATGCTGATGGTAGAATTACACCAGAGTTTTATCGAGAAAAAACACCTTTAGATGTAGTATTTGTAGGATCCTCCACCGTACATGCTGGTATTTCGCCTATGACACTTTATAAAGAAGGTGGACTTAGGGCGTATGACAGATCTAATTCGTCACAAGTGATTGCGCTTTCGTATTATATGGCAAAGGAAGCAATTAGGTGTAATAAGCCGAAACTTATTGTGTGCGAAGTTGGATTTATATACCAGGAAGATGATTATGTGGATGAAGGGTCATCGAGAAAATCTCTTGACGGTATGAAATGGAGCAAGGAGAAAGTAGATGCAATTAAGGCAATGATAGGCGAAGAAGAACATTTTATTGATTATGTATTCCCTATACTTAGATTTCATTCAAGATGGAATGACCTTTGTGCTGAAGATATAAAGTATTTATTATATAAACCAACAGTAACTTATAACGGACAACTATTACAGTTTAAAACTATTAGTGATGACAAAATATATGATCCATATGGGCTGGAAGAGGGAACAATTGCTACTGAAAGAAGTATGTATTATTTACAGAAACTTGTAGATTTATGTAACGAGAATGATGTGGAACTTGCATTAATAAAACTTCCAATGATTAATGGAAACTGGTGTAATAGTATTGATGATCAAATCCAGTCTTTTGCAGATAAAAATGGTGTCTTATATAAAAACTTTATAGATGATTTTGACTCTATAGGCTTTAATATGCACGAAGATTTTACAGATGGTCAGCATATGAACAGTATTGGTGCAGAAAAATTTACAAAAGTATTATATGGGTTTTTAAATGACAATTATAGTGTCTTGGATAAATCAAGTGAGGAAACAAAACCTGATATATTTGTCAAGAAACTTAATAACTATAATTATGCTATTGAAAATAAAATACCTTCAGAAAGGGGTGGCGATGACTTATAAAAGTCATCATATGAAGAGATGGATAATAAAAAACAAATATCATTAAACAGAGCGAAAGAATTGCATAATGAAATAGCGGATTATTTAGAATTTAAAGCTCAATATATTTCAGATGTGAGTGAAAAACGTGATCTTATCAGTTTAAAGCATAAGACTGAGCTTTTAGAGTACTTTGGGGGAACGGAAAGCGACTGGAATGATTACCACTGGCAACTTAAAAATAGAATAAGTTCAGTATCTACACTTACAAAATTTATGAAGTTGTCGGATTCACAAATTAAAATGTTTGACGATGTATCTAAGAAATATAGATGGGCAGTTACTCCTTACTACTTATCTTTAATGGATTATTCTGATATGAATTATCCAATGAACCTTCTTGGGTTACCAACAAAACTTGAACTTAATGATGAGGGTGAACTTGATCCCATGGCAGAAGAGTACACAAATCCGGCGCCATGTGTAACAAGAAGATATCCTAATAGATTGATTATTAATGTTACATCTTCATGTGCTGCATTTTGCAGACATTGTCAGAGACGAAGACGTATTGGGGAATGCGATAGGGTCGAATCTGAAGAAAGAATTAATGAAGCAATTAAATATGTTGAAGAAAACATAGAGATAAGGGATGTACTTATAACTGGCGGCGACCCATTGATGCTCCCAGATGAACTTCTTGAAAGCATAATTAAGAAGATAAGAGCTATACAGCATGTTGAAATAATTAGAATTGGTACAAGAGTTCCTGCGACAATGCCACAGAGAATCACAGATAATCTTACTAACATGTTAAAGAAGTATCATCCATTATTTATTAACATACAGTTTGATCATCCTGGAGAACTTACAAAAGAAGCCGTAGAAGCATGTGAAAAACTTGCAAATGCAGGAATACCATTGGGAAATCAGATGGTATTACTAAATGGAATTAATAATGATAAGTATATTGTACAGCTGTTAAATGAAGGATTATTAAAGGCTAGGGTTAAGCCATATTATATTTTCCATCCAAAGCAGGTTCAGGGAACAAAACATTTTGAAGTGAAAGTGTCGGAAGGCCTCAGAATTATGGAGTATCTCCGTGGACGTACATCAGGGCTTGCTATACCACAGTACATATGCAATGCACCTGAGGGACTCGGAAAAATTCCACTCCTTCCAAATTATATTATAGAAAATGATGATGAGCATTTTAGACTACGTACGTGGGAAGGTAAAGAAGTAGAGATTATTTATTAAAGAGTTATATTTAATATAAGGAGAAATATAATGCAAATTTATGAAGAATTAGTTGCAAGAGGTCTTATTGCACAGGTTACAGATGAAGATAAAGTAAAAGAACTAATTAATAGCGGACAGGCTACCTTCTATATTGGATTTGATCCAACAGCGGATTCACTTCATGTAGGGCATTTTATGGCATTATGTCTTATGAAGAGACTTCAGATGGCTGGAAATAAGCCTATAGCTTTGCTTGGTGGTGGAACAGGTATGATTGGTGATCCATCTGGTAAAACTGATATGCGTAAAATGCTGACAAAGGAAACAATAGCTCATAATATTGAATGTTTTAAAAAACAGATGAGCAGATTTATTGATTTTTCTGATGATAAGGCATTAATGGTTAATAATGCAGATTGGCTTTTGGATCTTAATTATGTAGAAGTACTAAGAGAAGTAGGCCCATATTTTTCAGTTAATAATATGCTTAGAGCTGAGTGTTATAAGCAGAGAATGGAAAAGGGTCTTTCGTTTCTTGAATTCAACTATATGATTATGCAGTCATATGATTTCTACAAGTTATACCAGGATTATGGATGCAACCTTCAGTTTGGCGGAGATGATCAGTGGTCAAATATGCTTGGAGGTCGTGAACTTATTCGTAAAAAGTTAGGGTTAGAAGAATCAGAAGCTAAAGCCCAGGCAATGACAATTACACTTCTTCTTAATTCAGAAGGTAAAAAAATGGGAAAAACTGTGTCAGGGGCTGTATGGCTTGATCCAGAGAAAACATCGCCATATGATTTCTATCAGTATTGGAGAAATGTAGCTGATGCTGATGTGCTTAAATGTATAAGAATGTTAACATTCCTTCCTTTAGAAGAAATTGATAAGATGGATTCATGGGAAGGTGCTCAGTTAAATGAAGCTAAAGATATACTTGCTTATGAGCTTACTAAACTTGTTCATGGTGATGAAGAAGCAGAAAAAGCGAGGAATGCATCAAAAGCAATGTTTGGTGGTGGGGACGCTTCTCAACTTGAGGCTGTTATTGTAAGCGATGATGATTTTAGAGATGGAGTAATTGATATTCTTCAGCTTTTGGTAGTATCAGGTCAGTGTAAATCTAGATCTGAAGCAAGACGTGCAGTTGAAACAGATAAATCAGTGTCAGTAAATGATGAAAAGATTACTGATTTTAAGAAAACATATACAAAAGATGATTTATCAGGTGATGGAATTGTTATCAAGAAGGGTAAAAAGAACTTTAAAAAGGTATCAATCTAATATATAATTGGATTACCCGATTGATTATCTAGATATTTTGATCCTACATCACTTTAAACGGGATTCCTAATCTCTGATCCTATGTCAGGCCTTAATATCCACTTATACCGTACGCAGTGGTGGAAGACAGAAGTTCAGATGCGGTTGCCCACCTGACTATTCGTGTCAGGAGTCAAAATACTAGACTCATCGGGTTTTTTACATTAGTGTTTATGCTATGGAAAAGATTAAAGATCTTTATAATGAAATATATGGATTTGGTCAGCTGTGCAAAAAGAATCATTTAGATTCTCATTCTGCTGCAGCTGCCTTTTTTATGTTTGTTTCTATTATTCCATTTATTATTTTACTTCTTGCGATAGTTCCTTTTACACCACTAACAGATAGCAGTATTCTCAATATTGCTGAAACTATACTTCCAGAAAGATTAGATTATTTTGCTGTTGATATTATGAGGCAATTAACTGATCAATCAATTGCGGTATTATCGATTTCGGCTTTAGGTGCAATGTGGGCAGCGTCTAGGGCTTTATTAACTATAAAGCAAGGCTTAAATGAAATTAGAGGAGTAGTTGAAACAAGAAACTTTATATTACTAAGAATAAATGCAGCATTTTACACAATTGGTCTTATTGTTTCATTTGTTCTTATGCTTACATTGAATGTTGTATTTACGGCTATAGAAAGATATTTTAGAGATGTTTTGGGAATAAGTATCTTTGAGCACTATGATTTTGCTTATCTTGTTGTCACTCTTAGACCGATTATTACGATACTTATTACATTTTTAATAAATTTGTATTTCTTTATTTTTTTACCAAACCATAAAGTTACAGCTAAATCTCAAATTCCAGGGGCTATATTAGTAGCACTGATATGGTATATTTTTACTACTCTTTTTGGACTATATATTAATTATTATAATGCATATAGTATGTATGGATCGCTTTCTGTGGTTATTATTATTTTATTTTGGCTGTATGCATGTATGTATATTTTATTTTTAGGCGGACAATTCAATTATTACTTGAGTTTAATGCGTGAAAATAATAAAATATAAGGTGATGTTTCGATAAGAAATACATAAGTTATAGACTACATTATATCTTATGATTACTATATGAAAGGAAATGAAAATGCAGACAAAACTTAATGAAATAAGGGAAAAGGCGATAGCCCAGATTGAAGCTTCTAAGAACTTAGAAGCTTTAAATGAAGTTAGAAATACTATTCTTGGAAAGAAAGGCGAGCTTACTGCAGTACTTCGTGGTATGAAAGATGTCGCAGCTGAAGACAGACCTAAAGTTGGACAGTGGGTTAATGAAGCTAGAGATGCTATTGAGACAAGACTTGAGGCGCAGCTTAAGAAACTTGAGTCGGAAGCATTGAAGCTTAGATATGAGGCAGAAAAGATTGATGTAACTATGCCTGAAGAGGTTACAGAACCAGGATCACTTCACCCAATCACTCTTGTGAAAAATGAGCTTGTTGATATTTTTGGATCTATGGGATTTTTTGTATATGAAGGTACAGAAATAGAGACAGACTATTATAATTTTACAGCACTAAATACACCTGATGATCACCCAGCAAGAGATATGCAGGATACTTTCTATTTGACACCGGAATTTTTACTTAGGACACAGACTTCAGCAGGTCAGGTTCATGTTATGGAATCAAAGAAGCCACCTATTAAAGTAATTTCACCAGGTAAAGTTTTCCGTTCGGATGATGATGCTACTCATTCTCCTATGTTCTCACAGATGGAGGGACTTGTAGTTGATAAAGGAATATCTCTTTGTGATTTAAAGGGAATGCTTGATGAATTTGTTAAAAAGATTTTTGGATCAGATAACATTAAGACAAGACTTCGTCCTTCATATTTCCCATTTACAGAACCATCTGTAGAAGTTGATGTAAGCTGCTTCCAGTGTGGAGGTTGTGGATGTAAGCTTTGTAAAGGAACAGGATGGATTGAGGTATTAGGTGCAGGTGTTGTTAATAATAAGGTCCTTGAAGGCTGCGGTATAGATACAAATGAGTACTCTGGATTTGCATTTGGTATTGGACTTGAGAGAATTGCAATGCTTAAGTATGGAATCAATAACATTAAGATGTTGTTTGAATCTGATATGAGAGTATTAAAGCAGCTCCATGAGTAAATAGAATCAAAGCATATTTAGGAGGAAAAATAGATGTTAGCACCATTAAGCTGGTTAAAAGAATATGTAGATATAGATGTAACACCACAGGAGTTACAAGATAAGTTATTCTCATGTGGTTTTGAAGTAGAAGAGTTGTATGAAGTAGGAAGAGATATTCATGATGTAGTAGTTGGACTTGTTACATCATGTGAACCAATTCCTGAAACACACCTTCATGTATGTAATGTTGACGCTGGTAAGTATGGTTCATTCCAGGTATGTTGTGGAGCGGATAATGTTACTGCAGGCAAGAAATTTCCACTAGCACTTGTTGGAGCACAGGTTATTATGACTGCCAAAGATCATGTAACTGTTGAAGGCGTGATGACAATTAAAAAGGGAAAACTTAGAGGGTATGATTCAGAAGGTATGCTTTGTTCAGGTGTTGAGCTTGGGGTATCAGACGATATGTTTCCTGGCGCTTCATACAATGGACTTTTAGTTCTTCCAGACGATGCGGAAGTAGGTACAGATGTTAAGCCTATGTTAGGCCTTGATGATTGGATTTTTGATATTGCAATAACAGCAAATAGACCAGATTGTCAGAGTATTTATGGTATTGCAAGAGAGGTTGCAGCAGTTCTTAATAAAGAGATTAAGCCTTTAGACTTAAGCTTTACTGAAGACGGAACTGAAAAAGAAGGATTTACAGTTACTGTAGATGCTAAGGATTTATGTCCAAGATATATAGCACATTATGTTCATGATATTAAAATTGGTGAATCACCTTTATGGATGAAGAGAAGACTTGCATTAGTTGGTATTGGTTCGATTAGCAACGTGGTTGACATAACTAACTATATTCTTACTGAACTTGGACAGCCAATGCATGCATTTGATGCATCATATATTGAGGGAAATGCAATTAATGTTCGTCGAGCTAACAATGGAGAGAAGATTGTTACTTTAGATGAAAAGGAATTTGAGTTAAATGATCAAAATCTCGTAATATGTGACGGCAAAAAGCCTGTTGCATTAGCTGGTATTATGGGAGGTCTTAATTCTGAGATTCTTGATACTACAACAGATGTAATGTTTGAAGCAGCTAAATTCATGCGCGACAACATTCGTAAGAGTTCAAGAAGCTTGGGTCAGGCTTCTGATTCTTCTGCAATGTATGCAAAAGGTGTTTACGAATATACGACTGTAATCGCAATGAAGAGAGCCCTTCACTTAATTGAAGAGTTAGATTGTGGTAAGGTTTCATCAACACATGTTGAGGTATGTACAGGTAACTCTATTGAACCAAGAGAGCTTAAAGTATCTATAGAAAAGGTGAACAAGGTACTTGGAATCACAGTCCCTACAGATGATATTATAAGAATTTTAACATCCCTTGACTTTGCACCAGTGGTTAATGGAGATGAATTAACACTTATGATTCCTGCATACAGAGAGGATATGGAAAGCTATCCAGATGTTGCAGAAGAAGTAATCCGTATGTATGGTTATGATCATGTTGTTTCAACATTTATGCCTACAGCACAGGTTACAATGGGTGGATTTGACTTAAGACAGCGTTCAGAACTTAAGCTTAAAAGAGCATTATGTGGAGCAGGAGCATACGAAGGCATCCATTATTCATTCTTTTCACCTTCAGACCTTGATTTATTAAGACTAGATGAAAATGCGCCTGAAAGACAGGCAATTAAGTTGATTAACCCAATAAATGTTGATCTTTCATTAATGAGAACAACTCTTGCACCTCAGATGATTAGAGCAATGGCAAGAAACCAGAAAAGAGACCTATTAGAAGGAAAGATATATGAGATTGGTAATTCATTTATTCCAAAATCACTACCACTTACAGAGTATCCAGATGAAAGAGAAACTCTTTGTGTCGGAGTTTTTGGTGAGAATGAGAGCTTCTTTACATTAAAAGGATTTGCAAAAATTGTTGCAGATACTTTTGATCTTACATTTACATATGAGCCATCTGTAAAGCCTTTCCTACATCCATATCAGACAGCTGATATTATGTGTAATGGTGTAAAGATTGGATATCTTGGAAAGGTTAGCTATGAAATTATGGATGACCTTGACATGAGAGTCCCAAGCTTTGTTATGGAAATAGATTTAAGACAGATTTCTGAATACTATGGAAATGAACAGAAATTTGAACCACTTCCAAAATTTGCTATTGAAAAGAGAGATTTTGCATTTGTTGTGGACAAGAACATTTCATGTGCCTCAATCGAAGATGGTATAAGAGAAGCATGCAAATATGTAACAGATGTTAAACTTTTTGACGTGTATGAAGGCATACAGCTTGGCCCTAATAAGAGAAGTATGGCATTTTCTGTAGTATTTACACCACAGAATGAAGAGTTTAATGATGAAATGGTTGAAGGTTACGTTAAGAAGATTCTTAAAAACCTTGAGAATAAATTATCTATTACATTAAGAGGATAAATGAAGACAAGTGATTTTTACTTCGATTTACCGAAGGAATTAATTGCACAAGATCCGCTTAGCGATAGGTCATCTTCTAGACTTTTGAGACTTGATCGGAAGTCAGGGGATATAGAGCATAGACATTTTATAGATATTTTAGATTATCTAAATAAAGGGGATTTATTAGTTCTCAATAATACTAAAGTAATTCCAGCTAGGCTTATTGGAGTTAAGGAAGAGACAGGTGCTAATGTCGAAGTGTTCTTATTAAAAAGACTTTCTGATAATACTTGGGAGACGTTAGTTAAGCCCGGTAAGAAGCTAAAACCAGGAGCTAAAGTAAGTTTTGGTGATGGGTTACTGAAAGCAGAAATATTAGAAACTCTTGAAGATGGTGGCAGAATTGTTAAATTTGTTTACGAGGGTATTTTTGAAGAAATACTTGATAGACTTGGAGAAATGCCCCTACCGCCATATATAACACATAAGCTAGAAGACAAAAATAGATATCAGACTGTGTATGCAAAATATGAGGGTTCTGTAGCAGCACCTACGGCGGGATTACACTTTACCAATGAATTACTTGAGAAAGTTAAAGATAAAGGTGTTGATATAGCATATGTTACATTACATGTTGGTCTTGGCACATTTAGACCAGTTAAAGCTAGTGAGGTAACAGAGCATGTGATGCATTCTGAAAGGTATATTATTACACAAGAAACTGCAGATAAAATAAATAGTACAAAGAAGAATGGTGGAAGAGTCATATGTGTTGGTACAACGAGTGTTAGAACTTTAGAATCTGCAGCAAATGATGATGGTATTGTACCAGCAAAAGAAGATGATACAGCTATATTTATATATCCAGGATATAAATTTAAAGTATTGGATGGTCTTATTACAAACTTTCATCTTCCGGAGTCCACACTTGTAATGCTTGTTTCGGCGTTTGCTGGAAGAGAAAATGTTTTGAATGCATATAATAAAGCAGTTGAGGAAAAATATAGGTTCTTTTCTTTTGGCGATGCGATGATAATAATTTAATGATATAATATGTAGATATTGTTTAAGGAGGTATTTATTTTGGAAGAAAAAAGAAGAGCTAAGAGAATTCCACTTGAAGGAAACCTTGCTATGAATCGTGTTGATGGTGGCAGGAGTGAAATGGTTCCAATTCAGATTATTGATGTTTCTAAGTCAGGAGTTGGATTTGAATGCGCAAGAGATCTTGAAATTAGTGCTGTTTACGAAATTGAATTAGTTTTGTGGACTAAGGAGAAAATCAATACCTTCATTAATATCATTAGATGTGACACAAACGGTGCAAAAAAAATCTATGGAGCTACTTTTGTAGGAATTACAGAGGCAGAATCATGTAAGATTGATATTTATGATATGTTTAATAATTAAAGATAAAGAGGAGAAAAAATGAAAAAACCTACAGTTTTAATGATTCTTGATGGATATGGAATCAACGAAAAAAAAGAGCATAACGCAGTAGCAATGGCAAAAACACCAGTAATGGATAAGCTTATGAGCGAGTATCCATGCGTTAAGGGATTGGCATCAGGTATGGCTGTTGGACTTCCAAATGGTCAGATGGGTAATTCAGAAGTTGGACATCTTAACATGGGCGCTGGACGCATTGTATATCAGGAGCTTACGAGAATTACTAAAGAAATTGAGGACGGATCATTTTTTACAAATCCTGCATTATTAGAGGCTGTTAATAATTGTAAAACTAAAGGATCAAGCCTCCATTTATTTGGTCTTTTATCTGATGGTGGTGTTCATAGCCATAATACACATTTATATGGACTTTTAGAGCTTGCAAAGAGAGAAGGCCTTACAAATGTTTATGTACATTGTTTCCTTGATGGAAGAGATACTCCACCTGCATCAGGCGCAGACTACATAGAACAGCTTGAGTCAAAAATGAGAGAAATTGGAGTAGGACAGATAGCATCTATCATGGGACGTTACTATGCAATGGATAGAGATAATAACTATGATAGAGTTAAGCTTGCATATGTTGCAATGACAGAAGGTGAAGGACTCAAGGCTGCAAATGCTTATGATGCAATTCATGGTTCATATGATAGAGAAGAAACAGATGAGTTCGTAAAGCCAACTGTTATCGTAAACGGAGGCGTTCCAGTTGGAACTATTAATGATGGAGATTCAGTTATTTTCTTCAATTTCCGTCCAGACAGAGCAAGAGAAATAACTCATGCATTTTGTGATGATGAATTTAGATCATTTAAGAGAGACAGAAAACTTGATCTTGTATATGTATGTTTCTCAAATTATGACCCACTTATTGAAAATAAAATTGTTGCTTTTGAAAAAATCTCAGTAACAAATACATTTGGAGAGTGGTTAGCAGCAAATGGACTTAAACAGGCAAGAATTGCAGAAACAGAAAAGTACGCGCATGTTACATTCTTCTTTAATGGCGGTGTTGAAGAGCCTAATGAAGGAGAAGATAGAATTCTTGTAAAATCACCAAAGGTTGCTACTTATGATCTTAAGCCAGAAATGAGTGCATATGAAGTATGCGATAATTTGGTTAAGGCTATTAAGGCTGATAAATATGATGTTATTATAATTAACTTTGCTAACCCTGATATGGTAGGACATACAGGCGTAGAAGAGGCTGCAGTTGCAGCTGTTGAAGCTGTTGACGAATGTGTTGGTAAAGCATATGAAGCTATAAAAGAAGTTGATGGAGTAATGTTCATCTGTGCAGATCATGGAAACTGTGAACAGATGATTGATTATGAAACAGGAGCTCCATTCACCGCACATACAACAAACCCTGTTCCATTTGTACTTGTTAATTACAAAGAAGGATATGGACTTAAGGAAGGTGGATGTCTTGCAGATATTATTCCTACACTTATTGAATGTATGGGAATGGAACAGCCACATGAAATGACAGGAAAGTCACTTTTAATTAAAAAATAAGATTGTATAATAAATAAAAATACATCCCTAATGCGGTATATCGTTATTCTGTGTGTTATAGATCAGATTAAAAGACCGATGTGGGGTGTATTTTTTTATTGTAAAAAAATACTAAAAGTTATTTTTTTAGAAGCATTATTTTATATATTTTAATTCACAAATAAATCACAAAATACTACATAAGGTATGATATAATATTAAATTGGTTATTAATGGGTAAATGTTGTATATAAAAAATTTTAAAATTGATTATAGAAAAGGAATTATTATGAAATTATCAAAGCGTATTATATTACCAATAGTGTTAATGTGTGGAGCTTTGTGTCTTAATGGATGTGAAAAGCTTAATGCGAAAAATAATACAGAAGAAGTAGAAGAGGATAAGAGAGCAACGGTTAAAGTTGATACACCTAAAAAGGGTAATATATCAATTGAAGGTGACTTTATTGGAACCATTGAAAGTGAGGAACAGGTTTATGTAATGTCAAAGCTATCAGGTGATGTTACAGAAACGTTTTTTGAAGTGGGCGATTACGTAAATGAAGGAGATCTTCTTTTTACTATAGATGATACAGCTGCGCAGATTTCTTATAAGCAGGCGCAGGCATCTCTAACATCTGCTAATGCGACACTTAATACAGCCAAAGCAGGCGTAAACACAGCTAATGCTAATGTAAATTATCAGACAGCATCTGTAACGGAAAATTTTGCTAAAGCTAGTACTACTGATAAGCAATTACAACTTGGAATAGACCAAGCGGAAGTTAATTTTGCTAATAATGAAGTAAATATTGGGAACCTTGAAAGTACACTTAAGGATTTAAATAAGCAATTAGAAAATTTAGATAGTAAAATCGATGGGGCTAAAGCGGGCGAAAAGCTTGCAAAGATGGATCTTGATTATAAAAAATCAATGTTAGAAGCAGACCCGACTAATTTAGTCAAATTAGCAGATTATGAGGCGGCTGATGCGATTTATACGCAAGCAAAAGCAGCAGTTATTTCCGCGGAACAAGGAAGAGATACTCTCAAAAGCTCAATTAAACAAACTGAAGCAGGTATTAGAACTGCCAAAAATTCAAATTGTCTTATTGTTGAACAGGCAGAAATAGCAAGAGATCAGAAAAGCGACTATGATAATTATACTAAGGCCACAATAGGAAATGGCGGACTTGCTTCATTGGCGTCAGCTCAGGCTGGAGTAGTTCAGGCAGAAGCT
>JAUNIR010000142.1 GCA_030523345.1 Lachnospiraceae bacterium
ATAAAAATAGTTTATTGAAATTTTTAGTTAATCTAAAAAGGGGAATGTATAATATGAGTGCTATTTTCAAACCAGATGATTTTGATTTTACACATACGTCTAACGGAAAAGGTGACACCATGGAACGCAATAATGTTGCAGAAAAAAAAGTATTGGTAATACCTTTGTTGTCAAGCAAATTGAATAGATTGTATAAACATCTTAATTCGGGTGTTCCTATAGCGTTTGTTAATGATGCCAAAGAAAAAGATAGAAGTATATATGCCGATTATAGAGTTGGCGGTAGAAAAAATTTTTTTAAGGAATATCCTAATTTAAAGAACAAAACAATAGCTGATGATATTATGGAAGCAGGTGTATCAATAAATAAATTGCCTATATGCACCGGATCAAGTAGTCATAAATCGGATATAGTCTTTAATAAAAATACTCTTATGGTAATAGGATATAGATTTAAGGGTACGAAATATGAAGAAATAATGGACTTGGAGGAATTTACTAAATTAACCACAACATTGTGTAATGAATATGAGCAACCTATGATTATAGTTGGTCGTTTTAATAAAGATACTAAATTATGTAATTTTGTTATGTATAATTATACTTATGATGCTTCGCCTTTTAATACGCGTGTTACATCTACAACTGTAACTAATTTTAATGATGTTAAATTTGTTACTGAGCGCAAAAAACATATTGAAAAAGGAGAATGTATGAAATGAAAAACCAAGATGAAGTTATTAGATATTCGCTGTCAGAAGATTCATTAGGCACATTGCGTAAACACCTTAGTTTGGGTGTTCCTGTTATGTTTATCAGTAATTATAGAGAAAAAGAAATCGGAGAAACAAAACATCAATATGCATTAAGTTCACAATGTGCATTAAACGAATTAGAAAATGATTTTATAAGTGTAGATTTATCGTTTTTAGGATTGTCGGGGGTATATAAAAAAAAGATAACACGGAAAACCACAACAACTATAAAAGAAGATGATAGTTTTATGGTAACAGGCTATGAAACTATATCTTCAATAAAACACGATTATGACAGCATAATGTCCGATAGTGAATTTTCATATATCGCCAATAAATTATGTATTAAATATAAACAACATACAGTTGTAGTTGGTTGTTTTAACAAAAATACCAACTTATATGATTTTGTTGCGTATATTTATACATACAATAAAAATGGTTGTTGTAAATTTGTAACTACCATTGATATAAAAAATGTTAAACTTGCAACAACTAACGATATAGAAAATTTTTATACACGTTATCTTAAATACAAGTGGGAGTTAGAATCTTGTCTTGAAGATTGTGGTTTTGGGTTTAGTAGATTAAAAAAAGGTTCTAACATTTGTTTTAGTTTGAAAGATGATGATAGTGAAGAAGAAAACTCTGAGTGGATTAGTATTTATGCCGTGGGTAATTATGTTAATTATGTAAGCCCACTTATGGCGAGAGGAGTATATGGACTTTATATAAAACCTAAATGTCCAAACAGATATTTTATTAGCAGATAATTGTTTTGTATTATGAAATATCCACTGGTTAAATGCGGTGGATATTTCATATATTATAATTATCAGTGGTAGTCCATTGAAACAAAAACTTTGTTTTGAAGAACTTGTTAAGGCAGGATGATTGAAATGGGAAAAAAGAATGTTTCACAGTGGGGTTTTCAATGGGGAGATTTTATTGATTGGTCAAAATTGAATTACAAATTATCTCCAAAAGGCAGACCATTTATTCGCCATCCAAGCGGAATGGGTACAGTGTTCGGTATGAACGATGGTATGGAACGTAATATACTTGTTCTTGATGGTAAATATCGTAAATTAGAAGGTTATTCTTTTTATGCTGATAATATTGATTTAAATTTACCACAATGTAAAAACGATGGTAGATTATTTATTAATATTCGTTACAACATTCAAAAAACATTTGCTGCAGGTATCAGTGACGAAACAATATATGCATTACCTGAATGTTATAGTGTTGCTAATCAGGATATGTACAGTTCAAAAATAAATACGGATACTTTGGTTTCTCTTGGTGTCGGCGCACAGGCGGCAAATTATTGTAGGAGCATTAAACTTGAACATAATGGCATTACAGTCGGTTGCGACTTGCCTAATATCAACGTATTGAGCAGATTTTATGCTGAAATGGTAATGATTGATGAAATGGATCCGACAATTTCAATATTTAGCGGAGAAGCATTGTGTAATTGGTGGATTCCTTATACCGGTAATTATTTATCTTCATCTTGGTATGGTGATATTTTTTCCTCACTTGTAGTTGATAAATATGGTTGTGCTACATGCAATAAACAGTGTAGCTTGAATAATATTGTTGTACCGATGTTGGAAATTTAAGGACACACTGATCAATTCGTTTTTGGCAGATAAACGCAAAAGCCGCTGCCGTGTTTATCTGTCAAAATTGCATTAATCAGTGTTTTCTAAAGTCAAAAGTGAGGCAGTATATATGTACGGAGCTATTTTAGGAGATATTGTAGGAAGCAGATTTGAGTTTGACAGAGGGCCTTGGACAAAAGATTTTGAATTTGTAACAGACGGATGTTCTTGGACCGATGATTCGGTTATGACGGTCGCGGTCGCCGAAGCATTACTTAATGCAGGTAAGGATGCAAGTGTTGACACGATAAGAATTGAATGTATAAAGTCCATGAAAAAATGGGGACGGAAATATCCGCGTGCAGGTTATGGCGCGAACTTTATTCATTGGATCCTCACAGATGATCCGACACCTTATAATAGTCTTGGTAATGGTTCTGCAATGAGATTGTCAGCCGCAGGCTGGCTTTATGATTCGTTAGAGAGAACAAGAGAAGTCGCAAAGGCCACCGCTGAAGTAAGTCATAACCATCCGGAAGGAATTAAAGGTGCCGAGTGTACAGCTTCGGTAATCTTTCTTGGCAGAACGGGAGCTTCTAAGGAAGAAATTAAAGAATATGTAATCACGGAGTTTGGTTATGATATTTCAAAGACGGTCAATGAAGTTCGGCCGTTTCACAGACACGAAGAAACATGTATGGATGCACTTCCTAAAGCACTTATTTCTTTCTTTGAGGGGGAGTCGTATGAAGATACAGTAAGAAATGCCGTTTCTCTTGGTGGTGATACTGACACTATTGCAGCAATTGCAGGTGCTATGGCTGAAGCTTTTTATGATATGCCTTTATTGTTAAGGAAAACGTGTATAATGAATGTTGCGGAGGATATGTCAGAGGTAATGGAATCCTTTGATAAAGCAATCGGCAGAGTAAATGAAAGGAATGATCACAGCGATGATTATGCAGATATTGAATAAACAGAGAACATACAAAAACTACACGGAAATAAGTCGGAAATTTTTATTGGAGATGTATTCTGTGAATGAAACAGATAATGTCGTATGTTCACCATTTTCATTTTACATTCTTCTGTGCATTGCACTTAATGCGACTTCGGGAAAAAGCCGGGAAGAAATAAAGGACGCCATTGCAAAAGGTGTTTCAGTTGCAAATTATACCGATACAATAAAGTCGCTGCAGAGAGATTTTACAGAACGAACGGAAGGTGCAAAACTTAATTGCTCCAATGCAATCTGTATAAAGAAAGAACTCTTTGATTCAATTTTGGATGATTTTAAGGCTCTTGTTCAGGATGGATTTAACGGAGAAATTTTCTCGGGTGATGCGGATATGGTCGGCAAGGTTAATGCTTGGGTAAATAAAAAGACGGATGGTATAATTCCTCGCATAATGGATCTGCCTCCTGCAAACCTAAGGATCATGCTTATGAATGCAGTTGCATTTGAAGCGGAATGGGAACATGGATATGAAGAAGATGATATTTGTGAAGAATATAAGTTTACTAATGCAGACGGAACAATATCAAAAGTTACAATGCTTGATAGCCGTGAGAAAGATTACATTGAAGATAACTTTTATACCGGATTTGTAAAATATTACAAAGGTGGAAGATATGCGTTCTTGGCTCTGCTTCCAAAGGAAACGGAGAACAAGATTTTTTTCAAAAGAGCATTGGAACAGGCTGATTTCAGAAATTATTATGATTTGAGACAGAAGTGTAAAACATACGTAAAAATGCCTGAATTTGAAATTAAGACAAGTGCAGGGCTTACATCATTCTGCAATAGTCTTGGAATAAAGCGCATTTTTACAGAAGAAGCTGATTTTAGAAACATCACGACTAAAGAGCCGTTGATGGTTGATTCTGTTTTGCAGAAAGCGTTTATCAAAGTTGATCGCCGTGGAACAAAAGCATTTGCAGTTACGGCGATGTGTGTTGCACTCGGCTGTGTATATACTCGTGACAGCGCAAAGTACGTAACTTTAGACAGACCTTTCGTTTATGCGATAATCAATAGAGATAATGGGTTGCCTGTTTTTTCGGGTGTGGTGAACAGAATGAGGATGCCTCAACAAATGATCTGAATATAGATATCTGGACTTCGTCTTCCTC
>JAUNIR010000025.1 GCA_030523345.1 Lachnospiraceae bacterium
AAATAAATGCTATATTGCAAAAGATCCGCAGAGGAAGCCTGAGGGAATTCCACACGAGACAGTTAGGGATAATGGTAGACTCAATGTAGTATTTTTATCAAGAATATGTGAAAAGAAAAACCTTTTAGGGGCGATTCAAATATTAGAGAATGCTAAAGGAAATGTCAATTTCTCAATATATGGTAATATAGAAGATGAAAATTATTACAATTTATGCGTTCAAGAGATGAGTAAATTGAAAAATAATATAACATGTGAGTATAAAGGAATAGCGGACTCAGAGGATGTCCCTAAGATATTATCACAGTATGATGTTTTCCTTTTTCCAACGCATGGTGAGAATTTTGGTCATGTAATAAGTGAAGCTTTATCAGCAGGAGTAATACCTGTAATAAGCGATACTACTCCGTGGCTTGATTTTAAAGAATACAACGCAGGATATGTAATAAATCATTCGGATTTAGCAGCATTTACGGAATGCATTGATTTACTTTCAAGTGTTGATGAAAACAAACTTAAGGAAATGTCTGCTAATGTAATTGATTACTATGCCAGACAGTATAATGACAGTATAACAAATAACGGATATACGGAGATGTTTGATGAACTTTTACGATAGAGTAATAAAAAGAATAATAGGATTCATTCTTTCAAGTATAGGTATCATTCTTTTGACGCCATTCTGGATCATTTTGGCTATAGCTATTAAGATAGATGATCCTGGCCCTATTTTTTTTAAACAAAAGCGATTTGCAAGGGATTCGAAAGATGGAACGCCTCAGTATTTTTATATACTAAAGTACCGTTCAATGAAAACTAGTACGCCAAAGGATATGCCTACACATATGCTTAAGAATCCTGAACAGTATATTACGAAAGTTGGTGGCTTTTTGAGAAAAACAAGTCTTGATGAATTGCCACAAATTTTTAATATATGGTCAGGTAAAATGGCTATAGTTGGTCCAAGACCGGCTCTTTATAATCAGACTGACTTATATGAGGAACGTGCAAAATATGGTGCCAATAGCGTAAGACCGGGACTTACAGGATGGGCGCAGATTAATGGCAGGGATGAACTTGAGATAGAAGACAAAGCTCGTCTTGATGGGGAATATGTTAAGAAACTTTCCCTTGGAATGGATGTTAGATGTTTCTTTGGTACATTTCTTTCAGTCCTTAGACAGGAAGGGGTTGTAGAGGGAGGAACTGGTGCAATGAAGGAGTCTGAAAGCGATAAGACAGAGTAAAAAGGTTTAAAAGAAAGATTAGTATGCAAAGGGTATTAATTACAGGAATTTCTGGGAAGAATGGGAGATATCTTCTTGAGGAAATGAATAAGAATAGAGAAAAAGACGGCCTTGATAATATACATTTCAAGGCTTTTTTACGTGAAGGATCAGACACGACTTATCTCGAAAAATCAGATCTTGATATAGAAACATTTGTCGGATCAATTGATACAAAAGAGGAAGCTGCAAAATTTGTAGAAGGTGGGTACGATACGCTTTTACATATTGCTGGTATCCAGAGATCTGTTCAGATTGTGTCGGCAGCATTAGAAGCAGGAGTAAAAAGATTTATTCTTGTTCATACAACAGGTGTGTATTCAAAATATAAGGCGGCAGGGGAAGGATATCGTATTATTGATGAGAAGGTAAAAACCATGTGCGAGGAAGCAGATGCACGTCTTACTATACTAAGACCAACTATGATATATGGTGATCTTAAAGATAAGAACATGAGTGTTTTTATTAAAATGGTTGATAAATTTAGACTTTTTCCGGTCATAAATGGTGGAAAATATGAACTTCAGCCAGTGTGGTGTAAAGACCTTGGAAAAGCTTTCTATGATGTGATGATGAACCCTGAAATTACAGATAATAAGGATTATATTTTATCAGGTGGAAAACCAATATTAATGATAGATATGTTTAAAGAAATTGCTAGACAATTAGGTGTCAAAAACACATTTGTCTCAGTACCATTTCCGATAGCATATACGGGAGCTGTTGTCCTTGACATTCTTACACTTAAGAAAAAATTTATAGGTGAAAAGGTTCAGAGGATGGTAGAACCAAGAGCTTATTCTTACGATGAGGCAAAAAATGATTTTGGATATACACCACACGAGTTCAAAGATGGTGTAAAAGACGAAATCAAAATGTATTTAGAGAGTAAAAACAAAGTAATTCAGAGATAAATTCAGATATGAAAATTTTAGTTGTTTGTCAATATTATTACCCAGAATCATTTAAAGTGACCGACGTATGTGAATCGTTAGTATTAGATGGTCATGAAGTATGTGTTCTTACAGGAAAGCCTAATTATCCAACAGGAATTGTACCTGACGAATATATAGGACACGAGCATGATGATGAAATAATTAATGGTGTTCATGTGTTTCGTTGTTATGAGCGCGGAAGGGGAAAAGGAGCGATAAATCTTGCACTCAATTACGCAAGCTTTTATTTTTCTGCTATGAGGCTAGTAAAAAGGATGGACAAGGATTTTGACATCGTTTTTTCCTATCAGCTATCCCCTATATTTATGGCTCTTCCAGCAAGGTGGTATAAGAATAAGCATAAGGTACCTATGTTTTTATACTGTTCTGATTTGTGGCCAGAATCACTAAAGGTATATCTAAAAAGTGAATCAAATCCTGTTTTTAAATGGGTAAAAGCAATCAGTAAGAAAGTTTATGATGCTGCAGACAGAATTGCCACTCAGTCAGATGTATTTGTTGATTATTTAAAGGAAGTGCACAATATCCCAGATGAAAAGCTTAAGTATATTCCAAATTTTGCAGATGAGAATTATCTGAAGGAAAATTTTACACCAGATGATAACAGCATTGATTTGATGTTTATGGGCAATGTCGGAGTCGCTCAAAATGTTGAGGAAGTTACAAGTTGCTTTGTTCAGGCTGTTAAGAACATCGAAGCAGAAA
This sequence comes from Lachnospiraceae bacterium, assembly GCA_030523345.1. Taxonomy (GTDB): domain Bacteria; phylum Bacillota; class Clostridia; order Lachnospirales; family Lachnospiraceae; genus UBA2868. Next base: position 2,948 of record JAUNIR010000025.1, read on the forward strand.
ACATAACATCAAGTAATGGTGAAAAAATAGATTTAAGACTTCACATTGTAGGTGGCGGCGTGAAACTTGATGATGTTAAGAAGCTTGTCATGTGTGAGGAAAAAGAAATAGCTGAAAAAGTTGTATTTTATGGTCAGCGACCGCAGGAAGAAATGCCAAAGTTTTATAAAATTGCAGATGTATGTATTGTATCTCTGAAGGCAGACAATAAGATTGGACTTACTTTACCTGCGAAGGTACAAGGATATATGGCCGCAGGGAAGCCTATACTAGGAATGATAGATGGTTCCTGCAGTCGAGTCATCAGCGAGGCCGACTGTGGAATATGTGTTGGAGCATCCGATAAAGAAGGTATGATAAAAGCGATAATATCTATTTCAAAGGATAAAGATGCGCTTGAGAAATATGCCGAGAATTCAAGAGCCTATTTCCTTAAATACTTTAGAAAAGATATTCATGTTAAAGCCATTGAGGAAGAGTTACGACTTTGTGTAAATAATCATTAATAGGATAAGGAACAATATGTTTAAAAAGATTTTATTTGATTTAGATGGAACACTCACAGACCCTATGATTGGGATTACAACCTGTGCTCAGTATGCGTTAAGGCATTTTGGGATAGAAGAAGATATAAACAACCTTAAAAATTTTATAGGACCACCTTTAGTAGACAGTTTTACGCAATTTTATGGACTAACTGTAGAAGAAGCGAAGGAAGCCACTAAATATTATAGGGAAAGGTATGCTCCAATAGGTAAATTTGAAAATGAGATTTATGAAGGTATTCCAGAAATGCTTAAAGAACTTAAGGAGGCCGGTGTGGTTCTTGCGGTTGCTTCGAGTAAACCGGAGCCTTTCGTCGAAGATATTTTAAAGTTCTTTGATATAGATAAGTATTTTGATGTAGTGGCAGGGGCTCTTATGGATGAGACTCGAACAAGAAAAGAAGAAGTTATGCAGGTGGCTCTTGATCGTTTGGAGGTACCATATTCAGGGACTTTTGAAGGCGGAGATGGTCCTAAGATTTTAGTACCAAAACAAGAGGTTGCTATGGTAGGTGATAGAAAATTTGATGTTGCATCAGCAAGAAAAATGGGTATTACTGCTGTAGGTGTAAGATTTGGGTATGCTGAAGAGGGAGAGTTAGAAGCTGAAAATCCTGATTTTATCGCAAATACGGTCGATGATCTTGGAAAATATCTCCTATCGTAGACAAAGAAGTAGCCTCATGGTGTGAAATCCCCTTTCTTGTAGAAAAAAACTAGGAAATATGCTATAATTTTTAGAACTATGTTTATAGGAGTTTTATAGCAGATGGACAAGTTTTTTGCTGAAAATAGACAGCTTATTGTAAGACGTTTTGGTCTTATTGTAATAGATATACTTTCAGTAGCATTAGCTACGTATTTAGGCCTTATTGCAAGGTTTGATTTTGATCCTGCATTTGTACAGGGATCGGTTTATGGTCAAACTGCATGGAATTATCTTCCATACAGTATTTTGGTGACAATTCTTTTATTCTGGGCGTTTCATCTCTACCAGAGTTTGTGGCAGTATGCTGGAACTCCAGAAATCGTTAATATTTTCATAGCTTGTGTATTATCAGCAATCTCTCAGATGATTGTTGTACATATGATTCTTAAGTGGACATATCCTAGAAGTTCCTATGTGTTCTTTGGTGGATTTTTGCTTGCTTGTGTTGTTGGATCGCGATTCTTCTACAGAGCTTTCAGGACATTTGTTGAAAAGCGTACGGATATGGCTAAGTCGATAAATGTAATGGTCATTGGTACTGGAGAATCGGCAAATCTTCTTATTCGCGAAATGAGATCGTCAAGTTTTATTCAGAAGAATGCACTTTGCGTAATTGATGATTTTAATCAGAGAATCGGAAGCTATATCCACGGTGTAAAGGTTGTCGGCGGAAGAGATGACATTTTAGAAAATGTTGCGAGATATGATATTGATGAGATTATCATTGCAATGCCATCAGCACCTAAGTCTCAGGTAAGAGAAATTCTTGATATATGTAAGCAGACAAAGTGTGAGCTTAAGACGCTCCCTGGAATGTATCAGCTTGTAAACGGTGATGTAAATGTATCACAGCTTCGAAAAGTAGATGTTATTGACCTCCTTGGAAGAGAGCAGATTCAGGTAGACCTTGATTCAATCATGGGATATGTTAAGGATAAAGTAATACTTGTAACGGGTGGTGGCGGATCAATTGGATCAGAACTTTGTAGACAGATTGCGGAGAAGAATCCAAAACAGCTTATCATATTTGATATATATGAAAATAGTGCTTACGACATACAGCAGGAACTCATCAAGAAATATCCTGAACTTGATTTAAAGGTTCTAATAGGATCTGTTAGAAACACTAATAGGGTTAATCATATATTTGAAACATACCATCCAGATATTGTATATCATGCAGCAGCTCATAAGCATGTGCCACTTATGGAAGAAAGCCCTAACGAAGCTATTAAAAACAATGTTCTTGGTACATGGAAAGTTGCAGATGCGGCCGATAAGTACGGAACTGGCAAATTTGTTATGATTTCCACAGATAAAGCTGTTAATCCGACAAATATCATGGGAGCCACAAAACGAATCTGTGAAATGATTGTTCAGGCATATAATTCTAAGTCGAAGACTGAATTTGTGGCAGTAAGATTTGGTAACGTTCTTGGCTCTAATGGGTCGGTAATTCCACTTTTTAAAAAACAGATTGCAGCAGGTGGTCCGGTAACAGTTACACACCCTGACATCATTAGGTATTTTATGACAATACCTGAAGCTGTATCGTTAGTACTTCAGGCTGGAGCATATGCCCAGGGTGGAGAAATATTTGTTCTTGAGATGGGTGAGCCGGTAAAGATTTTAGATCTTGCTAATAACTTAATAAGACTCTCAGGTTATATTCCTGGTGAAGATATTAAGATTGAGTTTACTGGATTAAGACCGGGTGAGAAGCTATACGAAGAAATGCTTATGGCCGAGGAAGGATTAAAACAAACCAAGAATAAGCTTATTCACATTGGAAAACCAATTGAATTTGACGAAAAAGAATTCTTTAAAGAACTCGAAGAACTTTCTGTAGAGTCAAAGGAAGAACTTACAAATGATGAAATTAAGGAATGGGTTAAAAAGCTTGTTCCAACATATACACCATCAACTATAGAGAATAAATAAAGGACGATATTATGTTTGAAGGAAAGACATTATTAATTACAGGTGGAACGGGATCATTTGGTAATGCGGTACTTAACAGATTTCTTGACACAGATATAAAAGAAATCAGAATCTTTTCACGTGATGAAAAGAAGCAGGATGACATGCGTCATCAGTACAACAATCCAAAGATTAAATACTACATTGGTGATGTTAGAAATATTCAGAGTGTGAAAGATGCGATGCACGGTGTTGATTACATTTTCCATGCCGCTGCATTAAAGCAGGTTCCATCATGTGAGTTTTTCCCAATGGAAGCAGTTAGAACGAACATTATTGGTACAGATAATGTGTTGACGGCTGCAATAGAATCAGGTGTTAAGAAGGTTATATGTCTCTCGACAGATAAGGCAGCATATCCAATCAATGCTATGGGAACATCAAAGGCAATGATGGAGAAAGTAATTGTTGCAAAATCAAGAACTATAGAGCAGGAAAAAACTTTAATCTGTTGTACAAGATATGGAAACGTAATGTGTTCAAGGGGATCGGTTATTCCACTTTTCATTGATCAGATTAAAGAAGGTAAGCCTTTAACACTTACAGAACCTAAAATGACACGATTTATTATGTCTCTTGAAGAAGCTGTAGAGCTTGTTGTGTTCGCATTTGAAAATGCTAATTCTGGAGATATTATGGTTCAAAAGGCTCCGGCTTGCACAATTGAAGTGCTTGCTCAGGCTGTTAAGGAACTATTCAATGCAGACAATGAAATCAAGGTTATCGGTATAAGACATGGCGAAAAGATGTACGAGACTCTATTAACTAATGAGGAATGTGCTAGAGCAATAGATATGGGCAATTTCTTCAGAGTACCTGCAGATCAAAGAGATCTTAACTATGATTTGTATTTTAACGAAGGTAACCAAGAGAGAACAAAGCTTTCAGAGTTCAACTCAAATAATACGGAACTTTTAAATGTTGATGAAGTAAAGAAAAAGCTTTTAGAACTTCAGTATATAAGAGATGAAATCGAGGCTTGGAATAATAAATAAACTATGAAAATACTAGTTACTGGAGCGTTAGGCTTTATTGGTAAAAACTTAATATCAGAACTTAGAAATAGAGGCTATGAAGATATATATGAAGTTGATATAGACACTTCAGATGATGACCTTGAGAAATATACTAAGGATTGTGAATTTGTATTCCATCTAGCTGGGGTTAACAGACCTGAGACAGAAGAAGAATTCATGAAAGGGAATTTCGGATTCACATCTACTCTACTAAGCCTTCTTGAAAAGGCTGGAAATAAAGCGCCAGTTCTTATCACATCATCTACACAGGCAAAGCTTGATAATGCCTATGGAAAGAGTAAAAAAGCCGGTGAAGATCTAATGTTTTCGTATGGAGAAAAAACAGGCGCGAAGGTATATGTATATAGACTGACTAATGTTTTTGGCAAGTGGTCAAGACCAAACTATAATTCAGCAGTAGCTACATTCTGTAATAACATAGCGGCTGGATTACCAATAAAAGTTAACGATCCATCGGTTGTAATGAAACTCATATATATCGATGATGTTGTTGATGAGTTTATTGGAGCGTTAAATGGTAAAGCAAATATTGTTGATGGCTTTGGAATCGTTTCAGTAGAACACACAGTAGAACTTGGAAAAATAGCAGATATAATTTACTCCTTTAAAAAATCACGAGAGAATTTTGAAGTTCCAGATATTTCTAATGAATTTGAGAAGAAATTATACAGTACTTATTTGAGCTTTTTACCAAAAGATGACTTTGCATATAACTTAGATATAAAAGCAGATGATAGAGGTTCTTTTACGGAGTTTTTAAGAACGGATGACAAAGGTCAGGTTTCTGTCAATGTTGCAAAGCCTGGTATTACAAAAGGAAATCATTGGCATCATACAAAGAATGAGAAATTCCTTGTTGTAAGTGGAGAAGCTGTAATTGCTTTTAGAAAATATGGGGAAGATGAAGTTATTGAATATCGTGTAAATGGAAGCGAGATGAAGGTTGTGGACATTCCATGCGGATATATTCACAATATTCAAAATGTTGGTAATACAGATTTAGTAACAGTTATGTGGGCTAATGAGGCATTTAACCCTGATAAGCCAGATACGTATTTTGAGAAGGTATAATTCATGAGTAAGCTTAAATTAATGACAATTATAGGGACTCGTCCAGAAATCATTAGACTTTCTGCAGTCATCAAGTGTGCAGATAAGTATTTTGATCACGTACTTGTTCATACTGGTCAGAACTATGATTACACACTTAATCAGATATTCTTTGAAGACTTAAAACTTAGAGAGCCTGATTATTATCTTGATAGTGTTGGAAAAGACCTTGGAGAGACAATGGGTAATATTATCTCAAAGTCTTATACACTTATGAAAGAGGTAAAACCGGACGCATTATTAATACTTGGAGATACAAACTCAGCTCTTGCAGCTATTTCAGCAAAGAGGTTAAAGGTACCTATTTTCCATATGGAGGCAGGAAATAGATGCTGGGACTGGAACGTATCTGAAATGATTAACAGAAAAATTGTAGATCATATTTCAGATATTAATATGCCATATACAGAGCATAGTAGAAGATATCTTCTTTCAGAGGGTATTGATGGTAAGACAATATTCGTAACAGGATCTCCAATGCGCGAAGTGTTAAGAGATCATATGGAAGACATTAAAAAATCAGATGTGCTGGAAAGACTTGGTCTTGAAAAGAGAAAATATATATTAGTGTCAGCCCATAGAGAAGAAAATATTGATCTTGAAGATAATTTCATGGATTTGATGAATTCTATAAATCACATTGCTGAAAAATATAAAATGCCAGTAATATATTCGACTCATCCAAGATCCAAGAAGTTTATCGAAATGAGAAACTTTGTATTCGATCCATTAGTACAAAGCATGAAACCATTTGGGTTCCTTGATTATAATATGCTTCAGATGAATGCATACTGTGTACTATCTGATTCTGGAACACTTTCAGAAGAATCAGCAATGCTAAACTTCCCAGCTGTTCTTATTCGTACATCTACAGAGCGCCCAGAGGTACTTGATAAGGGTACTGTAGTAATTGGTGGAATCAGAGGCGAGGATGTTGAACGAGCAACAGAACTTGCTGTTTCTATGTATGAGAATAATGAAGAGGTTGTTATGAGCCCTGATTATAGCGACACAAATGTCTCTGTAAAGGTTGTCAAACTCATTCAAAGCTATACAGATATTGTAAATAGGACGGTATGGCTAAAAAAGTAGGTTATAGATGTTAGATAAAGTCAAACAATTAAGATTTTCATTTTTATATTTTAGTCTTGCATATTTGTGTTATGTGCTAACAGTTATAGATGTTCACATTAGAACAGGGGTTTTTGCCTCGTTACTGTTAGTGGCAATCATAATTGAGATAGGACTGTGCATAATAAAATCCGGTAAAAAATCGGATTTTATTTCGCTTTTAAATATAAGTGTTTTTGCATATTTCTCTTATAACTTTTTATCATTTATTTGGATTCTTAAAAATGGTTATCCAATATCAATTTATGTTGAAGAGTTTTCAAATTCCATTCTTCCAATAGTTTTTTATTTTGTAGCAACTATTGTTTGCTCTGACGACGACTGCTTAAAAGCTAACTCTGATGAAAAGAATATGACAGATAAAATATATAAGTTTTTTATGTATTCGTTTTTAGTACTTAGCATTCTATGCATAATCCTATATTTATGGGCTCCTCAGTTCTATTGTGATTATCTATTCAATATGGGATATATTTCTAAAGCAGATGCATCTACAGTTCATGTAAGAATGGAAGGATTTACTGGAAGTACTATTATTAGTTATTTAGCAGTTGCTGCTATGATAGTTGCGGCAAAGTATATGTATGAAAGTTATGAAAAAGCAGGTCTTAGTAAAGGACTTGCTGGACTATCTGCCTTATTTATATTCTTTTTCGCTGTTGTATTTTTAGCGAATGGAAGAGCAGGAATGGTGGCTGCAATCCTCGTAATAGTGTATCTTAACTTCCTTGTATTTTTTTCATTTAAATTCCTAGACAAAAAATATCTCTATATAGAGTTAGCTATCATCGGAATTCTAATTGTGGCAATGTGTGTAGCAACACCTGGAATTGCGCATAAGATATGGGCAAGGCTTGTTTCGCTTCCTGGAGCTGTTGGACAGAGATCAGAGCAGTGGATATCTGCAATAAATAATATGCCTGCAGCTTGGTACGGACAATGGTTTGGAAATGGTCTTGGTGCTAATGGACATAAGGCTATAGGAATTGAGGGTGCACATATTGTTGCAGATGGTGGACTTGTAAAACTTTATTGTGAAGAAGGGGCCATAGGTTTTGCTCTATATGTGTACATAATGCTTGTAATCTTCAGATTTGCCTTCAAAAATCTAAAGAAATATTTTGCAGAGGTAGCAATAATTGGAACAGCAATTTTAATGTCTATAGGCTCTAATATAATTGCATTCCAGCTTTGTCTTCCAATTATTTGGTTTGCGGCAGGAGTAATTGGTAGAGATGTTATTAACAAAAATGAGAGGGACAAATAATGCGAGTACTTGCAAGGTATCTACCTCAATATCATGCCTTTAAAGAAAATGATGAATGGTGGGGAAAAGGCTATACAGAATGGACTGCTGTTAAAAGCGGAAAACCTCTTTTTAGAGGACATATTCAGCCAAGAATTCCACTTAATAATAACTATTATGATCTTGATAAAGACGGTGCAGAAACGCTTAGATGGCAGGCTGATTTAGCAAGGAAATATGGTATATATGGATTTTCGTTTTACCAGTATTATTTTAAAGGTCACAAGCTTATGGAAAAGCCTATGGAGACTCTTTTAAATAATCCTGATATAGATATAAACTACTGTATTTGTTGGGCAAATGAAACATGGACAAGAACCTGGTATGGTCTTGAAAGCGAAGTCCTTATAAGTCAGGAATATGGTGATGAGAAAGACTTTAAGGAGCATTTTGATTATCTTCTCCAGTTCTTTAAAGATAAAAGATATATAAAAATAGATAATAAACCAGTATTAGAAATATATAAGTCATTTGATATAGAATGTCTTGATGAAATGCTTAGATGCTTTAGAAAATGGGCGATAGAGGCTGGCTTTGACGACTTGTATATCATTTCTGGAAAGACAGCAGCAGGTGAAGAAAAGAGAGACGGATTAGTAGACGGCTACTACTATTTTGAACCAGGGTATACATTAAAAAATGATTTTTCAAAGAGAGCTAGGACATTTTATAATGCTGGAATTTTGATAAAATCATTTATTAATAGATTTAGAGAGAAAAAGTTACTAGAGCGTTCTATTAATGCTAGAGATATCATTGAGCCAATAATTAGAAGGGAATATGCAGAAAATGAATTTCCTGGGCTCATCCCAGACTGGGATAATACACCTAGAAGAAGTTATAGGGGCCTTGTGTATAAGGGAACAAGCCCTGAATACTTTGAAAGGGCTTTGTCGATTCTTAAGAAGAAAAAAGAAGGACATAAAGTAGACTTTGTTTATATTAATGCCTGGAATGAATGGGGAGAGGGTGCATTTCTTGAACCAGACGAGCATAAAAAATACAGCTATCTTGAAGCAGTTAAAAGGGTAGTAAAATAATATAGAAATATATTTGGAACTGAAAGGGAACAGTAGTGAAGAAAGTCAGTGTAATAGTACTTATATTTCAAGTAGGGCCTTATGTAAGGCAGTGTCTTGAAAGTATACTAAGTCAGACTTATGAAAATATAGAAGTACTTTGCGTAGTAGGAAATACAGATGATGTGTCGATGCAGATAACTAAGGAATTTGCGGATAAAGACTCAAGAATTGTATTCCTTCCGCATGATCCTTGTGGAATAGCAGAATCAAGAAATATGGGAATGAAGGCAGCCACAGGTGATTACATTTCATTTGTAGATGGAGACGATTATATAGACAATGACATGATAGAGACTATGGTTAATGCACTGGAGTCTCATGAAGCAGATATATCTATTATTGGAAAGTATTACTACTATAAAAATATCTCAGAAGGATTTAGCAGAGATGGAGATATAGAACTTGGACAGAAGGAAGCAATGGAAGAGATACTTAGTGGAGATAATTTCTTTTTGCACCTTTGGGATAAGCTTTATAAAAGAGAATTATTTAATGATATAGAGTTTAGGGAAGGTGCGATTTGTGAGGACAGACAGGTATGCCAGGATCTTCTGTTGAAGTCAAAAAAGACAGTTTTTGTGCCTAAGTCAAAGTATTATTTCAGACAAAGTTTAGACTCGAGTTCTAAAATATATAGAAACGCAGATGCTTCTCTAAACGAATCAAATAAAATATGTAAAAAAATATTGGACAGATTCAATGATCTGGAGTATGATGTGAAATTGTATCTTGTAAAAGAATACATGAGCAGAGTCCAGACCGATTTTTTATACAATAAGTTTTCAAAGGATAATGATAAAGAATATATAGAGTACATTAAAAAGCACATGTTTGAAGCTATGAAGAGTAAACATGTGTATAAAGGAATTATTGTAAAGATGTTCTGGATTGTTCTATTCCCTGTAAGCTTTGGAAAAATGACGGTTAAAAGAAGAGAAGAATTTTTGAAGACACATGAACATTTTTCAAGTGGAACAGATTGGGACAAGATTTTCACAGAACAGGGAATCAATTCATAGATTCGTGGATGTGGTCTATGAAGACTAGAGTGCTTAGAGGTTTTTATGGAAGGTTTTAAGAATAAAAGAATTTTATTCGTATGTAGAGAGACATATTCAAAACCATTATGGTTTCTTGCAAAAGAATATGCTAAAGACAACGAAGTGGCAGCATTTTATATAATGTCCACTGAATGTTGTTTTAATAAGTGTTTGTACAATGAGAACACAATTTACCAGTTTAAAGAAAACCTCCCAGAAGTAAAGCTTTATGATGTTGTTGATATATGTCATAAATATACAGAAGACTTAAAGAATAAGCCTAAAAAACATCCTACAAGTAAGCATCCATATGACGTCGTATATGGAAATAAAGAAAAGGCTGGGCAGTTTGTAAATAATACATATTATTCACCTGTTGATATAGAATATCTTGAGAAGATTGAGGAGGAATATACATCGTTTAAAAACCTCAATCTTCAATTGATGAGCTCACAGGAGAACACAAGACATTATCATTTTAGATATTACTGGCAGTATACTGATTATGATGAGAATCTTTACTGGATAGAGCTTAACTATAAAAAGGTATTAAATGTAATAGAAGAATTTAAGCCAGATATGGTTCTTGATTTTAATGATGCAGAACTTCAGAGAACAATTATGAATGAAGTATGTACTAAGAAAAAGATACCATATATTACGATTGAGTATTCTAAGTTTGGCTATTATAAGCTTCCGGCGCTTCACAATACTTTAGGCATTGATGGATATGTTCGTGAGAAGTATGCAGAAAACCTTAAGAAGTCAAAAGAAGACCTTGCTGAAATGTATGATTATATTATGGATTTCAGAAGCAAGAGTTCTATCATGAATAAAGAGTTTGCGGGAACTGTGACGGGAAAGTATAAAAAAGATACTCTTGAACAGTTTGCAAAAGAGATGCTTGGTAAATATATTTATTTCTGGAATCAGGACTATACTGCAAAAAATGCAAAACTTAAAAAATCTGATGACAGATTATATCCTAGAACGCGACAGTATATTAAACATTATTGGCAGGTTAATATACTTAGGCGTAAATTCATGGACAAAAATGATATCTTTGAGAATCCAGTTGAAGGTGAAAATTATGTATATATGCCATTACATCTTATTCCAGAGTCAACGGTATTTATTAAAGGATCATATTTTATAGATGAGCTTAATCTTATAGAGCAGATTTCAAAGTCGCTCCCTATAGGATGGAAAATATATGTAAAAGAACACCAGGCAATGCTTGGTGAAAGAAGTGTGGAATTTTATAAAAAAGTTAAAGAAATTCACAATGTAAGACTTGTTCAAATTAACTACTATGATGATCCAAAACCTTGGATTATGAATGCTAAAGGAGTTGCTACGATAGTAGGAACTACCGCTTACGAAGAGGCACTTCTCGGAAGAAAAGCATTGGTATTCGGCGAGGTTCCATTCACACTTATGGATGGGATTACGCAGGTGAAAGACTTGAATGAATTGCCTGAGTTAATTAAGGACTTTGGTGAAATAGACAATATCCATAGTTGTGCAGCATATTTGCAGACAGTTAAGGATCTTGGATTTGAAATAGACGTATTTTATCTCATGGATCAGGCAGATAAAATTATGTCAGGAAAGGCTTCAATAGACGAAAAGTTTTCTAGTCAAATCGAAGAACTTGATAAATTCTATCACGCTGGACTTAAACATGCATATGACGAATATGGATTAAATTAAATATAAAAAGGCGTATGCCCATATAATAAAATTCTATAAAGGAAAGAAGGTTATTAAGTTGGAAAACGAGAAAGAGTTATCAGGCTCAGCAATGCTGAAGATTTGTGGCTTTATCGTAGATAAGAGAAATTTATTTTTCCTACTTTTTGGTATTCTTTTAATTTTTTCTGCTTTTGCCAGAAATTGGGTAAAGGTAGAAAACTCTATGTCTTACTATTTGCCACCATCAACAGAGACAAAGCAAGGACTTGATTTAATGGATGAACAGTTTCTAACATATGGAACATGTTCAGCCATGGTAGCAAATGTATCTCTAGACCAAGCAGAAGAAATAAAAAAACAGATTGAAGATATTGACGGAGTTTTCTCCGTTGATTTTGATGACTCGCCAGATCATTATGCAAATGGATCTGCGCTTTTTTCTGTTACTTTTGACTATGATGAAAAAGATGACACATGTTTGGTAGTCCTTGACGAAGTAAAGGAGTTATTGAAGGATAAGGATTCCTATATCGACACTACGCTTGGAGATATTCAGTCGGAACTTATTGGCGAAGAAATGCAGACCATTTCTGTACTGGTTGCAATTATTGTCGTATCAGTTTTGCTACTTACTTCTCAAACATACGCAGAAGTTCCGGTACTTCTTTTGACATTCTGTTCGGCAGCAGTAATACAGATGGGAACAAATTTTGTATTTGGAACAATTTCATTTGTATCAAATTCCGTTACTATTGTGCTGCAATTGGCCTTGTCGGTTGACTATGCTGTCATATTCCTTAATAGATACAAGGAAGAGCATCAGACCATGCCATCAAGAGAAGCAACAATAGTAGCGTTATCAAAAGCGATTCCTGAAATCTCAGGTAGTTCACTTACTACGGTAGGTGGTCTCATTGCCATGACTTTCATGCAGTTTAAAATGGGCCCGGATATGGGTATAGTGCTTATTAAATCAATTGTAATAAGCCTTCTTTCTGTGTTCTTATTAATGCCAGGAATTATTATGCTTTTCTCTAATCTTATGGAGAAAACAAAACATAAAAATCTTATTCCGGACATTCCATTTGTTGGAAAATTTGCATATAAAACAAGATACATTGTTGCTCCACTGTTTCTTGTTGCTATTATCATAGGATTTTTTATTTCTAATAGATGTCCATACGTGTATGGATATTCAAAAATAACACCTCCAATACAGAACAGAGTTCAAAAGATACAGGAGATGCAAAAAGATACGTTTGGGTCTAAAAATATGGTCGCTTTAGTATTTCCAACGGGAAGTTACGAATCTCAGGCTGCATTGATAAAAGATCTTGAGGCGAGAGAAGAAGTTCAGTCCATAACAGCTCTTGCTAATTCTGAGGCTATGGATGGATACATGGTTACAGATAAACTTACTCCACGTCAGTTTTCTGAGTTGCTAAATCTTGATTATGAGATAGCAGAGCTTGTTTATACCGCATATGCAGTAAATGACGAAGATTATGCAAAAGCAATTAATGGACTTGATTCATATAGAGTACCGTTGATTGATATGCTTATGTTTGTACATGATGAGGTGGAAGAGGGATATGTAACTCTCGAAAGTGACTTGAAAAAGACTCTTGACGATGCTTATAGAATGATGACATTCGCAAGAAATCAGCTTGAATCAGAAGAATATTCAAGAATGCTTGTGTATTTGAACCTTCCAGAGGAATCACAGGAAACATTTGATTTTATTGACGAGATGCATACTATTGCTGGTAAGCATTATGCAGATAAATCTAAAATATATGTAGTAGGAGAATCGGTGAGTCAGTATGACCTCAAGAAAACATTTTCTAGAGACAATACTGTTGTAAATGTTGTTTCGATATTGTCAGTACTTGCTGTTCTGCTATTCACGTTTATGTCAGCAGGAATGCCAGTTCTTCTTATTGTAGTTATTCAAGGTAGTATATGGATTAACTTTTCTGTACCTACAATTTTTGATCAACCATTATTTTTCCTTGGATATTTAATTGTAAGCTCTATTCAGATGGGCGCAAATATTGACTATGCAATTGTTATTGCTAGTCGTTATACAGATTTACGAAAGACAATGGGCAGAAGAGATTCAATTATTGATACGATGAACCTTTCATTCCCTACAATTATTACATCGGGAACAATGCTTGCAGTAGCAGGTGTGCTTATCGGTAAGCTTACATCTGATGGGGCAATTTATGGCATTGGACAGTGTCTTGGACGAGGAACAATCATTTCAATTTTTATTACTATGTTTGTTTTACCTCAAATTCTTATTGTTGGTGACACAATAATTGAAAAGACAGCGTTTGTTATGAATATGCCTGTGAAGCCTAAGACTGCTACTGGACTTATGAGGGTAGAAGGTATAGTAAGAGGTAATGTTGATGGTGTATTTACTGGTTACATGCGAGGAATAGTTCGTGGTAACTTAAATGCATTTGTTGAGAATGGTGAACTCACAGAAATCAAGGAAGAAAAACTTATTGAAGAAAACAAATCTATTGAGAAAATCGATTTAAATAAAACTAGTGAGTCGGATTCAAATGATTCTGAATTACAAAATACCGATACAGATGAGGAGGGCAGTGAAAATGAGTAAGAATACAAAAAAAGCCCTTTCATGTTTAATCGTTTTTACAATGTGTGTTACATCGTCAGTAACTATGATATCTGACATTGTTTTAGCAGCTCCAAACAAAAATGAAAAACATATAGAGAAGACTTCTGAAACGCCTGAAATCGAGGTAGTATACGAAACAGGTACACAGAATAATGCAAAAACTAAAAGGGAAGACACAGAAAAAATTAAAACTGAAGATGATGGAAGTTATGAAGTAATAATTCCTACAGAAAATGGGATTATAGAAGTCGATGAGACAAATAACATTAAAGAAGATGAGATAGAATGGGAAGACCTACACATTAAAAGTGCTGAGGATTTTTCAGAATTTGCAAAAAAATGTAGTCTTGATGCATGGTCGAGAAATAAAAATGTATATCTTGATGAGGACATTACTTTAACAGGTGTTGAATGTAATAATGTTCCAACATTTGGTGGACATTTTTATGGTAAGGACCATGAAATTGCGGGATATACGATGTATGGATCCAAGAGCTATACAGGTCTTTTTGATTATGTTCAGGAAGGTGCAGTAATTGAAAGCTTAGTAGTTAAAGCAGCTATAAGAACTGATGGAAAGCAAATTGTAACCGGTGGTGTTGCTGGTGAGAACCGTGGTGAAATAAGAAACTGTGTGTTTGATGGAACATTAAGTGGTGAGAATTATGTAGGTGGCATTGCGGGATATAATGAGCTTACTGGAAATATCATTAATTGTAAGTCTAAAGGAACTATTACTGGAGCATATTATACAGGAGGTATAGCAGGTGAAAATGTAGGTAATATTTCATCTTCTGTTAATGAGGCAAATATTAATACTGTTGTGACTGATCATGCTTCGAGCATACAGGACTTTGATATAGCAACATATACCGATGGAATACTTAGCAAGCTTACTGGAAATCAGTCAGAGAAAAAACAATCTCCATCTCTGACAGATTCTGGATCAGTGGACACAGGAGGTATAGCAGGATTATCTATTGGTGTAATCCAGTTCTGTGACAATGTGGGAGAAGTAGGATATGAACATGTCGGCTACAATGTGGGAGGAATTGTAGGAAGACAGTCAGGATATGTACATGGTTGTAACAACGAAGGTACAGTTAAGGGACGTAAGGATGTAGGTGGAATTACAGGACAGGCCGAACCTTATGTAGTAGCAGACTTTACTGAGGATGTTATAACAAAACTTTCAGATAATATTAATAAACTTCATGACGTAATAGATGATACATTATCTGATGCAGGAACATCTTCGGATACGATTTCTTCAAGATTATCTGTTGTAAAGCAGTTTGCTGATAGTGCAATTAATGAAACATCGTTCTTGTCAAATAGCACGATAGATTGGACAAATGGAATGGTTGGAGCTGGTAATGAGCTTATGAGCAGAGCCCAGTTCATTATGTCGGAGACATCAAAGAATGATGGTCCTTTAGATAGTTCTAGGGATGCTATGAATGAAACAAAAGATGCGGCAAAAGACTTAGACAATGCTTTAAAGGATATGGATATTTATGAAAGAATGAATGACACCGACAAGCAAAAGTATGATGCCGCAAAAGAAAGAGAGTTGTACCTCACTGGCACGCAAGGAGAAAATGTCACAAAAGTTACTGGTGCAGATAGGACAAGACTCATATTTAATAATTCGATAGATAGCACTTATTCACTACAGGATGGTCCATTGATGGCTTATAAGGCAGACGGAGAGACAGTAGTTGATGTTGCATCTTTGGTTTCAGAATGGAATAAAGAGCCGAATGTTACAGTCTTAGCTGAAGTAATCAAGTGGACACATCAAGATGGAACAGAGCATAATGCAAACTGTGAAAAAGGTGACGGAAACATTACATCAGATGCTAATTCCACGCTTAATAGTGAGGTGGAAAAAACTGTAATAGAAGAGTCTGCATATGCTCTCACATATGATATGTATACTGATCCATCAAAAGGAGGATATGTATGGTCTCCAGTTACAGAAAATCCATATGTAGGTAGTGACAAAAAGAAAACAGTTAATAAAGAGATAGAGATTCAGTCAAGAGTTATACTCGATTCGGTATCGCCGTACGTGACGGATGCTACTAATGATGCGTCAAAAGATGCAAGGAAGGCGGCAGACAATCTACAAAAGGCCGCTAGAAATATGGAGGATGCTGGATCCCAGACAAAATCTATTATTTCTGATGTTGCTTCAAGAGGGGGAATTTCAATGCCATCTCTTGGTGATGATTACAGAAATGCTACTAATGCCCTAAATGCGGCGCTTAAGGGTATGAGCGATAACATGGGTGCGCTGAATGATGAGATGAGTAATTCGTCGGATATTATGATTGCGGATATGGGGGACGTAAACGATCAGTTCAGCGTAATAATGCAGTTATATACAGATGCAATTGATGGAGTGCTTGATGGAGACTATTCAGACAATATCGAAGATAGCTCTATGGAGGTCGCTAAGACATGTGTTGATGCTACAATTGCAGACTGTAAAAACACAGGGAAAATAGAGGGTGATTTAGATGTTGCCGGTATCGCGGGTGCTATGGGGGTTGAATACGACTTTGACCTAGAAAGTGACATCACTAGAACAAAGGATACAACGTTTAACGCAACATATCAGTCTAAGTGTGTACTTAGAAATAATAAAAATGATTCGCATGTAACTGCTCAGAAGAGTTATGTAGGTGGAATATGTGGCCTCCAGGAAATAGGTACTATTCTATCATGTGAAAACTACGGAAAAGTAAAGAGTAATTCTTCTGATTATGTTGGGGGAATTTCTGGAAATTCGCTTTCATACATTCAGAAGTCTGTGTCTAAATGTTTTCTTAGCGGAAAAAACTACATCGGCGGTATAGCTGGTCATGGTAATAATATTCTCAATTGTTATGCTATGGTGGACATATACGATGATGAGGCAGACTCATATTATGGAGCAATTGCTGGAGCTGTTACGGATGAAGGAAAGATTCATTACAATTATTTCGTAAGTGACAAATTTGCAGGAATAGATCGTGTAAGCTATAAGGGACAGGCCGAACCAATTGATTACAATACTTTTATTTCAATAGATACTATTCCGGTCGAATGCAGAAAACTTTATGCCATCTTTTATATTGATGATATAGAAACAGACAGAATTGAGACTGTATATGGTGGAAGTATTAGTTCAGACCAATTTCCATCATATGTTTCAGAGGAGGGAACATATTGCAAGTGGAATTATGAAGACCTCGAAAATATGACATTTGATGTAGAAGTTGAGGGAGAATATACTCGATACATTACTTCACTTGCAAGTGATCAGTTAAGAGAAAATGGTCAATCAGCTCTATTAGTTGATGGAACTTTTAGAGATGGGGATAAACTTTCAAGTACTCTTTGGGGAGACAATGATGCGCCTCTTGAAAATGTTATAGAACATTGGGAATTAACAATTCCTTCGTCTACAAATGAAAGACACACTGTTAGATATAGTAAACCAGAAAATGTTGATACAGATGTAGAGATGTATATTAACAATGCTGGAAGGTGGGATAAATTAGAAACAGGTGTATTCGGAGGATATATAACATTCGAGGTGTCAGGAGCTCACGCTGAGTTAGCTGTAGTCAAACTTAAGAAAAATTATACAAAGATTATAATTATTTCAATTATTGCTACGCTTACTGTTCTAGGTATTATCACAATTATCATCCGTTCAGTAAGAAAAAGAAAGGCATCAATTAACGATAAAGAGAATGTTGATTCTTCGAAAACTGAAAAAGCAGAAGGAGAGGAAAAATCAGTAGGTTCTGATGATTCAACTGGAGATTTAGAAATTATAGATATCGATAAAAACAACTAATGATTTTAAACTATAGGTTTATTATATTTTTTTTCATATATGTAATAATTGATATATCTTTTCTAGAGGTAAATGTGAAAGGGTATGACATGTATACCTGCTGGTTGAATTGTTTGGAGGTATTCCTATGAAAAAAGATATTATTGTTTATTTTGTGGCTGAAAATGGTTTTATGAATGGAGACCTAACAGAACTCTTCCTGAGCAATTTTGAAGAAAAAGGTTATTCTATTAAGGATGTTGGTATGGGTAGTGCGTATAATATGCCTATATATCTTCTGGGAGAAATAGAAGACCACAAAGATGAAGCGGTAGTTGTGTCTATGAGATTTGATGGTGAAAGACCTGTACCAATGGTATTCTTTGACGACGAAGAAATAGAGAGCCTCGTAGAAGGATTAAATAAAGCTGATAAAAACAGCGATACATTTGATATAATTGTAGAGGTACATAAAAGAATCCGAGGGTAAAACCTCGGATTTATATTTATATTTTGTATATTAGATGATATAATTAAAATACTCTAATTCACATATTATACACGTAGGCTATATGTGAAAATACGAAAGGAGTGATTTATATGAAATTTGTTATAGTAGGAAAGAACATTGATGTCACACCTGGTCTTAGAAGTGCTGTAGAGGAAAAAATTGGAAAGCTTGAGAGATACTTTTCAACAGAGACAGAAGTTCATGTTACATTAAGCACTCAGAAGGATCGTCAGAAGATTGAAGTCACTATTCCGGTTAAAGGAAGTATCATCAGATCTGAACAGGTATCAAATGATATGTATGTATCAATTGATCTTGTCGAGGAGATTATTGAAAGACAACTTAAAAAATATAAAAATAAACTTACAAGTTCTCGTCATGAAAGCGCAGACTTTTTTAATCAGGACTATCTTGAGACAGATGCAGCAGATGATGAAGAAATTCAGATTATTCGTAACAAGAAATTTGATATGAAACCTATGTATCCAGAGGATGCATGCGTCCAGATGGAACTTTTAGGACATGATTTCTTCGTGTTTATCAATGCGGAAAGCGATAAGGTTAGCGTAGTTTATAAGCGTAAGGGCAATACATACGGATTAATTGAACCTGAATATTAAGATGACTTACAGGAGGGATTAATTATCCCTCCTTTTTTACGTTTATGTTTAGTATTTATCATATAGTATTTTGATTTAACTTAAGTGTAGAGGTTATTGAGGATGAACATTCTAGATTATGAAACAGTTGATTTAAATGAAGAAAAAAAGGCACTTGTAATTATTGATCAGACACTTCTTCCCAATGAGACAAAAATAATAGAACTTACTGAGGCTCAGGAAATATGGGATGCAATATATTTGCTACAGGTACGTGGTGCTCCAGCTATAGGAGTTGCTGCAGGATTTGGAATGTATATTCTTGCTGATAAGATTGATGATGATAAATCGTTTGATGAATTTTACATGGAATTTGTAGAAAAGAAAGATTTTTTAAATTCGTCAAGACCAACAGCTGTAAATTTAAGCTGGGCTCTTAACAGAATGGATAATCTTGTGAAGTTAAATAGCGATAAGTCAATTGCTGAGATTAAAGAGCTTCTTAAGAAAGAGTCAATAAAGATTAAGGAAGAGGATATAGCAATGTGTAAATCCATTGGCGAATACGGACTTTCATTAGTTAAGCCAGGAGATGGACTTTTAACACATTGCAATGCAGGACAGTTAGCAACATCAAAATATGGAACAGCTACTGCGCCTATGTATTTAGGACATGAAAGAGGATATAACTTCAAGATTTTTTGTGATGAAACAAGACCACTATTACAAGGTGCGAGGCTCACATCTTATGAACTATCATCAGCAGGACTTGATGTAACACTTCAGTGTGATAACATGGTTTCTTCTTTAATGAAGGAGGGAAAGATAAATGCTGTATTTGTGGGATGTGATCGTGTAGCTGCTAATGGAGATGCTGCAAATAAAATTGGTACATCTGGGGTTGCAATTATTGCAAAACACTATGGAGTTCCATTTTATGTATGTGCACCATCATCTACGATAGATATGAATATAAAGACAGGCGATGATATTGTTATAGAGCAGAGAAAGCCTGAAGAAGTTACATCAATGTGGTATGAAAAACCTATGGCTCCAGAAGGAGTTAAAGTTTATAATCCGGCATTTGATGTAACAGATAATTCACTTATTACGGCTATAGTTACTGAGAAGGGTATTGTAAGAGCTCCATTTGATGAGGGATTTAAGGAGCTGTTTAGTAAATAATAGCGTTTATGAATAGGAAATGTTTTAACGATAAAGATGAAGAAATTAACTGAAGGAAAACCAATAAAGGTAATACTCATATATACAGTACCACTATTAATAGGACAGCTTTTCCAGCTGTTCTATTCTATAGTAGACACAAGAATTGTTGGACAGATGCTTGGAGAAGGAGCGCTTGCGGCAGTGGGAGCCACAACAAGTTTGTCTGACTTATTTGTATTCTTTGTTTTTGGTGCTACTAATGGTTTTGCTATAATTACAGCATCCTGTTTTGGAGCAAAAGATTTGCCAGGAGTAAGAAAGGCTATAGCTGGCACTATATGTCTGGGAACAGGAACGGCAGCTGCATTATCTGCCTTTTGTCTTATTTTTATAAATCCTATATTGAGATTTATGAAAATAGATGGAGATCTTGTTACGGATGCTAAATCTTATATATGTATAATTCTTGGCGGATTAGTCATATCAACAATGTATAATATTTGTGCAGCTACTATGAGGGCAGTCGGTGATTCGGTTACACCACTCATTTTCCTTATTATTTCCGCATTTCTAAATATTATTTTAGATTACTCCCTGATTGCATTTTTTAATATGGGAGTAGCAGGTGCGGCTGTGGCTACTGTTATGTCACAACTTATATCCGCGGTACTATGTATTATCTATATAATAAAAAAATACCCTGAATTGATACCTAAGACTGAGAACTACAGACTTGAGAGAAATATGATTTCAAAGCAGATCCCGGCAGGTCTTTCTATGGGATTTATGAATTCTCTTATTGGTGTCGGTACTTTGTGTCTTCAGACTCAGATAAATTCTTTTGGTTCAGAAATAATAGTTTCTCATACAGCATCAAGAAAACTATTTTCTCTTACAACGATGCCTTTCTTTGTTTTATCTACAGCTTTGTCGAATTTCAGTGCTCAGAACATGGGTGCAGGGAAAATTGATAGAATAAAAGAAGGATTAAGAGACACAACAATATTTAGTTTTGGATGGAGTATTTTTACATTTATTGTAATTTTCTTTTTTACGGGAGCGCTCACAAAACAGATAATAGGTATGGATAGTGGTGTAATCATAGATACGACAAAGAGGTATATGCGTTTTGCAAGCTATTTTTATCCAATACTTGCTATGGTTTGTTTATTTAGAAATACTATGCAGGGATTTGGCGACAGCAGAACACCTATTATTTCAAGTCTCTTAGAATTGTTTGTGAAGATATTAGTGGCATTTATATTATGCCCAATTGTTGCATATGATGGTGTAATTTTATGCGAACCTATAGCCTGGTGCATCATGGTTATCCCTCTTATAATTAATCTTAAGAGAAATGCTATTTTCAGAGAAAAAAAATATAATTAAATTGCACTTAAAAATATACAATTCTTTAGTGATGTTTTTGCATTAAACACTAGGTGTAGTTGTTGATAAACAAGGCATTCTATGGTATAATTGCAAGAGTGACAAAAATTTAACAATCTTTTCCAAGGAGGAAGAAAAAATGTCAAAAAAAGTTGTTATCGCAAGCGCTTGTCGTACAGCTATTGGTACAATGGGCGGATCATTAAGTAAGACACCAGCTGCTGAGCTTGGTGCAATTGTTATCAAGGAAGCTCTTAACAGAGCAGGTGTTGCACCAGAGCAGGTGGATCAGGTATATATGGGTTGTGTAATCCAGGCTGGTCTTGGCCAGAATGTAGCTCGTCAGGCTACAATCAAGGCAGGACTTCCTATCGAGGTTCCAGCTGTTACAATGAACGTTGTTTGTGGTTCTGGTCTTAACTGTGTTAACCAGGCTGCACAGATGATTCTTGCTGGAGATGCTGATGTAGTTGTTGCAGGTGGTATGGAGAATATGTCAATGGCTCCTTATGCAATGATGAACGGTCGTTTCGGTTACAGAATGAACAATGGTACATTAGTAGATACAATGGTTAATGATGCTCTTTGGGATGCATTCAATAACTACCACATGATTATGACAGCTGATAACATCTGTCGTGAGTGGGGAATTACAAGAGAAGAACTTGATGAGTTCGCTCTTAAGAGCCAGCAGAAGGCTGAAGCAGCTCAGAACTCTGGCGCATTTGATGATGAAATCGTTCCTGTTCCTGTAAAGGTTAAGAAGGAAATCGTTGAATTCAAAAAGGATGAAGGACCAAGAGCTGGTTCAACAATCGAAGGTCTTGCAAAGCTTCGTGCTATTAATCCTGATGGATTTGTTACAGCTGGTAATGCTTCAGGTATTAACGACGGTGCAGCAGCAGTTGTTGTTATGTCAGAAGAAAAGGCTAAAGAACTTGGTGTTAAGCCAATGGCTACATGGGTAGCTGGTGGATTAGCAGGATGTCGTCCAGAAGTCATGGGTATCGGACCTGTTTACTCAACAAAGAAGGTTATGGCTAAGACAGGATATAAGATTGAGGACTTCGACATCATCGAAGCAAACGAAGCATTCGCAGCTCAGTCAATCGCTGTTGGTAGAGATCTCGGAATCGATGTTGACAAGCAGCTCAACCCTAACGGTGGTGCTATTGCACTTGGACATCCAGTTGGTGCTTCAGGATGTCGTATCCTTGTTACACTTCTTCATGAGATGCAGAAGAAGGGTGCTAAGAAGGGTCTTGCAACACTTTGTATCGGTGGTGGAATGGGATGTTCTACTATCGTCGAGATGGATTAATATATTAAATATTAGGGAGAGTGTTAATGCACTCTCCCTTAAATGCGTATAAAGGAGATAAAAAATGGCAGATTTCATTTTATATGAAGTAGAAGGTGCTGTAGGTACAATTACAATCAATCGTCCAAAGGCACTTAATGCTCTTAACTCACAGGTTCTTGACGAACTTAACGCTACACTTGATGCAGTTGATCTTGATACTGTTCGTTGTCTTGTACTTACAGGTGCTGGAGACAAGTCATTCGTAGCTGGAGCAGATATCGGAGAGATGTCTTCTCTTACAAAGGCTGAAGGCGAAGCTTTCGGTAAGAAGGGTAACGATGTGTTCAGAAAGCTTGAAACATTCCCAATCCCAGTTATTGCTGCAGTTAATGGTTTCGCTCTTGGCGGTGGATGTGAAATCGCAATGAGCTGTGATATCAGAATCTGTTCTGATAATGCTATGTTTGGTCAGCCAGAAGTTGGTCTTGGTATCACACCTGGATTTGGCGGAACACAGAGACTCGCAAGACTTGTTAGCCCAGGAATGGCAAAGCAGCTTATTTATACAGCTAGAAATATTAAGGCAGCAGAAGCTTTAAGAATTGGTCTTGTTAACCAGGTTGTAGCAGCAGAAGTTGATGAAGCTGGCAATGTTACAAAGACAGCTCAGGAAGCAGTAGTTGCAGCAGCTAAGAAGATGGCAGCAGGTATTGCAATGCAGGCTCCTATAGCAGTTCGTAATTGTAAGAAGGCAATTAATGATGGTCTTCAGGTAGATATGGATCAGGCAATTGTTATTGAAGAAAAGCTTT
>JAUNIR010000143.1:0-1812 GCA_030523345.1 Lachnospiraceae bacterium
CATAGTTGCTTATTTTTTTAGAGAGTTTACAGTAAGTCCAGAAGATGGCAGCGAAGTTAGATGTTATTCCATATCCTATAATCAAGGTGAAAGTTGGAGTATACCAAAGGATTGCCAAGGAGATTTAAAGAATGCAGGATTGGGATATATGTCTGGATCAATTCAATATTTAGGTGGTAAATACCATTATGTTACTGGTGAAAGACTATTTCCATGTGAGGAGAATGATTATTCTGCTGGAAAATTAAAATGGTATTCTGGTACAAAAGATGAACTGTTGAATGGGGCACTAGAATATATAGATTGTATATATAGTATGCAAATAAGCGAAGATACAGATTTTTATTGGCCTGTTCTTTGTTCTGATTTTGGAAATGTGGGAGCTTGTGTTTGGAAAAACAATATTTTTGTTGCGTGTGGATCATTAAATAATCCAAATACAATTAAGCCTCTTTCTACGCAGCAACAAAAATTATTTAACATTTCTACTAAAAAAAAGGATGATGAAGAAGATTTATGGAGTAATCCAGATTGGAAACAAAAGATGGATGAGGCTATTGTAGAAGAAGATACCGATTCCTGGGACTATTATTTTTATAGTGAAAAGAAACAAAATATGTTTGATGAACAATTAATACGAACTCCTAATAATGAAGAATGTGGATGTGGGATTACATTGGATGAATATGTAATCGATTTAGGAAATAATGATTATGATATAGAAGTATCATGTGTAATGAATAATCTTGCAGATAATCTTTTTATAGGTGTTCAACATCCTGATAATTCCTGCGATGGGATTGGAAGGGTATCAATCAATTGTTTTGGTTTTAACAGTGGGATTGATACATTTACGGCAATGCTTCCGTGTGGATTAAATAGTAGTACTGCGCCTTCTTATATGATTTTATCAAAAAGGGGGAATGAATATACTGCGAGTGTAAATGGAACAACTGTTAAAAATTGGAAATACCATTGGAATAATTCTGTTAGCCCAACTGTTAAAACGAATGGGACGGAATCATTTATTATGTCTCAACATGGATTTAGGGATTGGTTGCTTAATGCATCTGATTGGTCTATTAATAACGAATTATTCGGTCTAAAGATGTGCAGGATTCGAATTAACCATTAAAATATAGATTAGTTTTGAATTTGTGTGAGAAATAGCTAAATAATGATTATATTGTAATTCGATTGAAGGAGAAATTTTAATGATAAAAGATATAAAGGTATCTATTATTGTTCCGATATTTAATAGCCAAAAATATTTAGACGCTGCATAGATAGTATTTTGTGCCAAACATATTCAAACTTTGAATTAATTTTAGTGGATGATGGTTCAAAAGATAATAGCAGAAAAATATGTGATTCTTATGCAAATGCGTATTCAAATGTTATTACTATTCACAAAGAAAATGGTGGAGTTCTGAAGGATTGAAGCCAAACGTCGAATGGAATCAGTAAATATTATTGATGAAGGTACCAGCAGCTAATGCTTGTGTCATAAAATAAATATGTTACTATAGAGCCAGATAAATCTGTCAGAAACTAAAAGAGAACGGTGAGTAGAAAAACTGGTTTGGATGTCAATATAAAATCAGAAATCCTGTCCAGATTGCGTCGGTTCCGATGCATAGATAAAACTGGATTAGACCTCCCTCTCCATTGAATTACTCAATTAAATCAAGGATTATTATACGTTCTCTATATAAAGTACGGAAAGGACAATGAAATGATACTGTTTGCAATTCCCCTTCGGGCTAAGGAAACAACAAATGATTGGAATAGGGTAATTAAAAATTTTAATAA
>JAUNIR010000143.1:1844-4409 GCA_030523345.1 Lachnospiraceae bacterium
CAATCTATATTTAATCAAAAAAACAGTACAAACTTTAAATGTATTGTTGCATGTAATGATATACCAGAATTGTTTAAAGAATATGATGAAAGATTAGAATTTATAAAGATGGATTTGCCTGTTCCAACTGAATGGATAGAAATGGCAAGAGATAAGTTTTGGAAATTGACGAAAATTGCTGTTCGATGTAGACAATTATTAGAAGAACAAGAAGAGCCGGAAAATGGGATTTATGTAATGCCAGTTGATGCAGATGATCTATTATCCAACAAAATTGCAGAATATTGTGAAACACATCCCGATGAAAATGGATTTGTTTCATCTGATGGGTATGATAAGTATGATGATGAAAACAAATTACATGTATATAAGAATTTACATACATTTTGTGGATCATGTAATATTATAAAAATGTATCGAGAAGATTTGCCCGAAAAAATGCCATATTCAGATGAATTTTGTCATGATAAAGAAATTGCTGGGATATTAAATAAGAAGTATCCTATACGTTACGATCATAATGTAGTAGTTGATAGATATGATTCTATGGGTAAAACATTTGCAAAATTACCATTTAGGTCTACAATTTATTGTCTCGGTAATGGTGACAATATCTCGTCTATATATCACTCCACTTATAGTCAGGTAGATAATAGAAGATTTCATTCAATTGCATTAGTTAGAAATATATTAGAGATTCGTTGTTGGAGAAGAATTTCTAGACGTATACAAATTGAATTTTCTATAAAAGAATAAAAGGAATATTACCCATGTCAAAACACGCAATGCGTATCATGGAACATAACCAATTTAATATCCTAGAAAAATTAATGCGCCAATTAGATCATGCAGATAATGATATATTCATTCATGTGGATAAAAAAGCAAAAGATTTTGATCAGCATTATTTTGAGCAAATCTGCGTGAAAAGTTCTGTGACATTTATTCCTCGTATGCGAGTATATTGGGGACATTCTTCTATTGTAGAGTGTGAACTTCGACTATTGGAAGCTGCCTTAAAGGAAGAAAAATCATATTCTTATTATCATTTACTTTCTGGAGTGGATTTGCAGATAAAAAGTAATGAGGTTATTCATGACTTTTTTGACAAACATCCGGATCGACAGTTCCTGGCTTTGCGTAATACTTATTCCGGTATTAGAGGAATGAGTTTGTATTACTTATTTGGGTGGTTGAGAGCGTATAACAGGTATCTGGCAAAAGGATTGGAGACCATTTCGTTGGCAGTACAAACAAAGATTTTAAAAGTGAATCGACTTAAAAATGTCAATTATGGAATCTGTAAATCTCAGCAATGGTTTTCTATTACGCAAGAATTTGCTAGATATGTTGTTGAGCAAAGACCGTTTATTGAAGATTTTGTTCGATTTACATCATGCTCTGATGAGATGTTTTTAGGAACAGTGTTGGTGAATTCACCGTTTAAGGATCAGCTGTTTTTAGAATATGATAGAACCGGAAATCATGTAAGACTGATTGACCGTGACAGAGCAGAGGGTGCTTCGCCACATACTTGGCTTATGGAGGATTGGGAAATCATTGAAAAGAGTCCTTATTTCTGGGCGAGAAAGTTTGATATGAATAAGGATTCTGAGATTATAGAGAAGATAACAAATGTTTGGTGATTGGAAGGGATTTTGGATACCCGACTTTCAAATTTTGTGTGATTGAGCCCTGGTAAGATGCCAGGGCTTGATATAGCACTCGATACTTTAATAGTTAAAACCTTTAAACTTTTATGTAATAAAGAAAAACGTAGTAAAATCAGATTGAAAAAACAGGAATTGTAATATAAATCTTATTCATACGACCATAAGGAATAACTGTAATTAGGATAGGCACGATCTTCAGACAAAAGATGACGACCATTGTCTTCACGGCGAGCTGAAGTAGACCACCGATTTCCATCGTCTGCATATCCGTTTGCATTGTGACGATGGTAGTCGCAATGTCAGTATTGGTGTTTCTTGAAATAATACCGCACGCATTATTGAATATATGTTGGGGCACATCAAAAACTGCAGTTGTGATGGTAAATGTGTTACTTACCAGATAAACCGCAACGGCAGCTTTGAAAAAGTATTTGAAGAACATGAATGTATCTACGTCATGCATGTTGTTCTTTTCCGTGATCATGGTGATCAGCTCATAGCACAAGACAAAGGTGATGATGATACCCGCGATGGGGACGATAACGTTATCCGACAGATTTCGGATCATCGGGAAGATACTTGCATTCCAGGTGGCAGGAGTTCTGCTCACCTCGGAAGCAATCGTATCGACCTTGGTATTTACATCATCAAACAGGGTGGTCAGGTTGCTCGTGATAAATGAAATGAGCAGGTCTTTTAGCCATTGCTCCAAAGTATTAAGTATTCCGAACATTGGACCACCTCACCGTGATTAGAAGAGACCGGATAAGAGAGGGATGACGTTGAGACCGATAAGCATAACGCCGCCACTGGCCATAAAGCTGCTTCATACCCTGGGACTTTGCTTATGTGTGATAAAGAAGCAATAGAAGTGCAAAAAATTTTGCCGTTC
>JAUNIR010000144.1 GCA_030523345.1 Lachnospiraceae bacterium
GAATTCTTTCAAGCTTTCATAAATTATATACTAATCCTATATTTGACATTAATTATGAAGTGTCTGGGATTGATGTAAATTAAAAGCGTAGCATCGTCCAATTGAAATCTTTGGCGATTGAGTCTACGATATGATGAGTTATATGAGGTGATTATGAAGGATTATGAATATTATTGGGATAACATGACAAAGTGGGATAGAGCAAAAATATGAATAGCTCATCAAAAGGAAAATCAAGAGTGATAAGAAAAATTTATTACTAATGAGAGAAAATAGTAATTAGACAGGAAAACTAGCTGATGATATGCTTACTTCAAGTAAAACCTATCGAAAATATAGGTAAAAGGAAGGGAGAATATCGAAATGTCAAAATTATGGGATGCATTAAAGGAATCAAAGAAATATAAATGGGTGGAGTTATCACATTCACTAAATAATGATAGCCCATATTGGGCAGGAATTCCAAGAGGGTCTGTGGAGCTTGCAAAGACATGTTGGGACTGGGGAAATCCAGACCTTGAATGTTTAATTCAGACTTTCAAATTTCCTGGACAGTTTGGAACACATATAGATTTTCCTGGACATTTTGCAAAGGGAAAGGATTTATCAGAGAAGTATGATGTAAATGATCTGATTTTCCCACTTGTAGTAATAGATATATCAAAAAAGGCTTCAGAAAATTCAGATTATGCTGTAACGGTTGAAGATATTAAGGAATATGAAGCAAGATACGGTGATATTCCAGAAGGTGCTTTTGTAGCATTAAGAACAGACTGGTATAAAAAGTGGCCTGATATAGATGCAGTTTCTGGAGTAGATGCAGAAGGTGTAGAACACGCGCCAGGCTGGTCGCTGGAGGCACTGGAGTATATTTACGAAGTTAGAAAGGCTGCAGCAAATGGACACGAAACATTAGACACAGATGCATCACCAGTGGCAATAGAGCATCAGGATCTTATATGTGAAAGATATGTATTAGAGCATGAGAAATTACAGGTTGAGCTATTAAAGAGCTTAGATGAAGTAGAACCTGCAGGAGCAGTAATCATTGTTTCTTACCCAAGAATCGAGGGAGCAACGGGGCTTCCAGCAAGAGTTTGGGCTATAACAGAATAACGATTAATATGCTTTTTTTATGTCTAACTGTTTTACTGATTAGTATAAATTATATAAAAAATAAATTTGGTCCAACTTTTTGGGGGCAGTACAGCTTAATTACAAATAAATATATGAAGTTCTATTCAGCTTTTCCTTTCCATTAATTCAGTTGATTTAGTGTGGTCCCTTTTGAGTATTTCTTGGTCCCTTTTCAAAAATGAGCAACAAAAAAGCCTGTAAAAACGGGCTTTCTAGCAGGGGATGAGAGAATCGAACACGTTGGTAAAAAACGAGAATGCAGTATTTATACGTGTTCTGAGACTTTTTCTTTGAATGCAGTTTGAATACAGTCAAATTTAGTTACTAGAAAGGAGAGCTTCTAGTACGGCAGATAAATATTAACCGACAAGAAATAGCGGTCTAAAAGCCGTTAAAAATAGCAGATTTAGACCGCTAATTGTTGACCGGAGTTTGTTTTTTGAATATAATATGAGTATGAATAATTTAATTGGAAGAAAAAAAGAATGTGATCGACTTGAGAAGTGTATGAAAGCAACAACTGCACAGCTCATCGTTGTTTATGGAAGAAGACGAGTCGGAAAAACATTCTTGATTAATCAATTTTTTAAGAAGAAGCTTGAGTTTAAGGTTACTGGTGCATATGGTCAGCCTAAGGATGTTCAACTAAGGAATTTTGCTGACGAATTGAAAAGACGGTCTGGGAAGGAGAAATCTAATCCAAAAGACTGGATTCAAGCGTTTAACTATTTAAGAGAGTATATTGAAGAATTATCTGATGATGAAAAGCACGTCTTTTTTATTGATGAAATGCCCTGGCTAGACACACATAAGTCGGGTTTCTTGTCTGCATTTGAGTACTTTTGGAATGATTATGGCTCAAGCAAGGACAATTTAGTATTTATAATTTGTGGCTCAGCAACATCATGGATGGTGGACAACGTAGCAAACAATAAGGGAGGCCTGTTTAATAGACAGACCTGTAGATTATACTTAGAACCATTTACTTTAGTCCAAACAAAAGAATATCTACAAACACAGGGAATAACATGGCCTGAATACAATATAGTGGAATGCTATATGATAATGGGTGGAATCCCATATTACCTAAGCTTGATAGATAGTAATATGTCATATGTTCAAAACATAGATAATTTATTTTTCAGGAAAAAGGCAGAGTTATGGGACGAATTTGAGCATTTATATCGAACACTATTTAACAACAGTGATAAATATGTTGCAGTTATGGAGTGCCTCGCAGAAAAGAAAAGTGGTTATACCAGAAATGAGATAGCTAGTAAAACAGGATTAGCAGCGAATGGTAAACTTACAAAGATTCTTGAAAACTTGATTAATTCGGGATTTGTTAGGGCATCATCATTTTATGGAAATAAGAAAAAAGAGACCTTATATCAATCATCTGATTATTATACCAATTTCTATTTCAAGTTTTTAAAAGATAATTATGGAAAAGATGAGCATTACTGGAGCAAAGCCATAGATATTCCATCAAGAAGAAGTTGGGCTGGTTTAACCTTTGAACAAGTGTGCAAAGATCATATCAATCAGATTAAGAAAAAATTAGGTATTTCAGGAGTGCTATCCGAAGAATATATATGGTTCACAAGGGCTAATGAGGAGCTAGGAACTTCTGGCGCTCAAATAGATTTATTAATTGAAAGAAGAGATCGCATAATTAATATTTGTGAGATTAAGTTTGCATCTGATGAGTATATTATTGATAAAGAGTATGACTTAAAATTACGTAACAAAATAGAATCATTTAGGAGAAATACACAAACAAAGTATGGGTTACAGCTCACAATGATTACGACTTATGGCGTTAAGGAAAATAAATACAGTAGTATAGTGGGTAATCAGATATCACTAGAAGATTTATTTGACGATTAAAATAAAGGTCTAAATGTGAAAAAAATGAGCATATTTAGACCTTTATTGTTTTAAATTTTCTTAGACAAATAAAAAACAAATCTACTTGACCTGACCACTTGACCTGTGATTGTTGGTCAAGTGGTCAGGTGTTTAAAGGAATATAATTCTGGGTGGGAGAAGTTACAAGATGATAATTGATTTAAGTACAGTAGAAGTATTTGATAGTAATGAGTTAGAGTTTGATAAAAGAGTAACATTTATATTTGGGAAGTCATATGAAGCGTGTAATCAGACTGTGAAAGCATTTGAGGGATAAGTCGAGTAATCCACGTATAATATAGATGATATAATGTGATTATTGAATACTGTAGGTATAAAACGAAAATATAATACCATAGGCAAAGAGAATTAAGATAAATACGGGAGAACATAAAATGTATATCAACCAAAAAGAGCATATTATATCAAAAGTCATATGTCAAAGCGCAATTGTAAGACTTTCTGGTGAAGCAGTAAATGCAATAGCAAGAGTAAGCATAAATCACGTACAAGGACTTAAGCCTGATATGCTAAATGTTACTTTTGATAATTTTGTGAGCATAGTGTCAACAATACAGGTAATTATTATTGCGAGTTGTTTCTATTCAGCATATACAAGACTTACACATTTAAGAAGTATTGTGCCTAAGGATGATTATGCAGAAATGGCCAAGCTACAGGAAGAACTAGGAGAGGGCAAAATATCAACACTCTCATCGTATTCCATAATGCAGTTACTACAGCTATGGGCAGCCATAATGATTGGAGTGCAAATCGTATATGATGTTACAAGCAAGGCATATCAAAGCTTTATTGAGCAGATAAGTTTAATGGTAGATTTAACAGATGAAAATACTGTTCTAGCGTTTGTATCACTTTATAATAATACGCACGGATTTAAGTATATAGGAATGTTTATAGCAATAAGTCTTGGAGTATTTGTTACCGGAGTATTTCTAAAAGATGTTCAACTAAAGATTTCGGCATTTATCATTATGGGATGTTTTATGCTCGCATTTGCAATTTTGCAGATGAACACAATCACTGTATTGGAAAAAACATTTGGTATTGTGTGGACATCTGTAATCTTTCATCTTATTCAGACAGTTGGTCTATTTGCATTCTCAGTATATTTATCAAAAAAATACAAAGGGCTATAAGTTGTAATAGGCGAAAGACAGACGAAAACAGCTTGATACATACAATTTTATTAAAAGTAAGATTGATAAGGAGCAGGCAATACAACAAGAGCTTAAAGGCGAAACTAAAGAACTTAAAGCTAAAACTAAAAGGCAATATGTAAGCGACATTATAGCTTACAAGCAGGAACTAAAGCACAACTTTAATGCTGACGAGT
>JAUNIR010000145.1 GCA_030523345.1 Lachnospiraceae bacterium
GCTTGTCCGTGTTGTAAAAATAAAAGATTGTTTGACGCAGATCCAGCTGCAGTAGTATATATCGCAGATTATTTATTCATAATATATACAAAAGAATAAATAAGATTGAGAAAAAATGGATAACGAGCGGAAGAGATGATAAGTATCTTAAGAAATTCGAAGTAGTAAAGCATAAGTATTTAAGAAGAATAGAATGGTATAAGGTTCATGCTAAAGATGAGAGAAAATATGCATATGAACCAAGCTATATTGAAAACCTAAAAAAGCCAGGGCCATATATAAAAAAAGAACATTTATATGCAGCTGTTGATGAGGACAGACGCTTTACACTATTTGAAGGTATGGAATATGAAATTCCTGTGGACTACGATAAAGTATTGTCAGCTTTTTACGGTGATAACTGGGAAAACTCTCCTTATAAATATATAGATGAGGTATTGGCAAATGTCGATGAAAGTACGCCGGGTAAAAAGGCATATGTTTATAGTGGCGATGAGTTTGATTCGACAAAGTATAAGCATGTCAAAAATGTATATATTAGTGGAAGAACATATTTGAGCGAAGCATAAATATAAGGAACCAGAATGATTTAGATTCATTTAAGAAAATGTACAATCTCGATGAGGTTTCCAAAGAGTATTGAGCTTACTTTGATGGTAATGATATGAAGAAGAAATATATTGTATTAATTGTCATTTTGATTCTCATAATTGCGATTGCCGGTATATTCACATATGAAAGACTTCATGCTTCGTTATATGTGGATGAGAAAGGAACATCATTTAGCGTCATAGGTGGAGCCGATGGTCCAACAGCTGTTTTTATTGCTGGAAATCTACCAGGTGAAAGGAAAAATACGGCAGAATCAAATAAGGAAGATGAAATGAAATTGGTTATAGGTGATACAGAAGTTAGTGTATCTTGGGAACAGAATGCTGCAGTGGCAGATTTGAAGGAAGCAGTAAATGAAGGCCCTATTGTAATAGAGATGTCAATGTATGGTGGCTTTGAACAGGTTGGAACCATAGGAAGAAATCTTACGAGGAATGATAAACAAACAACAACGGCTCCTGGAGATTTAGTGCTGTATAATGGAAATCAGCTGGTAGTATTTTATGGCTCGAATTCGTGGTCATATACGAGACTTGGTAAGATTCAAGATTTGTCAGAAACTGAATTAGAAGAGCTTCTTTCAAATGGAGATGTTACAATAACAATTGCCAGGTAGATATCATTTCTGTGATGTAGAGGTAGCAATATGGTAAAAGCAGTTATAAGAGATCCAGTATTTCTTGCGGGAAAATCAGAGTCGGCGACTGAAGCTGACAAGCAAGTAATTACAGACTTATTGGATACTCTTAGAGCAAATCTTGATCATTGTGTCGGGATGGCCGCCAATATGATAGGAGTCAGGAAAAATATTATTGTGGTGGCAGCAGGCCCATTCCAGTTTGCAATGGTTAATGCAACTATCACCAAGAAAACAGGAGCGTTTCAAACAGAAGAAGGATGTTTGTCATTAGATGGCGTTAGACCATGTACTAGGTATAGAGAAATAGAAGTTGATTATTTAGATCAGAATTTTAAGAAACAACATGGTAAGTATACTGGATGGACTGCTCAAATAATTCAACATGAGTTAGACCATGTTGCGGGAATTGTGATATAGCTAAATATAAAGCAGAAGATCATAAATGAACGGAAATAAAGGTTCAAAACAATAAGTTGCATACCGGGTATTAGTTGGTGCGTGCTTAGTATAAAAACAAGAAAGGAATTAATAATTATGGAAAGAGTATACGATTTTTTAAAGAAGGCAGAAACATATTATTTAGCAACAGTTGAAGGAGACCAGCCAAGAGTGCGTCCTTTTGGAACAATGTTAAAATATGAGGGCAAGCTTTATTTGCAGACAGGAAAAATCAAGCCTGTTTCAAAGCAAATTGAGAGTAACCCTAAAGCAGAACTTTGCGCTTTTATGAATGGTGAGTGGATAAGAGTTTCGTGTACATTAGTTGAAGACGATAGAGTTGAGGCACGTCAGGCAATGCTCGATGCGTATCCTTCGCTTCAGGCAATGTACAAGGCAGATGACGGAAATACAGTAGTGTATTACTTAAAGGATGCAGTAGCTACTATATCATCATTTACAGCGGCTCCAGTTGAGATTAAATTCTAATATAAAAGAGAAATGTTACTATGACAAACGAAGGCAAAAAGAAACCTAATATACTAATTTGCGTAATAGCTGCCATATTAATTATAGTGGGTGTAATTTGCGCTATTTTTTACTTTTCCATCAATAAATATGATAGGACCGTGTATGGAGAAGGACAGCAGGTTGAGTGTGTCGTAGAAACCTACAATCCAATAATTGATAGATTAAAATCAGTTAAAGACAGGGCGGCAACTTATTTTGTAGCAAAGGATTCCACCGGAAACGATGGCAAAAACTGGTGGGAGATAGTAGATGTTGATAATAGCCTTTCTGAAAAGGAACTATGCTCTGATACATATGTTTTTAATCATTATGGAAGAGCTGTATACAAGCTTGGTCATAGTAGGAATTTCGGAAAATCAAAAGATGGTTATGAAACATTTATTGAATCAGTGTATGGAGTTAGAGTTACCACAGATGGGACTACTGTATATTACACGCCATATACTCACGACAGGAATCACTGCGAGGCTAAGGAAATAAGGATTGTAGAACAGGCGTGGACACTTGATGAAAAGGAAGATATCTCGCTTTCTTCATCAGACTTTGAAAACCAAAGATCTATAGACTTATCGGGGTCTAACGATGGATTATATGAAATACAGACCTATTTTGAAGTTCCTACAGTAGGAACTGTGACAGTAAAGGGGTATGTATATAAAATTAATGACACGGTGTATACATGCTGTGTTGCAAATAGTAAAAAAGCTGATGAAGTCAGAGGTTCATTAGTGGCTCTCAACATATGGACTCGCAATCTGACTCCGGGGAAATATCTAGGGCTTGAAGGTCTCACGTACCCAACCGCTGGGGCTGATGGTAATGTAAATAATGTTTCAGAGATAGCAAAATTCAGCTATACACTTGTTGATGATTCGTATAGTGATGAAGAAAAGGTATATGCATTTACGGAGTGGCTAATTGAGAATGTAGCCTATGACAAATGGAGAACTGAAAAAAATGACTCACATTCAAGAGCCTATACATACAGAAATTATAGCAACCCAAAGATATTTATGTGGAAAAACCATGTTGGTGTGTGCTGGGATTATACAAATGCACTTGCAATAATGTGTAGAGAGCATGGAATCCCTGCTACATCCATTGATACAGAAAAACATACGTGGGACTTGGTTTATTTAAATGGTAGGTGGGAAAGTATAGATTTGTGTACAATAAATAAGTACTATTCTTATGATGAAAAGCCTGATAGATCTAAATGGAAAAACCGTAGTATTTCTTCCTGGCATGATTATGCGACATATCCAGACTCAACATTGATACGCCAGGTTATATCAACAAACCAGCAGATGTGGACTTATAACGTGGCATATGGAATAGCATCAAATCCAGAGGAGAGATAGTACACGGATAGCTTCATATATTGAATAGCCCCCCGGCATTAAGATGTCATAAACATATGACATCTTGATGTCGGTTTTTTTGTTTAGTATTTAGAAAAATATCTAAATAGTTATTGACACATGCAAAAAATGGAGATATATTTAGATAAACATCTAATTAGATGAAAATCTAAATAGTTGAAGAGTTAATGGATTAATCATACCATTAGTTCAAATTTGAGTATAGAATGTGCTGAAAAAGAGGATATTTAAGATGGGATTTAATGATACGATGAAGGCTCTATCAGATCCTACTAGGCGCGAGATTCTTGATTTACTTAAGAAGGAATCGATGACGGCAGGTGAAATAGGAGAAAATTTTGATATGACAGGTGCGACTATTTCTCACCATCTATCACAGCTAAAAAAAGCAGGCCTTATTAGTGAGAGTAGGGAAAAGAATTTTATTCGCTACTCGCTCAACGCCTCTGTACTAGAGGAAGTTTTAATGTGGATTTCAAGCTTTCAGGGAGGGGACAAATGATGAAAGATGATATGAAAAAAATAACAATAATTACAACAATAGTTTGTTTATTACCTGTAATAGCCGGGATTGTTTTATACAACCGTCTGCCGGATGTGATTGTGACACACTGGGATTTGCAAGGAAATCCTAACGGATGGGAGTCGAAATTTGTAGGAGTTATTGTTTTTCCTTTAATTCTTGCGTTGATCAATTTAGTGATGCCAATCACGTTGAGAC
>JAUNIR010000146.1:0-1236 GCA_030523345.1 Lachnospiraceae bacterium
TTTTGTAATCCAAAAACTTCACTGTCGAAATCTTGCTTCATTTACTGAATCATTTCTAAAAACTCTTCAGATTTTATGATTAATTCAGGGCATTTGGTTTTACATATCTTATCAAGCGTCTCGTGATCATAATCATCTAATAACTCAAATCCTTTCGCAAATTTACTTAAAAACGAATTCAACAGTTTAGCCTGATTCATGTTCTCAATTTGATTCGATAAGCCTCTTTCAATCAAATTGATTGCTTTTTTTAATGTTTCCAGTTGCGATTCTTTCTCTTTTAATCTCTGTTCATTTATCGCAAATCCTTGAACTATATACCCTCGAAGCACTTGCGTAGCCCATTTTCTGAACTTAGTCGCAACTTTGGATTTTACCCTATATCCAACTGAAATTATCATGTCAAGGTTGTAGTAAGTCATATTATAAACTTTTCCATCTGAGGCAGTTGTTCGGAATTTCCGAACAACTGAAATATCATGTTCATCCTCAGCAAAAATTTGTTTAATATGTTCACTTATATTAGATTTACTCGATCCAAATAGCTCTGTTATTTGAGCCTGAGTAAGCCATATTGTTTCGTTGTCAAGCCTTGCCTTTATATTTATAGCCCCATCTTCGCTTTGATATATTGCTATCTTACTTTCCATATTTATTTAATCTCCATAGTGGCTCCACATAGATATAACAACAATTTTATCTTGTTTTTGTATTTTATATACTAACCTATGTTTTATATTTATTCTTCGGCTATAAAGCCCGGACAAGTCCCCAACTAGCTTTTCATAAGATGAAGAAAAAGGATCATGACTTAATTCTTCTATTATCTTTTTCGCATTTTGTACAAGTCCTGCTTTTTTCAGTTTATCCAGATCCTTTTGAACTCTCTTTTCGTATAATATTTTCCACATTACCAATCTAAATCCTCAACACATTCACAATTAGGCGTTTTCATACGATCTTTTAATTCTTCATGTAATTTTTTATCTGACATTAAATATAGCGTTTCTTGTAATCCCTCCCAATCGGATTGCGAAACAACTATAGCGTTTCCTTTTCTAGTCGATATACATTTCGGAGCTCCTAAAATTACATCATCTATAAGATTAAAAAAATCTGATCGTGCTTTTGTTATATTAACGATTTCCATAATTATTTCCTTTCTGTACTTGCTTGCGTACATTATAAGTGTACGCTATTATGTTAATAATATCAATTATTTTCTTCCTTATTATC
>JAUNIR010000146.1:1246-4323 GCA_030523345.1 Lachnospiraceae bacterium
TTGTATATACTATTTCTTTTGAATTCAAAGCTATATTACTTTCCATTCTTTCCTTCATTATTCTTCTCCGTATCCTTTTTGCCAAAATCACTATCTTGGTCAAGGATTCTGGATATTACTATACCGCTACCGTATACCCTTGGCCATCTGTCTGCCATTGCATCATTAAAGTAGACCTTTCTATAAACCATATAAACTACTATCATTATAATTCCAACAATAAATGGAATCGCAGGCCATGGCAAAAACGATAATGGAACAGTGATAAACAAACTCTTTGCTCCTAGCTTTCTAAAATGTAAATTCTTTGAATATATTTCTCCAAATATTTTCGCATCATACCCTTGTTCTTTCCTCAACCATTCTTGATCCAAATCTCCAAATAGCTCTATTCCGTATTTCTCTGCCATCTTCTTGCTCCATATGTATGTAAATAGGTTATAGAAGCCAAAAACGAGAAATAATGTTGATGAAACAAAAGAGCCTATTAGCGAATCGTTTACATCTATAATTCTGACTAATAAAAATAACCATAAATACCAAATAATTATTGGCAACAAAACTGCTATGGGACACTGCAAATCATATAGAAATTTTCTTTGCAAGAATTTGTCTTTATTTGTCATACTCACCTCATTCTACAGAATCATTATCTTTTACAATTGTTTTTATTGCATTAATTCCTTCATTCCAAGCTGATTTAATAGCGCCTTTACTTTCACGTTCTTTGACTTTTTGTTTCACAGCCTCACCTTTGGCTTGTATTTCTTGCTTTTCCTGAGCGATATCTGCTTTATTAGTAACTATTTTTTCATCTACTTTATCGCCTATTCCGCCCCTTCGTGCCTGGTTTGCTACTTTCGTTTGCTCTATCATCTCTCTTGTGTCATCTATCTTACTTTGTACTATCTGCTCTTTTGATTGATATGTATTTTCTAGGCTTTGCTTGTCAAAGTTCAATTTCTCCGTATCAATTTGCGGCTTCTCTAACTTACTTTCAGGCTTATAAGATTTGTTAATAGCCTGCACATAATGGACCGCTTCTTTATATTCCTCACTATTTCTGTCTCCCCTGAAAAACAGTTCTTTCGCTTGATTATCTGACATTTCAGGCTTTGCTTTCTTTGCTCCAACTATAAAATCATCCAATAAATTGTCATCCAGGGATACAGTGGTATGTATGCTTTCTTGCATATTCTTTTCCGCTTGCACTATTTTGCTCTGATTTATTTCCATTGCTTTTGTTAGGCTATCCATTTCTTGAATGTTTTTGTTATAATCTCTCGCAAGACTGGTCAATTCATCATTCCTTTCGCTTGTCCCTAGACTCTTCATTACGCTTTCTACTCTCGACTTGTGATAATTATACATTTGCGCTTCATCTATCTGCTCTTGGCTTCCATACATCCTTGTGTTACTTGCATTTACTCCTGTCCCAACTCCTCCATTTATCGACGCACTTGCTTGGAATCCTCTCAATGTTTCAGCCGCTTTGTCTATCCCTGCCTCTCCCCTCTTTGTTTTTGTCAAGCCTAAACTTCCTGATATTGTTCCTCCAATCCCCAAATTCCCTTGAGCATTTGTCCCTGCATTATAAGCCTTTCCTTTATTATAAGCCTCAACATATCTGGCTGATTCTCCTAAACTCTCTACTTCTTCCGCACTCATATTCAATCTATTCGAAATTTCTTCTGCTTTCATATTTGACAGCCTTTCACTAAATTGTGATACTCGGTTCTCTGCAGAGCTATGTAAATTACCATAAGCCGTTCTCATAGAACTTTGTTGTGATTCCATATTCCTAATCTGTTCTTGCTGGGCTTCACTATGAGAAAAAACTCCTCTTATTCCTCGTGGTCCACTATCCTGCATTCTATTCATTACTGAGAATCCCTTTGCATCGTTTGTTATTTGTACACCTCCGGTGTCTAGTCTATGTCCTCCGCTTCCTATTAAACTATTCATATTACGCTGTAAATTTGTAACATTTCCCATTTGAGAGTTCCCCAAGCTCACATTTCCATAACTAAAGTTTCCATTTATTGCCTCATTTACTGCACTTCCTGCAGATGATGCTGTTGGCCCTGTCATTTGATTTGCCAAATGTATAAATGAGCCTACTCCTTTTACTAGGGCTATACATATAAATGGTACACTTAAGGCTAAATATCCTGCCATCACCTTTATTTCCGCATTCACAGAAGCTATTCCTGTTACGTTTGCTATGGTTATTCCTCCACTTGTTCCTATTTCTGCTATCGTTGATGATCTCGCCGCTAAGTTCATTATCAAGTTTAATACTGCATATACCGGTGGCCAAAATCCCAACCACAATAACGTTGCCGCCCAGTTTATCAAGAATCTATATCCTGTCGGTATCATACAAAGCGGAATTATAAATATAAAGCATGCATATACCAATGCTTCTATCACTGATTTCATAATCGGTAATGTTTTTGCTGCTAGTCTTCCTATTGTATCAAATGTATAATTCTGTTGTAATAAGGCTTTCATTTCCGCATAAGATATTGGATTACCTGCACTTCTCGAGTTCTCTGACGACGCATCATTTATTGCATTTATCATCACGTTCTGTCTTAATATATCTTCTGCTGCTGAATCTCCCATTTCCCCTAAATATGAATATGCACTCTTCAGATTACTCATAAATTCATTCTTTAATGCATTTGCCAAAACTGGAGTCATGACTAATTTACCACTTTGCAATGTCGAATGTCCTATAGCTCTTCCACTGAACATTTTTTTGCTCATACTAAACGCTACTCTATTCAGCTCATTTTTCCATTCTTGATTAAACTTCTCTACTGCTCCTGCACATGTTACATATTCTGCTTTCCCTCCTTCTATTGGTATCCAATATATACCTCTTATCTTTGATGGATTACTTGTCACTAACCCCCATAAATCTGTTGTTTCTCTTAAATCATCAAACGTATATTTATTATTCAGCATTATGTCATACTTTACACATTGCCCTACAAAGTTTTTGATATTCTCTCTAAAATTCTGATTTACTATCTTAAATTCCTTTGCTCTCTCCATTATGTCAGAGCCAA
>JAUNIR010000147.1 GCA_030523345.1 Lachnospiraceae bacterium
TGCCTATTTGGAATATTCATTCGACATTCATTCGCGAAATAAACTGTCCACTTTATAGGACATGTTTTAGTCTATCCTTGTATTATAGGAAAACTAAGAGGGTTGGATTCTCTCTTGTCCGGTAGTAGAGTTAAGTTTTTTGAATGGAGGTTGTTATGGCAGTAAGTAAAATTAACAGAGAAAAGATTATGGATGCACTTAATGAGCATGCAAGTAACAAAGAAATACTAAAAGATGATAGTAAGGTGGTTAGAACCGGTCTTAAAGACCTTGATTGTATGCTTGGAGGTCTAAGGAGAGGTCAGACGTATCTTCTTGGAGCAAGACCATCTATGGGTAAAACAGATTTTGCATTCAACGTCATTAAGCATGTCGCAATAAACGAAGGTAAAAGAGTTCTGTTTTTCTCCCTTGATTCATCAAAAAGGCGTCTTATTAGCAGGTTTGCAGGTTTTATATCAAAGATTGGTGAAGGTTTTGCTAATGACAAATCTGAAAAAGCCACAAATATGATGGAGAATGCAATAAATGAAATTGACAATGCGGAAATATATTTGGATGACATACCAAATATTAGCATTGAGGAGATTACAGCAGCTTGTTCGGCTTTTGAATCTACTGGTAAGCAGCCAGACCTTATTATTGTGGCTGAAAGAGTCAGGACATGTGCTGAATTATCAGAAATAGCTAAGAGATTAAACTGTGCAGTACTTATATTGTCCCAAATAAGTAGAAATGTAGAAGAACGAGAGGATCACCATCCAGTATTAGAAGATCTAATAGAATCTGGTCTTAAGAGAGCTGTTGATAATATTATCTTCTTATATAGAGATGAGTATTACAACAAAGATTCTATGCGTGAAGGCTTGGCTGATTTATGTATAGCTAAGTCTCTGAATGGCGACAGGGGTACGATTGTTTTAGGTTACATGCGTGAATACCATAGGTTCTGTACACTTACATGTGTTGGTGAATTAGAAAACGTCATTGAAGAAGAGTGAGTAAAGTACATAACATGGGTATAGTAAAGGAGTCAACTAATGAAGATTTTATTATATGGTTTTGATGGTAAAAAGAAGATTGCGATTAAGCGTAAGTTTGGGTATGCGGATTATATTGATGTTACGTCACAATACCAGGATATACTGGCGCTATGCGCTGACAAAGTCATAGTATCGGTCGATAATACATCGGCCGAGATACTAAAGACAATTAAGGAATATCAGAACGAGACAGAAGGTGTAGATAAAACAGAGTATTATTACGTAACTGATGATGAAACAGAAGAATATTTTATAGGGTTTTATAACACTATGACTAATGCAATAGATGAAATAGCTGATATAATAACTAAAGTAGAGTTTGAAGCACTACATCTCTTCGGGTTACAAAGGAATCATAATGGTATTATCACATATACCCTCTCTATGGAAGATGCTGATATAAAACATTATGAATATTTCCGTCCTGAGATCGGTAAAAGAGAACTTTTAATTATATCTTTAGGCGATAACCTAATAGATTCAAAAACATATCGTTCATACGAAGAAAGATACGATATCGTTTCTGTTGCCTGTTATAAGGAAAAGCTTAGTAGAAGAAGTGGTACCTTAGAGCTTTATGAAGAAGGAATATGTAAAGAAAATCTGCCACCAGTCCTTCACAGAGTAAAGGATATGCTTGATAAAGCTATGGAAACGTTTATAAATGCATAATTGGGAGAGCAGATAAATATAAACACGTAGTAGTAGAGGTTTATCGTAGATGGATTATCAAACAGCACTAACAGAACTAACGACTAGATATTCTATGATTTTAGATAGCGAGGGTTATCCCTTAAATTCATGGGACAAAGACGGTGATAAGATTGTTCCGGCTGTTCCTTTTATTGGTAAAAAATATTTCGAGCAGCCTAAAGGTCAGAGGGTTCTTGCTTACGCAAGTGCAGAGAACCTTACTTGGGTCGACAGGAGCCAAATAGATAAAGCATACTACTGTAGTAAAGCTGGCCTGCGCAGATCCAGGGATTTTTATGAAAATCCGGAAAAGAATCATGAGGTATTCCCTTTTATACATATTCAGCCATTTAATGATGGCGGTTTACTAATTGCTGTTAATCGAATTATGAGAAATCTGTTTGGCACTGATTATAAGGATACACCTCAAGAATTTATAGAACGTATTTGCTGTGCAAACTTTGGTAAGTTTTCAATAAGAGACACAGAACATCCAAACCGAAATAAGGACTATGCGGGTAATTATGAAATATTGAAATTAATGCTTTCATATATTAAGGCAGATATAGATACACTTAAGCCAGACTATATAATCATGCCTGCTACTATGTATAAGGGTAAGGTAAAAGAATCTCTTACACAGCTTATATCAGAAGATAGAGTTATTGGCATAATGCAGATTAATGCAACAAACGTTAACT
Source organism: Lachnospiraceae bacterium (assembly GCA_030523345.1). Taxonomy (GTDB): domain Bacteria; phylum Bacillota; class Clostridia; order Lachnospirales; family Lachnospiraceae; genus UBA2868. The sequence goes on from JAUNIR010000147.1 coordinate 2,438, forward strand.
GTCATATTGCTAAAAAGCATTTGCCAGTAGAAAATCTAACAGAGATAGAGAATACATGGTTAAATGCGCTAAAAAGAATGAATCATGATAGTTTTAAAAGCGTTTACACATATGTAGATGAAATAGTGCAACGATACAAATAAGATGGGTTTTTCGAATGTTTCATGAGTTTATATACAAATTAAAACAAAAATTTAATATGCCTGAACGCCCTATAGAGGAGTTCTGTACAAGGTGTCAGGCGTCTCTTCCTATGCAGAAAGGCTATAGCAATGACTTGCCGTATTGGGTGTGCAAAGGGTGCGGTCAGGTTCTGATTAATGAGTCACTCGATATTGATGACGAAATGGTCTGGATTTGCGATGAGTGTGGCGCATTTTTAAGTGCACAGCCAGGTTTCACTACCGATTGTGGTAATTGGGCATGTAAAGAATGCGGTTTTATAAATAAAATCGATGAAAGTGAAACATATGCTTCAGAAGACGAATTTCAGGCAAGTCTCAGTAATCCATACAAAGGACTTACTGATCCTGAGGTTATTGAGTTGTCAGAATATGAAGAAATAGGTGAACTTGGTTCTAAGCACAACGTGTTCTTAGTAAAAGAATACGAAACAGGTAAGAAATACGTTAAAAAATACTTAAAAGACTATGATTTAAGTGTTTACAGATATCTCTATGACCATCCTGTTAAGAATATGCCTAAAATAGAAAAGATATATGAGGGTACAAATAACCTGGTTATCATTGAAGAGTATGTTGATGGAGAGACGTTAGAAGAAGTTATACATGAAAGAGGTATGCTCCTTAACCAAAGGACTGCTATGAATGTTGCAATCGATGTGTTGCAAATATTGGCAGAGCTTCATAGTCTTGAAAGACCAATAATACATAGAGATGTAAAGCCAGCAAATGTCATTCTCTCATACGATGGTAAGATATACTTACTCGATATGAATGTGGCTAAATGGTACAAAGAAGAAGAAATCCAAGATACTAAACTTTTTGCGACACAGTATTATGCAGCACCAGAACAATTTGGCTATGGTTTCTCAGCTTCTTCAGAAAAGACAGATATATATGCTGTAGGTGTCCTACTAAACGAAATGATCACAGGTTGCATTCCTAAAGAGGCAAAAGCTGAAGGACCTGTCTGGGATATTATAGAAAAGAGTATTAGTCTTGAACCAAATGACAGATATACAGCATATGAAATGATACTAGCGTTAGGTGAATTAGTGCTAAAGGAGCAATAATGCAAGAAAAATCCACATACGAAGTTGAAGAAATATTAAAATCGATGAGGCCAGATCAGCTTCAGCAATTTTATAAAGAAAATAGCAGTTCTATGATAGATGAGAAAAAAGCCTTCTATTATTATATGAAAGATATCGTAGAGTCTAAAAGGATATTCTTTAAGGATATATACATCCAATCTGGGGTTTCTGAATCATATGGTGAGCAGCTTATGCGTATGGAGAAACATACGAAGAATAGAGACTTAATCATTAGGTTCTGTATAGCTGGGCATTTTTCCGTTGATGAAACTAGCAAAGCATTAAAGCTATATGGAATGAATCCACTATATGGTAAAGATAGACGTGATGCTTGTCTTATTACAGAAATAAACAGCAGACATTATGATATGTTTAAAATTGATGAGAGGCTTGAAGAATACGGGCTAAAGAAAATATCTGCAGACTAAATAGTTATAAAATTACTACATCCTCACCTTTTTGGTGGGGATATTTTTTTGCAAAAAATCGTATTTTAAAAATACATCAGGTAGATGTTTACGTAGAGTAATCAAAAAGTAATTTGAGTTAGACAAGTTCTGATAATGCGATGAAAGGAAGGCTGAGTAATATGGGGGAAAA
>JAUNIR010000148.1 GCA_030523345.1 Lachnospiraceae bacterium
TTCTTCTCGCTTTAAGAAAAGATTTCTGCGGATTTATTACGATTCTCCTCGGATAATGCCCCTTTTTTTGCGACATCAGCGACAACGATTTTTTCACAAAATCAACGAACGGATGATATCAGCGATGAGCAACTTTAGTTTTCACTAAAGTGTGTAAAAAACAATAAAACCGGACCAAGCCCCTACCCTACAATATATATTTGCCCGCGCGGCCACAGGCACTACCATAAAAGAAAAGCAATAGCACTGTCATAAAAGGAAATGGCACGCAAGTACCGTGTTGTCTATCAACTGATGACTCCTAACCGGCACAGGGGAATAATGTTTACATAACTAGTCTCTATGCATCATTTGTCGCTAAGCTTAAGTGCGAAGCTTTATAAAGTTGCACCATATACAGCATGATTTGGAACATCAAACAATTAATATTTTTTGCGAAAAAGCCGAAATGGCAAATATCATAATGAATATTTGGGGTGTTGAATAATATTATGTATTTTTGCATTGCCTATATATCATAAAAAACAAAAGATATGAAAACAAAAATCTTTTTCACTTTTTTCACGCTAATCGCATTTGCATGTACAACTACTGCACAAACTACCGATGACGAGAGATACGAGCAGGCTCTCGAATACTGCAATAACAAAGAATACGACAAATGGCTAGCTATCATAAAAGACTTAGTCGAGAAAAATCATACAGGAGCCCTAAATTCAATGGGAGTTGCCTATTATAATGGTTGGGGTGTGGCAAAAGACTATAAAAAGGCGAAAGAGTTTTACGAAAAATCGGCATCTCTGGGCAATTCTCATGCGTTTTCGAATCTTGGCGACATCTACCAATATGGTAACGGCGTAGAGAAAGATTTTAACAAGGCAAAAGATTATTATCTACAAGCGGCAGAAAAAGGAAGTGTTTTCGGCATGACCAAATTAGGCTGGCTATATCTTAACGAGGAATACCAAGATTTACACTCAGAAGATGACAATTTCTGGGACTATTGTAACAAGCAAGCAGAAAAATGGTTCAGGGATGCTGCTAAAACCGGTGATAAAGAAGGCATATATGAACTTGGAAGATACTATTTTCAAGATTGCAGCAACTACGATGACTATGGTATTGGTATAGAGCGCAGTTTTCCAATTTTTGAAAAGGCTGCAAAAATGAAGCATGGTGGCGCACAGTTGTTTATGGGTTGTCTTGAACTCTATCAAATTTGGGCCAACGATGAAGTGTGGAATAAAGAAAAGAAACCTGCTAGCATAGATGCTGCAATGTCATGGTTTGAACAAGCAGAAGAAAATAAAGACTATCGTGGATGGTTGTGGTTTGACTTAAATGCTGGCCAATGGCAAATTATATGTAAATTCTTAAAAGATAATGTACAATACAAAATTGAATGGGGAACTGACATTTGTGGAATCTGGCCTCTCGCTTACGCTGATGAAGATTTATTCTATGTCGGAGTGTACTTTAAAGACGACTTCGGATTCGTAAAGGTTTCAAAAGACGGCAAGATGCTTGCTCATACACCATTTATTTATGATAGAGATGGCTCTCAGTCGTATTTTGACAAAGACACAAAACTTTTCCACGTATATCAAAAAGAACAGAAATCTAGCCATGAAATCACTATTGATATCACAGGCAAAGAAATAACGTCTAACTAAAACTACATGCTATATGAAGCGATTATTGATCACTCTTTGCGTTTTTTGTTTTTGTGTCGGTATCATTGCCCAAACTACCGACGACGAAAAGTATGAACTGGCAAACACATACTATAAAGCAAAAAAGTATGATAAAGCTGTTCCCATTCTAAAAGAACTTGCGGAAAAAAATAATGCAAAGGCCATAAATTTTCTGGGCGTATGCTATGAACACGGAAATGGACTACCTAAAGATATCCAAACCGCAATAAAATATTATGAGAAGTCTGCTACACTAGGATGGCGTGTGGCGCAGAGAAATTTGGGAATATGCAACGAATTCGGTAGGGGTATGGATAAAAACCTGAATGTCGCAGAAGAATGGTACAAAAAATCAATCGCAAGTGGTGACACACTAGCAATGGTTCGACTTGGGTGGCTATATTTACATATGCTTGATGAATACCGAGAATCATCGTGGGACTATTACTTTAAACAATCAGAGAAATGGTTTAGACAAGCAGCGAAGCATGGGCATCCCGAAGGCTATTCTGGTTTAGCATGGTTGTATTATTCTGAAGGAGAGGGTCAAATTATTGAAAACATAGAAAAATCAACACCATTTTTTAAAAAGGCGGCAGAGATGGGAAATGGCGATGCTCAGCTCTTTATGGGATATGCAGATATGCGCGAAAACAAATATGAATCTGCATTGAATTGGTTTAAGCAGGCTGGTAAAAATGATGCAGATACGTTAGAAGGAATTACTCCCTCTATTGGCGAAACACTATGTACTTTCTTTATTAATAATCCCGAATATCAATACTATTGGGACAACGACTGTTGCGCCATTGACAATTACATATATCCGGAAGCTGATTATTATCTTGTCGGCGCTACTTCAAAAGGGAAATTAGGCTTTTTAAAAATCTCAAATAAAGGTAAACTCCTTGCACATACACCTTTTATCTATGAAACAGGTTGGCCACATTATGATACAGAAGCAAAACTATTCCATGTGTACTTGAAAGATCCCGGCGGAGAAGATGGCCGCGAAATAACTATTGATATAACTGGTAAAGAAATACAGCAATAAGTATGAAAAAGTTTTTAATCGCTATTAGCATTCTGACATTAACCGTCTGTTGTATGTCGCAGACTTTAATTATAACACCAGAATATAGCAACGCACGCGGATTCTCCGAGGGCTTGGCTGCTGTGAGTAAAGAAGGAAAATGGGGATTTATCGATGTAAAAGGAAACATCGTTATTGCCATACAATATCTTGATGTACGCGACTTCCACGAAGGTAAGGCTGCTATTAAAACTGAAAACGGGTGGGGGTATATAAATAAAGAAAACATACTCATTATTCCTGACAAATTTTTCGATGCCAGAGATTTTAGCGAAGGAGTTGCGGCTGTAAAAATCACTGATGATAATATCAGACATGGAGGCTATGGTGAGGAAAAATATGGCGACGCCTCAACAGCATGTTGGCAATATATCAACGAAGAAGGCAAAAGTGCATTTCGCGGCATGTATCGTGGTGTATCCACATTTAATAATGGAGTCGCTTGCGTCCTATCTGATAAATACAGGGATTTAATTAATAAAGAAGGAGAAGTAATATTAAATACACACATTCAGAATCCTTATCCTATACATTACTCTGCGGGACTTGTTCCGAAGATGGGAGGTATTCTCGGAGACGACTGGGGATATTGCGATTTGTCGGGCAAATTCGTAGTTGAACCGCAATACAGATGCGTTTCAGAATTTTGTGATGGAATTGCTGTCGTGCAAGAGTACGGGGGACAAGAGTTCGTAATTGATAATACGGGAGAAAAAATATATACAGGCAAAAGAGACAAAGGACTCGTCATCCTGAAGAATGGCTTTATTATGGACGGCGAAGAACTTTATCATAAAAGTGATTTCTCCAAACCTTATTTTGTATTTAAAAATGACTACACATATAAAGAACTAACTTATCAGTGGAATGAAATTATAACACTTCCCTCAATTCATCTATCTGGGTCGACCATCACTGTTAGTGACAAAATTAGGGATAAAATAATAGATGTTATACAAGACATCAAACCTCTATTTTATAATCACCCTAATGAAGGTTTATGGATGACGCGCTTTGATAATGGGCTAATCGGATATACCACGCTTAACATAAAGGACTTTATCAATCAATATGTTGACTCTCAGATGACAGAGTGGCTAAAGAAGGGCGAATTTGAGTCATCATCCGTCTATGAAAAACGGACGAATGAAGAAAACCGCCATAAGCAAATGGTGCTGTATGCCGATGATCTTATCAATAACTGGCTAAAGAAAAGACTTGATCAGTGGACTCTTTCCGACTACAATGCCGATAAAGAAAGTTTTGAGTTGACAACAGACTTTGGAACATATACTATCAAAGTCCCTACAGGTAATGCCAGGATGTTAAAAAACAACTGGAGCTCAACTACCAAACAGGTAGGATTTAAATATGATAACGGTTTCGACTTAGCAAAGATAGACTTTATCGTTTTGTTAGGAAACAAGGATGTTACCTTAAGTGTAAACACCGCAACAGGAACTATT
>JAUNIR010000149.1 GCA_030523345.1 Lachnospiraceae bacterium
GCAGCAAACGCTTCAAGATATTATGGTACAGGTAGAAGAAAGAAAGCTATCGCAAGAGTATATTTAACACCTGGTACAGGTAAAATTACAATCAATAAGAGAGATATCGATGAATATTTCGGATTAGATACATTAAAGGTTATCGTTCGTCAGCCACTCGCAGCTACAGATAACGTTGATAAGTATGATGTACTTGTAAACGTATGTGGTGGTGGTTATACAGGACAGGCTGGTGCTATCAGACACGGTCTTTCAAGAGCTTTATTACAGGTTGATGCTGAGTACAGACCAATTCTTAAGAAGGAAGGTTTCTTAACAAGAGATCCAAGAATGAAAGAAAGAAAGAAATACGGTCTCAAAGCAGCTCGTCGTGCACCACAGTTCTCAAAGAGATAATCAAGAGAATATTTCAAAGAATTTACAAACCTCGGAAATCCAGTGTTTCCGGGGTTTTTCTTTTATATGGAATAGTAGTGAGAAGCACTGAAAAGTGGAAAAAATTGGACCGTAAGGAATAAGTAGGACACACGTAGGGAACAAAAAATCTCACTATATTTCATTAAAGGAAAAGGTGTAGGGTGATTAGATTAATCTTTATGAAATGTGCCTCAAATGCTATAATGAATCTGATTTTCATAACAATAATAAATTTTAATTGAACTAAGTCGCTGCGCGACGGCCTGCCAAGGCTGTGGTTGCAGCGATTCTTTTATCTAAAAACAAAGAGGCAGTTGAAGCTTCCTTAGAAAGTATTTATAGTTTAAGTTGACTAGACCAAAACTGAATACAAAGGAAATCACTGCCTATGAAAAGATTATCACGTGCATCTTCTTTATACAAGAGGATGTTTTTTATTCATGCGCCTCCGTGGTGGTAGTGATTGTTGATTTTACTACTATTACGGAGGTTATTTATGTACGAGGAATATTTTGACAAGTTAAAAAAAGCGTTTCAGATTCGAAACCGTAAGGAAAGTTCTTTAGAAGCTTACAAGCAAAGTGTTTCTAAATTTCTAGATACCATTGGAAAGAATCCAGAGGAGGTAACACTTGAGGATGCAAGAGATTACATCTTTGATTTAAGGGTTAATCAGAAGAAATCGACACAGTATTGTAACAGTATCAATGCGGCTCTGAAGTTTTTCTATAGATTTGTATTGAATAAACCATGGGACGAGGATATGGTTCCAAGAATGATTAATGACCTTAAGCAGCCAGAGGTTATGCCACTTGAGAGCATTGAAAAAGTTATTGATACTGCTACAGCTGTGCGTAATAAAGCAATCATTTCATTGCTGTATTCGTCAGGATTAAGACTTGGAGAATTATGCAGATTAGCTCCAAGCGACATTTATAAAAGTACGATGCAGGTTCATATCAGGTCAGGAAAGAATCATTGGGATCACTGGACAATTCTTTCCCAGAGGTCATTGGATTTGTTGACAGAATACTGGAGAAGCTATCCGGTTCAGCGGGAGTATCTTTTTGTTGACCTTAGGGAACCGCATGCACCTTTGACTAAGAGTGGTGTTGAGACAATGATTAAAAAGGTTGGCAAAGCTGCAGGTTTTCCAAAGTTGCATCCTCATGTTTTGCGTCATTCGTTTGCTAGCCACATGATTGAGCAGGGAGTATCACTTGAAAATATCCAGGCAATGATGGGACACAGGACTCCTGAATCTACACATAAATATATCCATGTGTCTAACAAAGCTTTAATGGGAATCAAGAGTCCTCTTGATCATCCTGCACCTAAAAAGAGAGGCAGGAAAAAGAAGAATGGCTGATGTTACGATACAGGATGTCTTCGAGAGATTTCTTCCAGAGTACGCAGAAACAAAAAATTTTTCTGATAGGCAATATCTGGCAGTGAAGTGTATTCAGGCCTGCCGTACTGCAGAAATGGGAGCTCATGTAAGTGAGTGTGATTCCTGCCATACTAAGTACATCCACTATAATTCATGTAAGAACAGGCACTGCCCTATGTGCCAAGGAATGGAAGTTGATGAGTGGATTGATATTCAGCAGGAAAATGTCCTTAATACGACATACTTTCATACAGTATTTACTGTTCCAGAAGAATTGTATCCTTTGATTTATTCCAATCAGAAGCCTTTGTATGATGCTCTATATCATGCCGCAAATCAAACACTTACAGAGTTGTCTGTAGACAAGAAATATCTTGGGGCAAGGATAGGCTATATCTGTGTGCTTCATACCTGGGGATCACGTATGAACTATCATCCTCATCTTCACACGATAGTTCTTGGTGGTGGACTTGATGAAAAGAATCACTGGCAGGATAAGAATGGAAAACTATTCTTTCCGGTTAAAGTAATGTCTGCAGTATTTAAAAAGTATTATCTTGAAGAACTGAAAACTCTTTGGGAGAATGGAAAACTTGAGTATCATGGAAGTGCTGAACACTTGAAGAATCATTATGAGTTCAAAGCATTGCTCGATATCTTATTTAAGAAAGAATGGATTGTCTATACAAAGGAAGCTTTCAACGGAGCTCAGTCTGTAATTAACTATCTTGGAAGATATACGCATAGGATTGCCATCAGTAATCGAAGGATTGATGGTATTGATGGAGATAAAGTTATATACAAGGCCAAGGATTATAAGAACGGTGGCAAGATGGCTCCTGTGTCTGTTGAAGGAACTGAGTTTATACGTATGTTTCTAATGCATGTGCTGCCAAAAGGTTTTGTTAGAATCAGGCACTATGGCTTACTTGCCTGTAGATGTAAGAGAGATAAGATGACTCTTTGCAGGAATCTTCTTGGCTGCGAACAATACATTTCAAAACTCAGAGGTAAAACTGTAGCAGAGAAAATCCTTATTCTTTATAAACATGACATTACAAAGTGTAAGTGCTGTGGTGAGCCAGTTAGAAGTTATAAAGTAGATGGCAGATATATGCTGTGTTGAAATGCCTAAATAGAATACTTTTGAATCGGCCTCCAACGAGAGGTCTATTTGTGCTACATAGAAATAGAAAATCTTTGTTATAGTAGGAAAATTGAATAGAGTATCTTCTGGGATTTTGATATAATCCAGTTAGAGGCGAATGGATTGAAAATCCATAGATAGTGGCTTCGGTGACGCGACTAAGTTCAACATGAAAAAATCGGTCTGCAGGCGCGTAGGTAGTGAATGCCACTATTTTTTTGAGCCTGAGACCGATTGTTTTCGATATTATTTATTACTCATTTTATCAAGAGCTTCTTTAAAGAGTTGTTTATAATTCAATTATGATATCATGATAGAAGGGATGAAGAGCATGGAGAAAATACAGATTCTTATTGAGGCATTGGAATATATAGATAATAATCTGACAGAATCTATAAATACAGAAGATCTAGCTAATCATTTGTATTGCTCAAAATCTACTATCGAAAAGCTTTTCAAATTTATTAATAACATGACAATCAGGGATTATATTATCCGAAGAAGAATGAGTAAGGCTGCAATGGAACTGACTTCACATCCTGAAAAAACAGTGTTGGAAATAGGTCTTCAATATGGATATGGAAGTAATGAAGCGTTTTCGAGGGCTTTTTACAGTATATGGCAAGTATTGCCTTCGGAATTTAGAAAAAATCCCTCAAATTATGAGTTGTTCCCCGGATATAAGCTTGATAGGGAACTAATGGAGGAAGAGCGTATGAAAGACAGAAAAAAGATTGATATTAGTGAATTATATGATTGCATAAAAGAAAGAAGAGGATGCTACCTTATATTAGGTGATATTAAGCATTTGATTCCTATAAATGAGATTTCGCATAAAGCAGGAGATTTGGCTATTATAACAGCTATGAAGCGTATGGAAAATGCTGCTGGAGAGGAAGATATTGTATTTAGAATAGGCGGAGATGAATTTGTTATTCTTACAAATTCAGATGACGAAAATTATGCTAAGACAGTATGCGAAGATATATTAAGTCACAACAAAGAGTGCATTGAATGGAATAATCAAAAAATTTCGTTGTCAATGTATGTAAAAGCAGTTCGTTTTGACACTAATGGCGGAATCAAATATTCTGAATTTTTTACAATGCTCCACAATGAACTCAGTGAAGATTTTAAACGACAAGTTGAAAATATATAGATACTTGAGAGATAATTTTAGTTTAATATGCATATTATCTACCGTTGTCTTGGAGAGCCCTGAGCTG
>JAUNIR010000026.1 GCA_030523345.1 Lachnospiraceae bacterium
TGTTTCATTTTAGACAACATCTGAATATACTTGACATCCCTTATACCAAATGCTAATATTAATATATTAAATTGAATCGTAGGTTCTTATTATGAATTCTGATAAAAATGCATTTTTGACTAAAACACCTGTTGTAATTATAGGTGCCTTTATATGCTGTTTCCTTTGGGGAAGTGCTTTTCCTTGTATAAAGATTGGATACAGCTTATTTGATATATCATCATCTGATACATATACTCAGATCCTTTTTGCTGGCATAAGATTTATACTAGCTGGTTTTCTTGCCCTTCTATTTGGCAGTTTCCTTTCAAGAACGATACTTATTCCAAAGAAGACTTCTATTACAAAAATTTTCAACCTGTCTATGCTTCAAACGGTTGCCCAATATATTTTATTCTACATTGGCCTTGCTCATACAACCGGCGTAAGATCCTCCATTGTTGAGGGAACTAATGTATTTGTTGCAATTGTTGTTGCAAGTCTTATTTTTAAACAAGAAGATCTTACTATTAAAAAAATGGTGGGATCCACAGTTGGATTTGCAGGAGTTGTGCTAGTAAGTACTTTTGGTGCACAATTTACAACTGGTAATTATCTGTTTGGAGATTTGCTTGTATTTTTATCTACTTTTGCGTATGCTTTTTCATCTGTTTTGTTGAAAAGATATTCTAAAGAGGAAAATCCTGTTATTCTAAGTGGTTATCAGTTTATTGTCGGTGGAATTATTATGACTATAATTGGACTAATATGCGGAGGGAAGCTAACTAACGTGACACTGAATGGTATTTTTATGCTTTTATACCTTGCACTAGTGTCTGCAGTTGCTTATTCACTCTGGGGAATACTAATAAAACACAACCCTATATCTAAAGTTGCTGTATTTGGTTTTATAAATCCTGTATGTGGCGTTATACTATCTGCTATTCTTTTAAATGAAGGTTCAAGTCTTAGTATTATGAGTTTTGTTTCATTAGGACTTGTTTGTCTTGGAATTTATATTGTAAATAAGGAATGATATTATTTTTAAATTCCGTATAACTATTTACACATATTGTAAACATCCATATTAGTGCAATACATAATATCTTCTTTTCCTGAAATCTTTTTACAGAACTCTTCGAGCCTATCCCATGAGTTATAAGCATCAAATTCATAACTATGTCCCCAAATATAAAATAATTTTGGGTTTTCACTATCATAATCTGAATTATCAAGAAACTTGTCTACTAGCTCGTCAAACTTTTTCTCTCCGAAGTTAATAGTAGGATGCCATTGAAGAAAGTTTTCTGGAATGTTGAAAGCATTTGTGTCCTCCACAGTTCTTGAATACAAAATTCCACATTCCTTTAAAAGCTCATCAATATGATCATTAAATGTTCCGTATGGATATGCCATTCCCTTAACATCATAACCTGCTATTTCTGAAAGGGCTTTCATATCATTTTTAACCTCACTTATTACTTCCTCATCAGATATTTTACCTAAATCAAGATGATTAACAGTATGCGCTGCAATTTCATGCCCTATATATAATGTTTTAGCCTGTTCTTTGCTAATTTTGATATGATCTACTTCAACACCATTTCTATAGTGAACACATTTTTCTTTTATACCAAATGTTCCAGAATTAAGATTAAATGTACACTTAATACCATACCTATTAAGAATCTCCACAAATCTAATGTCCTGGGTCACTTCGTCATCATAACTAAGTGTTAATACTTTCTTTTTTCCTTCTGGTAAAACAAGTTTTTTCATCTTATGATCCTCTTGTTAAGCAAATTACATTCTTTTAATAACTTCTATACACATACGTCCGTTATGGTATGGACACTTCCATGGCTCTACTAATTCCAGACCTTCATATGGTGTACCATCTTTTCTGACTTCCTTATACCATTCAGATCCTTCTCTTTTATCTACAACATATTTTGTAATAAATCTCCAACAGGCCTCGGCTGCCTCCATGTACTCGGTCTTCGTGTTGTCTTTTAAGTAACCATTCATGAATCCAAGAACTGTCTCTGCCTGAACCCACCAAATTCGTCTTTCATCAACTACTCCATTTTCACACTCATTTGCAAGAGAATTGCCATCGAAGGCCACTTCATAAATTTTCTTTGTTAATGATTTTGTGATAGGATACATTTTTGCAGTTACATTTGGATCATCTATTATATCGACACCCTTATCCATAAGCCATGCCGTCTCTATATCGTGACCATAAGAGTGGAGATCAATTATCGATTCCCATTTATTATTAAAAAATACTTCCTGTCGATTCAGATCTTTGTTATAAACCTTGTCTGCAAATGTATCAATAATTTCAATAAGTTTTTCTTTTACATCTAAATTCTTTGTAACTCTATATAGTTCCGTATAAGCTTCATATACATGAAGAAGGGTGTTCATCGTTCTGTCGGCCATTACCCCATTTTCAGATAATGCCTCATTTGATATGATATTAAACTCTTTATCTGCTGCCTCTAAATATCCTATTTCATCCTTACATTTTGTTTCGATTATGTTGTAAAGAGAATAGGCATAATCAAGTGCCTCTTTATCGCCAGAAATATCATAATAACTTGAAAGAGCATATATTGCAAAAGCCTGATTATATGTATGTTTCATAGTGTCATCTGGCTTACCATCATATGTCATAGACCAATAGATTCCACCATTAGTTTTATCAATACAATTTTTTTTCATAAATTCATAGGCATGCTTTGCATAATCCTTTAAAGTCTCATCATTTAGTACCATATATGCATTAGAAAAAAACCATAAAATACGACTATTTAAAATACACCCTTTTATAGCCTTTTTATCCAGGTTTAAATCATAATCTACAAATCCGTAATACCCACCAAATTCATCATCTTTAAGGGCTTTCCAGAATGGAATCAAACAATTTTCTAAATGTTCTTTAAATTCATTTTTATTTAACATATGACTCTCTCCATATATAAAAGAAAAGTATGCTTCGCGAACTTTATCTTTTATCACGTATAAAAAATGCGACTCCATATAGGAGTCGCACTCTATTATAATATATTATTTATTCTTCTACCATTCTTTTTGTTTCAGCACTTCTACCCGGCTGATCACAACACTCATCATCATCATGAGGTGCTTTAGCTAATGGCTGTGGATCCTTGATTGTATCTTTAAATCCTTCACCAAACATTTCACCTTTTAGAAAAGTATCTGATGTTGCTGTTAATACATCTGATGGAATAATCATCTTTGTAGCATTACCATTAGCTACATCCTTAAGTGCATCAAGTCTCTTTATAGCAAGAACCTTATCGTTCATCTTTGCATTTGCAAGCATCTCTAAACCTTTAGCTTCTGCTTCGTATACAAGACGAATTGATTCTGCCTTACCTTTTGCTCGAGCAATTGCAGCATCTCTTTCTGCTTCTGCCTTAAGTACAAGTGCCTGCTTATCACCTTCTGCACGAGTGATAATTGACTGTCTGTGTGCTTCTGCCTCAAGGAGTGTCTGACGTTTTTCACGTTCAGCTCTCATCTGCTTTTCCATTGATTCCTGAATATCTCTTGGTGGAATAATGTTCTTAAGTTCTACTCTGTGAACTCTTATACCCCATGGATCTGTTGCCTCATCAAGAATACTTGTCATCTTACCATTAATTGTGTCACGGCTTGTAAGAGTTTCATCAAGCTCTAATTCACCAATGATGTTACGAAGAGTTGTTGCTGTTAAGTTTTCAAGAGCAACAAGTGGTCTTTCAGCACCGTAAGCAAAGAGCTTTGGATCAACTATACTGTAATAAACTACAGTATCTATCTGGATAGTAACATTATCCTTTGTAATAACTGGCTGTGGTGGAAAATCTGCAACCTGTTCCTTTAAAGAAACTTTTTTTGCAATTTTCTGTAAAATAGGGATTTTAATGTGAAGTCCATGCTCCCATGTCGTCTGATATGAGCCAAGCCATTCAATTACATATGCGTGTCCCTGTCCAACTACATTAATTGTTTTAATTAAAAAGATAACAATTAATGCTAATAAAATAAGTGCAAATACTGCCATGTCAACCTCCTTATAATTACATGTTCTTATTTAATCCTTAAATATATGATTATACTATCACTAATTATTCGCATAATACATAACGATTTTCGCAAAATAAATATAGTTATTTTTCTAATTCCGACTGTTTTACTTTAAGGGATAGTAACACAATTACAAGTCCTATAATACCAATAATTGTATTTGTCAAAAGCATATTTCTAATTCCATACATGTCAAGTAGCAACCCACCAATAAGGTTTCCTAGAACTGTACCTATTGCAACTACACTTGTCATTAATGACTGGCCGACCGTTCTATCTTCCTCATAAACGGTTTCACCAGTATAATATACCGATGCTGATGCGAATATTGCAAAGCTAATCATTTGTGCTAGTCCAACAAAATATATTGAAATAACACTTCCCGCTGCATAAAATAAAGCTGCCTTAATTACATAGCCAAATGCAGCAAATACCATTAACGATTTAGCACTATATTTTTTTATAAAAAATCCAGAAAGAAATAATACTGGAATTTCTACACCTGCCTGAATAGCAATTGTTACCCCAAGATGTTCGCTATTTCCACCAACACTCTGTATTATTTGTAATAAATAAGTCATTACAATATTATGAGTTGTCGCAAGAAAAATAAATCCTACTAACATAGTAAAAAATGAAGGGTATTTTTTAACAAAATCTTTTATACTCTTTTTATTACTGTTATCTGAAGCGTTTAAACTGGAATTATCTAATCTAGCATCATAAGGCATCATTAATATTACTAAAATGAAACCAATAGTAATTAATATACCTACTGCCGGTACCGTTTTTGTACCATAAATTACAACTAGATTACCAATAATAAGTGCCAAAAGTGCATAACTTCCAGAACCTATTCCTCTTGCAATACCAAAATTAATATTTATATCATTTGACTTATAATAAAATAATGAACTATTAACAAAAGGCATACATAGATTGGCAACTAAAATAAGTGAACCTATAAATATACACGAAAATAATCTGCCAGAAATAAAACACATACAGATACAAAGTATCAATTCAATAAAAACACATACAAGCATCATATTTTTCCATGATACTTTTTCACTCTTATCACAGATTCTTCCAAGCACAGGTTGTGCTATAGCTGAAATTGCACCAAATAAAGCAGTTACAATTCCTATTTCTACATTCGTAGCTCCATCACCTAATAGATATAAGGATACAAATCCTGTTGCTATACAGTAAGACATCCAGAAAAATCCCTGAATAAACATATATTTAATATTTACGCCTGACTTCATATTAATACCTTTTTAATAAAAATTATTTCCTTCGATATCTTACTACATTTTCTATAATTATTTCTGCTATAATATACTTAAGAGAGGTGATTTTATGGCAAATACTGTACCAGATAATATGAAAACAAAAAAAGCTATGGCTATTAACCAGGATAAACTGGCGAAAGAACGCACACAGCTTTCTATTACAAGAACGGAACTTGCTTTTCTTAATTCAAAAATGTCTCTTAACAGAACTCATCTTTCATATTTGAGGACTATTGTGTCTCTATTAGGATCTGCCGCCACTCTTTATAAAGCTCTTCCTATTATTGGAGTGTCAATTAAATTCTCATCTCTTTTATCTTTATTCCTTTTTGTATGTGCTGGATATTTTATTTATAAAGATGCAACTGTATATCCTGAAATGAAGCGCGAACTAGAGGAAATGGAACGCCAAACAGAAATTCTTAAAGAACAAACCAATGATGAAATTTATGACATTGATATAGAAGAATCTTAATTCTATACGCTATAGCTTATCTCCACCGTTTTTATTTTCCATAGCGTTAGTAATTTTATCTGCATCTTCTTTCATGTCTAACATTGTTCTAAAAGCGTTTAATACCATTTCTGCTTTATCGCAGTCTGCGTAATTTTTACCTCTGTCTGTTTTTATATTAAATTTACGCATTTCCCATATAAATATATCAGTAATATACTGACCATTATATGAATACTTGCATAAAAAATCGTCTTTATCCACATAATATAAGAATTCTTCATATACCTGTGTATTAAGAAGAAGGTCCTGCCAGAATTTTTCTGCCCACTCCTTTGTATAGCCAGCATATTCCGCCCAGTTTTCTACTATTTCAAATAATTTTAACTTTTCAGATGCAATAATTATATTTCCCATAACATATCTATGATTATTTATATTAATTACCGTTTGGAGCTTCTCCCTCAGTTTCATCCTCAGTTATTACTGCTGAACTATCTTGAGAACCGTTATTTATCTTACCCTCAAACTGCTTATACATAGCAACATGGTCATATATACATCTCCAGGAACTTGTAGAACCCTGCGTACATATTACATAATCATTTCCACTATTATCCTTACCATAGCTTACTGCACAGTTTCTTGATTCATTAACAAATCCAGTCTTAGCTGCAATAACTTCTCCACCTGTGTCCTTATCTTCGATTCTTCTTAAAAACCAGTTAGATATTTCTATTCCATCTGGATGCTGAGCAGTAGAAGTTGTTACATATTTCTTAGTAGATAAGGCTTTAAGTGCCAAATCATTATCTACAGCTGCTTCCATCATCATAGCTATGTCATAAACCGTACTGTAATGATTATCGTCATATAATCCTACACAGTTTGTGAAATGTGAAGACCCTGATAATCCAAGTTCATCAATTTTTTCATTCATCATGTCAACAAATGCTTCCTGACTTCCTGCAATATATGTTGCAAGGCCAACAGCAGCATCTGCACCTGATGGTAAAATAGTTCCGTATAATAAATCTCTTACTGTTACAACTTCATCGTCTGACCAACATACGGCACTACAATCATGCTTCCATACATAAGAAGTTATTTCTGGTGTTATAGTAAATGTGTCATCAAGCTGTTCTTCTGTAAGATGTTCTGCAGCAACAAGAACAGTTAACACTTTTGTCATAGACGCTGGGCTTATTCTATCTTTATAGCCCTTTTGCATAAGAATGTCACCTGTCGCTAAATCTATCATGACAGATCTTTCACTTATAACATCAGCACCTGTAATAACTGTTGCATCTGTTGTATGTGCTTCATAAGTTTTGACTGGTATTTCTTCAGGTTCAACTTCTTCTAACTCAATTACTGGTTCTGTAGAATTGAATTGAAGATCTGTATCATCACTTCCCTGAAGCTCTGTCTCCGTATCGTTTTCTTTTACTAGTTTTGATATTCCTTTTACTGAAAATCTAATTAAAAAAATGAACCCTACGAGTATACAAATACACACGGTACCGAGAATACAACGATTAATCATTACCTGACGACGTCTTTTTCTACGCATTTCTGCCCTCTTCTGACGACGTCTCTCTAATCGCTTCTGCTCGTTCTCGCGCTCTAAGCGTTCCTCTTCAGATTCATACTGATATAAGCTCTGCAATTTTTACTCCCTTATTTTTCCCCAAAAATAATTCTCTCATATAATAACATATTTATATAAGAAATTTGTGAACATTTTTT
Organism: Lachnospiraceae bacterium; assembly: GCA_030523345.1. Lineage (GTDB taxonomy): Bacteria > Bacillota > Clostridia > Lachnospirales > Lachnospiraceae > UBA2868. The sequence continues at coordinate 7,579 of JAUNIR010000026.1, forward strand.
TAATTATTAAGTTTTGTGTTATATTATTATTTGTAGTAAAAATATGATTTAGTTTTTTAACATTATTAACGAGAATAATATGTTATATATTTGCGCAACTCCAATAGGAAATTTATCTGATATTACACCTCGTGTAATTGATACTCTTCGGGAAGTAGATTTAATTGCAGCAGAGGATACACGTAATTCCATCAAGCTTCTTAATCACTTTGAAATTAAGACTCCTATGACTAGCTATCACGAATATAATAAATATGATAAAGCCGATGAGCTAGTAGAGAAAATGCAGTCTGGTCTTAATGTAGCTATTATTACAGATGCAGGTACTCCTGCAATTTCAGATCCAGGAGAAGTTCTAGTAAAAAAATGTCACGAAGCAGGAATTCCTGTTACATCACTTCCTGGTGCATGTGCTTGTATTACTGCCCTCACTCTTTCTGGTCTTTCAACAAGAAGATTCGCTTTTGAAGCATTTTTACCTTCAGATAAAAAAGAGCGCAGGGAAATATTATCAGAACTTGAATTAGAAACAAGAACTATCATTATCTATGAAGCTCCGCATCATTTACTAGGTACTCTCGAAGAACTATCAAAATCATTAGGAAATAGAAATATAACTCTATGTAAAGAATTAACAAAAAAGTTTGAGTCTGTTAACAGGACTACAATAGATAGCGCAATTGCTTATTATACAGAAAATACTCCAAAAGGTGAATTTGTAATAGTTATAGAGGGTAAAAATCGAGAAGAGATAAAATTTGAAAAACAGGCTTCATTTGAAGAAATGTCTATTGAAGATCACATGCAGATGTATCTTGATAAAGGTATAGATAAAAAGGAAGCAATGAAGCTTGTAGCAAAAGATCGTGGCGTTAGTAAAAGAGATATTTATAATGCACTATTATAAATATAAAAAGCAGAGCGATTTAATTTATGAATTATTATAAATTAATTTGCACTCTGCTTTTTTAGTTATTATTTTTAATATATTAAATTAACTGTAGTATCTAGTTTTCTTCAAGAAGACGATTTTTAGTTTCCCAAAGTTCTTTTGATAAATCTACATATATCTTATGAGGATTTATAAGTCGCTTTGACTCATCCCAAACATTTTCGAGCTCTGCCATAAATCTTTCTCTAAGTTTCATAACAGGCACTTTTTCAAATACACATTTACCATCAATAAATACTGGTTTTAAAAGATCCTCTATAATATATGAACCACCAGGAAGCTTTGTCTTTTTCCATGTTTCTATTGGATCAAATAATGATAAATCTTTACTTTCATCATATACTTCGTGATCAAGACAAATAAGATCTGCAATAAGCTTTCCTGTTTCCTTATCATAAATTCTCTTAATTGATTTATTACCAGGATTTGTAATTTTTTCTGTATTTTCAGATTTCTTAATCTTTGGAATCCACTCTCCACTTTCTTTATCCTGAATTGCAGCAAGTTTATATACACCACCAAAGCTTGGCTGATTCTTTGAAGTAATAAGGTTTGTTCCTACACCCCATGAATTGATTGTGGCTCCCTGAAGCTTAAGAGATGTAATAAGGTCTTCATCAAGATCATTTGAAGCAGAAATAACTGCATCTGTGAATCCTGCATCATCAAGCATCTTTTTAGCTTTTTTAGACAAATAAGCAAGGTCACCTGAATCCATACGAATTCCATATTTTTTAGACTTAATTCCTTTTTCTCGCATTTCAGTAAATACTTTAATTGCATTAGGAATACCACTCTTTAATGTATCATATGTATCTACTAAAAGAATGCATGCATCTGGATACATTGATGCATATGTTCTAAAAGCTGTAAGTTCATCTTTAAATGACATAATCCATGAATGAGCATGTGTTCCTGCTACTGGAACATCAAACATCTGGCCACAAAGAACGTTAGATGTTGCAACACATCCTGCTATCATTGCTGCTCTTGCTCCATATATTCCTGCATCCGGTCCCTGAGCTCGTCTAAGTCCAAATTCCATAACACCATCAGGTCTTGCAGCATGAACAATTCTATATGCTTTTGTAGCGATAAGTGACTGATGATTAATAATGTTAAGTAATGCTGTCTCGATAAGCTGAGCCTGCATAATAGGTGCGATAACTTTAACTACTGGCTCTCTTGGGAACATTACTCTTCCTTCTTCTATCGCATATACTGAACCAGTAAATTCGAACTCATGTAAATAATCAAGAAAGTCTTCGTCAAATATTTTAAGACTTCTTAAATACTCAATATCCTCATCGCTAAAGTGAAGATCATTAATCATATCTACTACCTGTTCAAGTCCTGCAGATACAGAAAAACCATTTCCGTCAGGATTATTTCTGAAAAACATATCAAAGATAACAGTTTCATTTGCATCTTTACATTTGTAATAACCCTGCATCATTGTTAATTCATAAAGATCTGTAAGTAATGTAAGATTTCTTGCCATTGTTTTTTCCTCTTTTACTTATAATAGGAGCCCTTCATTTACGAAGAGCTCCCATAAATAATACATATTTAATTTGATATTATCAATCCTTAAATGCCTTGATTGACTCTGTAAGTGCCTGAGCCATTCCAGACATATCGTCTGACTGATTTGAAATATCTGTAATATTTGTACTTAAGTTAGAAATTGATGCTGTAACTTCTTCGTTTGAAGCTGCATTTTCTTCTGAAATTGCTGATAAATCTGAAACAGCTGAAATAGCTTTTTCCTTAGAAACTTCAAGGCTTGCTGTCTGCTCTGAGATGTTCTGAATCTGAACAACTGAGTTATCAATCTCACCCTTAAGTTCCATGAATGAATCTTTTGTCTTCTGAACCTTAACCTGTTCATCAGCAATGATGTCTTTAATCTTCTTTGTAAGAGATGTTGATGTCTGTGAAAGCTGAATAATATTATTAGCAATTGCATCAATCTGTGAAACACTATCCTGTGACTGTGCAGCAAGTGATCCAATTTCCTGAGCAACTACTGCGAAACCTCTTCCTGCTTCACCTGCTCTTGCAGCTTCGATAGAAGCATTAAGTGAAAGAAGGTTTGTCTGTGAAGAAATATCACCAATAAGTCTTGTTGCATTTGATACTTCATCAATAGCTTTTGTAAGAGTTTCCATATGCTCTGCAATAGCTTCAACAGCTGCAACTGATTGCTGTGATGACTCGTAAACTTCCTGAATATCCTTAGCAGCTTCATCTGAAATTGCATTCATGCTATCTGATGCTGCATTAAGCTCTGTAACTGCACCTGTGATACTTTCGATGTTACCACCGATGTCTACCATCTCTGCATTAAGATCCTGAACTGATTCAGCCATTGACTGAGCTGCTGTTGCAAGTTCATCAACTGCTGATGAAATCTGTGTTGCACCATCTGCTGATGTATTACAAAGACCATTTGTACTTGTTACTGAATCTGAAAGGTTAATAGATGCATTTCTAATTTCTTCTACAATATCCTGAAGATTCTTCTGAAGTATCTGTGCAGCCTTTGTTAATTCCTTTGTTTCGGAAATTGGGCTATTAACATCGATTTCTTCGTGAATATATCCTTCTGAAAGCTTTTCAGTAGCATCAACAATCTTCTTAAGTGGAATAGCAATTAATCTTGAAACGTACCATCCAATTAATGCAAAGATAATAACTACAATAACACCAATTATAATTGCTCTTGTAACTACTGAATTAGCTTCTGCTAATACTTCATCCTTATCTGCTGTTATTACAACGATTTCCTTTTTATCTGTTATTCCATAACCTGCATACTTTGTAGCACCCTTATATTCATATGAAATAGCATCATCAGCTGGAACCTTTCCTGCCTGAAGTTCTGCAACAAGTGCTTTTACACATGCATTTTCAACAGGGCTTCCAACCTTATCCTGTGTTGGATGATAAAGCATTGTTCCATCCTGTGAAACAATATATACATATGAGCTTGGCATTCCCTTTAACTTTACTGATCCAAACATTTTATCAAGATCTGCATAAAGTTCATCTGCTGCTGTAAGACCTGTTGTTTCAAGTTCATACTTACTTGCTGATGCAACCTCTGCCATGTAATTAAGAGTCTGTTCCTCAATGAGTTCCATTGATTTTGGAACTGTTGCAATCAATGAAATTAAAACTGATGCAAATACTGCGATGATAACTGTTCCCATGAAAGTTACCATCAAATTGAGACTAAATCCCTTCTTTTCTTTTTTCTGTTTAGCCATTCTTTTTACCCTCTCTTTTTCTGACTTTAATCCTATATTTAGCCCCAACATACCATGGGTAAACATATTATGTAAATTATATATCTTTTATTTTACTAATTCAATATTTTTATACATTTTTTCGATATTTTTTATTATAAAAATACAAAAGATGGTGCTTTTTATGCACCACCTTTTGCAAAATATCGATTACTTATCAATTTTTAATCATTAAGCGCTGTTTTCTGAGATACCTCATGCTTTGCTTCATAACATGCAAATGTCTCATCTACAAACTCCTTATCCATCTTCTTAGTGAATAAGCTGATAATTGGAACAATAACAAGTCCACCAACCATAGCAATAACACCAGAATTGATAGATGACTTAAAGATATAGCCGAGTACTGGTCCCCAAGCTGATACATCTACACCACCAAGTGTAACAATAAGCTGGATTATAGCAATTGCACATCCCCAAATATAACAAACACCAACTGAAACCTTAGTAATGCCCTTCCAGTATAAGCCATATAAGAATGGTGCAAGGAATGCTCCTGCAAGTGCTCCCCATGAAACACCCATCATCTGAGCAATGAATGTAAGTCCTGGGAACGAATCCTTAATTACAGCGATTACAGCAGATATTACAACAAAGAATACAATAAATATTCTCATAATAAATACCTGTTTCTTCTCGTCCATCTCTTTCTTACTTAATGGTTTAATAACATCAAGTGTAAGTGTTGAGCTTGATGTTAATACAAGTGATGAAAGTGTTGACATAGAAGCTGAAAGAACAAGTACAACTACTACTGCAATTACAATCATTGGAAGAGTAGAAAGCATTGCAGGAACGATTGTATCAAAAAGTGGCTTTCCTGTTGCTTCATTATATTTGATCTTATCAGCGTAGAGTCTACCAAATCCACCGAGGAAATAACATCCACCAGCTACGATAATAGCAAATACTGTTGAAATGATTGTTCCCTTCTGAATATCATTTTCACTCTTAATTGCGTAGAACTTACCAACCATCTGTGGAAGTCCCCATGTACCAAGAGATGTAAGAATAACAACAAATAAAAGAGCAAGTGGGTCAGGTCCAAAGAATGAAGAATATGCACCAGCACCCCATCCGTCTGCTTCAATTGCTGAAAGAGATTTCATAGCTTCTGTAAGTCCGCCATTCTGTGAAAGCACAGCACCAATTACTGCACAAATACCAAACAGCATTATAATTCCCTGAATGAAATCATTAATAGCAGTAGCCATATATCCACCAAATACAACATAGATACATGTAAGAACTGCCATAATAAGAATTACTACCCAGTATGGCATATCAAATACAAGACCAAAAAGACTTGAAAGTCCATTGTAAAGTGATGCTGTATAAGGGATAAGGAATATAAATACAATAATAGAAGCAATTACCTTAAGATTTAATGAATCAAATCTCTTACCAAAATAATCTGGCATTGTTTTTGCATCAAGCTTCTGTGTCATAATTCTTGTTCTTCTTCCTAAAACGTTCCATGCAAGAAGTGAACCAATAAATGCATTTCCAAGTCCAGCCCATGTTGCACTTGTACCATAAAGCCATCCAAACTGACCTGCATATCCTACGAAGATAACTGCAGAGAAATAGGATGTACCAAATGCAAAAGCTGTGAGCCATGGACCTACTGAACGACCTCCAAGTACAAATCCATTAACATCTGTTGCGTTTTTTCTGCAGTAAAGACCGATAGCAATCATAACTGCAAAATAAACAATAAGTAAAATAACTGTCATAACCCTTTCCTTCCTTTTTTATTTATGATTCATTCTGCTGAGCTACAAGCTGATCTGCCCCATATTTTTTTCTAAGAGCAGGTTTTTCAATTTTTCCTGTAGCATTTCTTGGAACTTCAGCAAAAATTATCTTCTTTGGTCTTTTATATCTAGGCATTCCCATACAGAACTCGTTAATTTCTTCTTCTGTACATGTCATTCCTTCTTTTATACTTACAATTGCGCCTGTAATTTCACCAAGTCTTCTATCTGGAAGTCCTATAACTGCAACATCTTTTATTTTTTCATATGCTGCCATGAAATTTTCTATTTCAACTGGATATATGTTTTCTCCACCAGATATGATTACATCTTTCTTACGATCAACAAGGAAAATAAATCCATCTGGATCCATCATAGCCATATCACCTGTATAGAGCCAACCATCCTTAAGTGATGCTGCTGTTGCTTCTGGATCGTTATAATAACATGTCATGACACCAGGACCTTTAACAATAAGTTCTCCAACCGAGCCCTGCTCAACTTCTACACCTTCTTCATCAACAATCTTACACTGCCAACGATATCCTGGAATTCCTATTGCACCTACCTTATGAATATTTTCAATTCCTAGGTGTACACAACCTGGACCTGTTGATTCTGAAAGGCCATAGTTTGTGTCATACAAATGATTTGGAAAATACTCCTTCCAATGCTTAATAAGTGATTGTGGAACTGGCTGTGCACCAATATGCATAAGTCTCCACTGATCAAGTTTGTAATCTTCTAACTTAAGATCTCCTCTATCCAATGTATCGAGTATTTCTTGTGCCCATGGAACAAGAAGCCATACAATCGTACAATGTTCCTTTGATATAGCATCAAGTATTATTTCCGGTGTAGTACCTTTAAGTAAAACAGCCTTAGAACCAGCACATAAGCTTCCCATCCAATGGAATTTCGCACCTGTATGGTATAAAGGTGGAATACATAAAAATGTATCATCTCTATCTGTTAAATGATGCTTTTGTTCCATCTGCGCAGCCTGCATAAGTGACTCATGATTATGAAGGATTGCTTTTGGGAAACCTGTAGTTCCTGATGAAAAATAAATGGCTGCGTCATCTTCATCTTCAAGTCTTACAAGTGGAGCCTTTGATGAACAATCTGCAACTAATTCTCTATAGCTTTCTGCAAATGTTGGACATCCATCACCTACATATATTAATAGTCTTCCTTTACTAATCTCCTCATCTACTGATTCAATACGTCCAATAAATTCTGGTCCAAAGAACATAACATCAACTTCTGCAAGCTTTACACAGTACATAATCTCTTCTGCAGAAAATCTGAAGTTAAAAGGAACTGCTATAGCTCCTGTCTTAAGAATTCCAAAGTAAATTGGAAGCCATTCAAGACAGTTAAACATTAAAATTGCTACTTTATGACCTTTTCCAATTCCTCTAGACATAAGCATATTTGCAACACGGTTAGCTTTTTCATCAAAAACTGACCAACTTATTTCTCTTCTATATGCTGTCTTTTCTGTCTGCTGTACAAGCTCATAATCTTTCCATGTAACACGTCTTGTCTCTTCGATTAATGGATTTAGCTCAATAAGAGCAACCTCATCCCCATATAATTTATGATTTCTCTCTAAATAATCAGTAACTGGCATTTCCTTCTCCTTAGTCTATTCACATCTGATTATGTTTTTATATAAATTTTTACGCTTTAACGCGTTAAATAATATGATATACTATTTTCCCTTTTTTTGCAAAAAATAGTACATATACACAATTATATTTCTATTTTATATTCCTAGCAGTTTTTCTGCATTTTGATGATATATTTTTTCTTTTTCTTCTTCTGAAAAAGACATCGTATTAATTTTGTCTACATATTCTTTTTGATCCGACCATGGACTATCAGTTCCAAATAATATTTTATTTATTCCATGCTTCTTACAAAGTCTCAGAAAATCCTCATCCTGCATATTATATGAACGCATTGGAGCTGGTGGATCTAATCTTGCATTTATTTTCCCAATTGAAAAAGACGTATCGAAGTAATAATCACTACCCGCTAAATCACTTTCAACTGTTTTCCAGTCATTCCAACCACCCATGTGAGCTAAAACCATTTTCTTAGGAGAGATTTCTTTATCTATCTCTAATAAACTCTTAACTGGAATATAATTTGCCTCTGGAAACCCTATATCCCATCCCGCATGAGTAATCACTATTAAATTTAGTGCCTGAGCTTCATAGATGATATTTTTAATTCTACTATCAATAATATCCTTCTGATAAAATGCTGGATGAATTTTTATACCTTTTACTCCATTATCAGAAAGTCTTTTAAGCTCGTCTTTCACATTTTCATATTCAATATGCATAGATCCGAACTCAATAATACCTTCCGAAATTCCATTACTAGTCGATGCTATTGCAATATCATTAATACCTTCAACCTGGGAAGCTTTTGTTGCAACTGCAAGATTAATAGATATATCTATTCCTGCTTTCTTCATAGAATTCAATCTATCTGAAACGGTTCCATCTGTGTATGGAATTGCTCTCGATGTATTACTTAAATTCTTTAATGCCTTTTCAGCTATTTTTTCTGGAAATGTATGTGTATGAAAATCTATAATCATTTTTTAATCCTATATAACTTAAAAGCGCGGTGCAGACAGTTTAGTCTGGCCGCGCTTTAAATATTATTAATGTATTTTCTTATCCAAAAAGTTTTCTCTTATCAATAACTCTGACAGCTTTACCTTCTGAACGAACTATTGTCTTAGGATCAACTACTGATACATCAACGCCGATACCAAGCATTGATTTAAGACCTGCTTTAATTTCAGATTCTTTCTTCTTGACATTAAGCTTAGGATCTTTAGCCATTTCCTCAGTAAGTTCAACCTGAAGTTCGATTTTATCTTTATTGTTTACTCTATCAACAACAATCTGGTAATTTGCCTGATATCCCTGATTGAGAATTACTGATTCAATCTGTGATGGCCATACGTTAACACCTTTAATAACCATCATATCATCTGATCTACCAGTTGGCTTTTTCATTCTTACATGTGTACGTCCACATGAACACTTTTCACGTGTAAGGATACAAAGATCTCTTGTACGATATCTAAGAAGTGGGAATGCCTTCTTTGTAATACAAGTAAATACTAGTTCTCCTACTGAACCTTCTGGAAGAACTTCTCCTGTATCTGGATCTATAATTTCAGCAATAAAGTGATCTTCCTGAATATGCATGCCTGCCTGAGCTTCACACTCAAATGAAACACCAGGACCAGAAATCTCTGTAAGACCATAAATATCATATGCCTTAATGCCAAGTGATTCTTCAATATCACGTCTCATTTCTTCTGTCCATGGCTCTGCTCCAAAAATACCAGCTTTAAGCTTTAAGTTTTTCTTAATTCCTTTTTCTTTAATTGCTTCGCCGAGGTTAAGAGCATATGAAGGTGTACAACAAATAATAGTTGAACCAAGATCCTCCATAAACTGAAGCTGTCTATCTGTATTTCCTGATGACATTGGAAGTGTAAGTGATCCTACAAGATGTGATCCGCCGTTAAGTCCAGGACCACCTGTAAAAAGACCATATCCATAACAAACATGACATACATCATCCTTAGTACCGCCTGCTGCCACGATTGCTCTTGCACAGCATTCTTCCCAAACATCAATATCTTCCTTGGTGTAGAATGCTACTACTCTTCGTCCTGTTGTTCCTGATGTAGACTGAATACGAACACATTCGCTCATTGGAACACCCACATAACCATATGGATATTCATCTCTTAAATCATCTTTTGTAATAAATGGAAGTTTGTGAAGATCATCAATACCTTTAATGTCTTCTGGTTTAACACCCATCTCATCCATTTTCTTACGATAAGGAGCAACATTTGCATATACATGCTTAACCTGCTCCACGAGACGCTCACTTTGTAACTCCTGTAATTTCTCAAGTGGCATTGTCTCAATTTCTGGCTGATAATAATTTGTACTCATTTTAAAAGAACCTCCTCCTATTTGTTTTTATCTTTAAAATGATTAATAATGCATTTATGCGTTATGCATTAATTTGCTCTACCTAGTGCAAAAGCCTTTAAATTGAGTTCTACAAATTTTGCTGGAACACACTCTTTAATTGCTTTTATCCACTTTTCTTCAGGTATATCAAAGAAAGTAGATAGTTTACCCATAAGAACAAGATTTACTGCTTTTGAAGAACCTGCTTCATTTGCAAGTGAAAGACAATCCATGGCATCAACCTTAAATCCTTTGTCCTTCATTTTTTCAACTAAATTCTCTGGGTACTCTGTCGCACCAATAATAACTGGCATTGGATCTATTGTCTGTGTATTAACAACAATATGTCCATCTGTCTTTAAGAACTCAACATATCTTGCAGCTTCTAAAAGTTCAAATGAAACTATGTAATCAGCTTGTCCTTTATCAATTACTGGAGAATATACCTTATCTCCAAATCTAACATAAGTAACAACTGAACCCCCACGCTGACTCATTCCATGAACTTCTGAAACTTTTACATCATAGCCTTCTGATAAAAGTAAATGTCCTAATAATTTGCTGGCAAGAAGTGATCCTTGACCACCGACACCTACTATCATTACATTTTTAACCATAATTACACCTCCTTTGCATTAGGACAGATAGCTCCGACCTTACAAAGCTGTGTACAAACATTACAACCAACACATTGTGTCTGATCAATAACTGCCTTGCCATCTTTAATACTTATTGCTGGACATCCTATCTTCATGCACATTTTACAACCAACACACTTATTCTGATCTACAGAAATTGGTCCTGGATGCTTTACTGTTTTAAGAAGGGCACATGGTCTTCTTGAAATAATAACTGATGGTGCATCTACTGAAAGCTCTTCTTTTATTACTTCATCACATGCTTTCAAATCATATGGATCAACTACTCTTACTCTCTCAAATCCAAGAGCATGGCAAAGAGCTTCTAAATCTATTTTTCCAGCTGGATCACCTTTTATGTTATATCCTGTCGTAGGATTTTGCTGGTGTCCTGTCATTCCTGTTATAGAATTATCGAGAATGATAACTGTTGAATTACTCTGGTTATATGCTATGTTAGCAAGTCCTGTCATTCCTGAATGCATAAATGTTGAATCACCAATAACAGCAACTGTCTTATTTTCACTTTCTTTAGAAAGAACCTTGTTAAATCCATGAATTGAACTTACCGATGCTCCCATACAAAGTGTTGTTTCAATTGCAAAAAGAGGCGCAACTGCTCCAAGTGTATAACAACCTATATCACCAAGTACTGTGATTTTATTTTTAGCAAGTGTATAAAAAAGTCCTCTGTGAGGGCATCCTGCACACATAACTGGTGGACGAACTGGAAGATTCTCATCAAGCTTTACTGAAGGACTTACCTCTTCTCCAAGAGATGCTGCAATAAGATTCTGGGAAAACTCTCCTGTTATCGGAAGTAAATCTTTACCATTAACATTAAGTCCAAGGGACTTACAATGATTCTCAATGATTGGATCAAGTTCTTCTACAACAACAAGCTTTTTAACTTTAGATGCAAAATCCTTAATAAGATTTACTGGAAGAGGATTAACCATTCCTAATTTAAGAATGCTTACTTTGTCTCCATATACCTCTTTAACATACTGATAGCTTGTTGAATGTGTAATAATACCAAGTTCATCAGATCCCATTTCCACTTTGTTGAATACACAATCTTCAGCAAGCTCTGTAAGCTTTTTTGTACGTTCCTCAACAAATGGATGACGCTTAATTGCATTTCCTGGCATCATTACATATTTAGAAATGTTTTTTTCATATGATTTTGTTACTTCTTCTCTTTCAGAAGTCTCCACAATACTCTGGGAATGTGCAACTCTCGTACACATCTTAATTATTACTGGTGTATCATATTCTTCTGACAATTTAAATGCTTCTTTAGCAAAAAAAAGAGCTTCTGCTGAATCTGATGGTTCAAGCATAGGCACCTTTGATGCAATTGCATGGTGTCTCGAATCCTGTTCATTCTGTGAAGAATGCATTCCTGCGTCATCAGCAACACAGATTACGAGTCCAGCATTTACTCCTGTATATGATAATGTGTATAGTGGATCAGCCGCAACATTAAGTCCTACATGCTTCATTCCACAAAAACTTCTTTTTCCTGCAAGTGCAGCTCCAAATGCAACTTCCATTGCTACCTTTTCATTTGGTGCCCATTCACAGTAAATGTCATCAAATTTAGCAGCTTCTTCTGTTACTTCTGTGCTAGGTGTTCCAGGATAACTAGAAACAACCGCGCAACCTGCTTCATACAAACCTCTAGCAAAGGCCTTGTTTCCAAGCATTAATTCTTTCATGATTACTTCCTTCTCTTAATAATTTCGTGTTTTCTCACGTCCTACTCCTTCGGAGCAGGGTTGTACGTTCGGTGAAATCCCTAATATAGCGTATTTTCAACGTTTTTCGGTATTCCACAATGTGTCCCAGTGTGTCCAGCAGGAAAACTACTTAATTACACTGCAATAATTATAATTCAGTAACGAAATCTCGTCAATTTATTATAATATGGCAGCAGAAAACCACAATGACATTTTTTCATTAGTACTTAATTCGGATACAATTTAACGATGAACGCCCCTATTTATACAAAAAAACTCCCGAAGGAGTTAATCTATTTTATATTCCTCTGACCTAACACAATTACAGCAATAACACAAATGGAATAATTAATTTAGTCTTTTTCTTTACCTTAAATCTCCGTCATACATTTTGTCGCCCCAAGTCATACCACCTGATGTGCGAACAAATTGCATTTTTGCGGCGGCATTATTATGATATGGAACTGTCCAGAAAATACAAACTTCTGCAACATCAGGACACTCATTATACAAAGTCGCTGCCAAATCAGAACTATACATTTCCAACATCTGATGTGTCATGTCAACGCTATTCTCAACATCCCAAGTAAGATGTGGTAAAACAATAAAGTCACATTCCTCTTCAGTTCCAAGATTAGCATTAATTTCAATTCGGTCTATTACAGTTTTTCTATATTCGTCTGTGATACGCTCTGTTACGACTTTTTCAATCTTCTGCTTTGGATCACTTTCATCAAAAACAGGCTCTGCTACTTCTTCTGTTTTCTCTTCCGCAACAACAGGCACATTTTCAACCTGTATAGACGGAGCAGATGCAGAAGCCTTTTCATCTTCACCACAACCTATTAATAAAAACATACTAATAATTAATATTAATGACAAAAATTCCTTTTTCATAAAACTATCCTTCTTTTTGAACAATCATTTTTTCTTTTGTTTATAATTTAATTTGTCTTCCACAATATGGGCATACCACTACTGTTCCCGCTTGCCCCTTTACTGATGCTGTACAAGATGGACATTCTGTAGTTTCCATTTTTCCTTTATTCATCCTTTTATTGAATGCAGTAGTAAATGTTCCCGCTATAGATGCAATACTATCAGCAACCATTTCAGTTGCACTTTCTACTGCACTTTTTCCTATATTCATAGACACTGCAACACCATTAATTATACTATTTATACTTTCTACCCATTTTTGAGGTTCTTTTGTCGTCATAGTCAAAAATATAAACTTTTCAGGGCCATTATTAAAATAAACATCCAATGATACATACCCGCTGACTTCTCTTTTTGCTGATACTTGTGCCCGACCGTTATATGTTCTTATAGTATTCAATGGCATCTTTTCTATATTCTTTGGTTTTCTTAACATATTATATTCAACATATATGAGATTTCTATTTGTTAATACCAATTTATTCGTATAATTTGATATAAGGTTTGTACCTCTTTTTACCTTTTCATTTTCAAGTATAATCGCTTCATCAAATGACAATCCTAAGTCTTCCATTTTTGCAACTCCTCATATAGTTTTTGTATAGATTATATATTTTCTGTCACTAATTCATTATATTTCTATGATTGCAAATTATCAATGTCTAATGTAATGCATTTATGCAATGTTTCATAAAATGCATACTTTTGTAGTTTTTTGCACTACTTTATATATGGAAGAGGTGATAATATGGCATTTCAAATTAAGAAAGACCGTAAAGAGAGCGAAAATAAGACAATTAGATTTCCTTTAGAATTAATTGATAGGATTAATATGGCCTTAGTTGGAAGCGAAGTATCTTTTTCGAGCTTTGTCATACAAGCTTGCATCTATGCACTTGATAATATGGACAACAATGATGTAAATGAGAACAATAGCTAATAACACAGGCTGCCACACAGAATTAATTAGAAACTTTTAACTCTACAGAGAAAAAATAAGAAGAAGTCACTTCAGTGACTTCTTCTCATATACGATATTTGGCTACCGTCGCCTCTGTAGCATCTCTTTTGACCCGAAGGTGTGTGGTTGCAACGTATTTTACCACCTCAAATACCTATAGTTATACTAACAAAATTATTATCGTTTGTAAAGAATCTCCTTGTTTCTCAAATAGCTTTTAAGTCGCTTGTCACTTATCTTCCACCCAGAAATGATAGAATTAGCCAGTATACCATTTTTAGAATCAGTACATATTTTTAATACTATAAATGTATGCTCTGAGTCTATTTCATCTGGAGCGATTCTTTTTATAACCAAACCAGTATTCAGTCTTTTCTCATCAGCAATAATATAGTCTGGGGTTAGTATAGTATCTCTCAGCTCAATAAGAACCTCTTTATACGCATCTGGATGACTATCGGCGATATGAATTGCAGACTTATCTGTTAATACAACTCTATCTGTGTCAATATCTTGTGAGATACACTTATATATATCTGTATTCAATTTACATATTTCTTTTACTTCTTCATACATATCAAAATTATAAGGATATATGCCGAATGCTCTATAAGAAAAGCTAATGAGGCATAAATAAGAAATGAATAGTCAGTACATTACATTAGACTATAATACTTTTAGACAAATTTAGAAAAGTGTTTTCTGATACGATATTAACTTATGGTATTCAAATAATACGTGAATACCTCACAATTCCCATAAATAAGGGCATTTAGAACGTTCCCTGCGGGAATCGAACCCACAACTACAGCTTAGGAGGCTATTGTTATATCCATTTAACTAAGAGAACTTCTGGGTTTTATTCATTTCAAAAAGGTGTCCAAAATGTCAAAACCGAAAATTTTACATCAATAAATTAATTATAATTCAGCATCGAAATCTCGTCAATTTTATCGAATTATTAACCGAATTTCTTCTTACATTATATATCTTTAAATATGTCACAATCACATCACACAAAGAGTTTAAATTAAATCCTTTTTTAACTGAGATGTTTTGTTTTTGTGATGTACAGGGTTTCTTTTTATATCCAATTTATGATAAATGGTTCTTCATCTGCTTCATTTTTTTCAAATTCACTATCTTCATATTCGTAATTATTATTAGATTGTGGATGCATTAACTGATAAATCTTCTTTGTATATATAGCATTCATACGCCAGGACTCTAATGCGTGAGATACTACAAAAAGAAAAGTGGCAAACGCAAATTATGAAATAGCAAAACCAAGAAAACCGACTCCTGCTGTTTTCATCACAAAAAGAGTTTCCAAATTAACATCTGTCCTTGCACAGATTATTATTCCTAAAATCAACACTACAAAAGATAAAATAACATACCAATTACTTTCAAGAAATATGTCATACCTATCTCCTTAGTGTTTGATTTATTGTATACCGTACGTAAAGTATAACATATATTGCAATTGTGGTATAATACTTACATTCTTCGAAAGGACATCAAAATTAAATGGGTATAGAATTTTCTGAAGCTGATAAAACATTGATAATATGTATTATATGCATCGTTGTTGCAATCTTTTTAATATATCTAATCCTTAAAATATATAGTAACAGCTATATTAAAAATAATATAGAAGAACTACGAAACAACAATATTAAATTAGTTAATAATACTCGATATTTAGGGTCATTAGTCTTAAATACTCGTGATAACTATATGAACGCAATAAACACTATGGGATTAAATCAGACTATATATTGCTCGAATAGTGTTGTTGGTGGTGCTTTAAACAACAGTATTAAATATATTCTAAAGTATTCAAATATTGAAAATAGTAAAGAATACGTCGAAATGTTGGATTATTGTATAGGTTTCCAAAACGCCTATGATGATTTATTTTCAAATATATCTCTTCTGCGTACTAAAATGGTCTCCCAATTACCTTTTATTGTTAGAAATTTTGGAGATACTTACAAACTTCCTTATTTAGCTTGCGATCTGCGTGAATCCGAACTCACCACAGAATTACCAGAAATTCGTTTTTCTTATACAAGTCCAAAAGGACAAAGTACAAACATTGCATATCAGACAATAAATGTTTATGTTTTAGAAAATCTACAAAGTAAAATTTCTGAAAAAATAAACAAGAAAGATTTCACCAAATCACAGCGTAGTGCTATGACTAACGACCTACGAAATGCAATTAAACAAAGAGATAACTACACTTGTTGTATATGTGGAAATAGTGTATATAACGAACCTAATCTTCTATTAGAAGTAGACCACATCATACCTGTATCAAAGGGTGGTAAAACAGAAGCATCTAACCTTCAGACATTATGTTGGAGATGTAACAGGGATAAAAGCGACGATTTGTAAATATTACAAAAAACATATTAATAGCCCTACCTCATTTTGAGATAGGGCTTGTATTTTGTTATTCCTTTTTGCTGTAACTTTCTTAATATAGTTCAGGAGACCATATCCTTACAATACTATATGTAATTTACAGACTTTATGCAAATTCAACTCTTCCTTGTAGAATAAAGTTGCCTTTGAATCTTCTTCCAATCTGCGGTTCACCAAGCAGATCTTTTTTATTAATACAAACTTCAAACTTAAGTTCATTCATATTTAGTGTCATAACATATATTTCTTCATCTGTTATGTAATTATGATACATGCTACACTCTTCTATTTCTGCCAAAACAGAATAATGATCACATTCAATACCATATGGCATAAAATATGTATCAACTAAAGTGAAAATATCTTCTTTATGAATACGTTTTGAAAGATTTGAATAAGTATCTATATCTTCTATTGTAAGCTTTTCGATAGCTTCTTCATTTCCTTCTCTTGCGGCTATAATCTTCTGCCTTCTCTCACTGGAAACTTGCTTAACTCTTTGAAGTTCTTTTGCATTCTTCTCTATAGGAAGAAGAATCATACCATCAACAGATAAACCTGCAAGATATATTGTATTTCCACTTCTCTTAAATGTTTTTTTTGCAAAATTTTTCATGTATTCAACACCATTTTGCAAATCAAATATTATTGAAGCTCCTACTCTTATATCTTCACATATTCCAGCAAAAGACTCATTAGCTGAATGTCTTTCGACACTTAAATCTTCACAAGTAGATGTTGTATGAGCATTGAGAAATGGATAATAAAAATCTACAACAAGATTTTTTTCTTCATCTATTTCTGCTCTTAATGTAATACCACATGGTCCTGCAAATTGTTTAGTATATTCAACTATTACTGATTTTCTGTCTGTCTCTATATTATTAACTGTATCGCAGCCTTCAATAATGCTGTATAACAGTTCTCTAAGTTCTTTTTTCGATTTTAATTCACTAAAACCTATTGCTCTTAAATATTGATGCATTTTCTTATAATGATTTTACTATTCTTATTGTATTATTTTCCGAAAGATTTATGAATTTATCTCTTGTTAATTCTTCACCTTT
>JAUNIR010000027.1 GCA_030523345.1 Lachnospiraceae bacterium
GAAAGCCTGAGTTTGATGGAAATTCCATGATGTGTAAGAAGCTTGAAATGCTTCCGATTGAATGTATTGTAAGAGGCTATATTACTGGTTCTGGATGGGCTTCATATCAGGAGAACGGCACAGTATGTGGTATTAAGCTGCCAGAGGGACTTAAGGAATCAGATAAGCTTCCTGAGCCAATCTACACACCATCTACAAAAGCTGAAATTGGTGATCATGATGAGAACATCTCATATGAGCAGAGTATAGTGCATCTTGAGAAACATTTCCCTGGTAAGGGCGAAGAGTATGCTAAGAAGCTCAGAGACTATACAATTGCTTTATATAAGAAGTGTGCTGATTATGCTCTTACAAAAGGCATTATTATTGCTGACACGAAGTTTGAGTTCGGTCTTGATGAGAACGGTCAGATTATTATTGGAGATGAGATGCTAACACCAGATAGTTCTCGTTTCTGGCCAGCAGACACATACGAACCAGGACACGGTCAGCCATCATTCGATAAGCAGTTTGCAAGAGACTGGCTTAAAGCAAATAAAGATCACGACTGGACACTTCCAGAAGAGATCACAGAGAAGACAATTGCAAAATACCTTCAGGCTTACGAGCTTTTAACAGGTGAGGAGTTAAAGTAATTATGGAAGATATGGATATTTTAGATGAAAATATAACAAAAGATGATATTTCTGTAGAAGATATCATTGAGTCACATGACAGTTTCCTTGAGGAAGCTGATCTTGCTGATGCAGGATTCGTAGAAATAGATCTTGATGACGAACTTGTTTCTGATGACGAGATTATGAAAGAGGCATCAGCTGCTGCTGAGGAAATCGATGTGGAAAGTGAGGACTTATTCTCAGTTCCAAATGACACACCTATTGATGACCCAGTAAGAATGTATCTTAAGGAAATCGGACTTATTCCACTTTTAAGCCCTCAGGAGGAAGTAGATCTTGCTATGAGAGTAGTGGAAGGTGACGAGGAAGCTAAAAGTAAGCTTATTAATGCTAACTTAAGACTTGTTGTTAGTATTGCAAAGAAATATGTTGGACGTGGAATGCTCCTTCTTGATCTTATTCAGGAAGGTAACTTAGGACTTATGAAAGCCTGTGAGAAGTTTGATTATACTAAAGGTTTTAAGTTCTCAACATACGCAACATGGTGGATACGTCAGGCTGTTACAAGAGCGTTAGCTGATCAGGCACGTACAATCAGAGTACCAGTACATATGGTAGAGACTATAAACAGGGTATCACGTACAAAGCGTCAGCTTACAGTTGAACTTGGTAAGGACCCTACGCCAAAGGAAATTGCTGAAAAGCTTGATATGACTGAAGAGAAGGTTAATGATGTACTTCAGTTCTCAATGGAGCCTGTATCACTTGAGACACCTATTGGTGAGGAAGAGGATTCATCACTCGGAAGCTTCATCGAAGATGAAAAGGCTGACATGCCAGAAGAGACAGCTATTAAGATGGATCGTCATGATCATATTATGGAGGCTCTTAATAGGCTTACAGAGAGAGAACGAGAAGTATTGATTCTTCGTTTTGGTCTTAAGGATGGAAGGTCACGTACACTTGAAGAGGTTGGCGTAGAGTTCGGCGTTACAAGAGAAAGAATTCGTCAGATTGAAGCCAAGGCACTTCGTAAGCTTCGTAGCTCTCACAAGTCTACAGGACTTAAGGTTTTTGCAGATAACTAATAGTTTAATATATGAAATTGCCTGCTGAAATGCAGGCAGTTTTATTTTGTGCTAATTCATATTAATTTGTAGTAGGAAATGGATATGTATAGATTTTTACTATGGGATATAGATGGAACAGTGCTTAATTTTAAGGCAGCTGAAAATCTTGCAATAAAGGCATTATTTAAAAAGTATAATCTTGGAGATTGTACCGATGAAATGATAGAAGATTATTCCAAAATCAATGACAGATACTGGCAGGCTTTGGAAAGAGGAGAAATGACAAAGCCACAAATCTTAGTCGGAAGATTTGTAGAGTTTTTTGAATCCATTGGAGTAGATACAGAAGTTGCGGAAGCTTTTAATGCGGACTATCAAGTTACACTCGGTGATTTTGTTGTATTTGAGGACAATGCTGTAGAAATTCTTAAGGAAGAAAAAGAAAAGCTCAATGATAAGGGAGCGAGAGCATATAGGCTTATAGCTGTTACTAATGGAACAAAGATTGCCCAGGAGAAAAAGTTAAAAACTTCAGGTCTTAATGAAATATTTGACACTGTATACATTTCGGAAGATGTTGGGATTGAGAAGCCTAATAAGGGATATTTTGACGCAGTAATAAAGGGAGAAGGAATTACTGATTTGAAAGAAACTGTTATTATAGGAGATTCTCTTACAAGTGATATTTTAGGTGGTAATAACGCGTCAATAGATACAATATGGTATAATCCATATGGGAAGGTAAATGACAAAGGCGTTAAAGTTACATATGAGATAGAAAATCTAAGCTATTTAAGAGAGATAATATAAGGTATTTAGGAGGTATTGGGGTATGGTAGATTATGCAGAAGGTTCAGGAAAGCAGTATCACACAGGAGTAGGTCCAGAGGATATTGGAAAGTATGTTATTATGCCAGGCGATCCTAAGAGATGTGCAAAAATTGCTGAATTCTTTGATGATGCCAAGCTTGTAGCAGATTCAAGAGAATACGTTACTTATACAGGAACACTTGATGGAGTAAAAGTATCAGTTACATCAACAGGTATCGGTGGACCATCAGCATCAATTGCGATT
The DNA here is from genome assembly GCA_030523345.1 of Lachnospiraceae bacterium. Taxonomy (GTDB): domain Bacteria; phylum Bacillota; class Clostridia; order Lachnospirales; family Lachnospiraceae; genus UBA2868. Next base: position 2,763 of record JAUNIR010000027.1, read on the forward strand.
GATGAATTGTCAAAATGTGGAGCACATACTTTTGTAAGAATTGGAACATGTGGTGGAATGCAGGAAGACGTTATGGGTGGTGATGTAGTTATTGCTACTGGTGCAGTTAGAATGGAAGGCACAAGTAAAGAATTTGCACCAATTGAATATCCAGCTGTTCCTGATTTAAATGTTACAAATGCACTTGTAGGTGCGGCTAAAGAAATGGGAATACGCCACCATGTGGGTGTTGTTCAGTGTAAGGATTCTTTTTTTGGACAGCATGAGCCTGAAATAATGCCAGTAAGCTATGAACTTGAGAATAAGTGGCAGGCATGGCTTCGTATGGGATGCCTCGCTTCAGAAATGGAATCAGCAGCGCTGTTCATTGCTGGGTCATTCCTTCGTGTAAGAGTTGGATCATGTTTCTTGGTAGTAGCTAACCAGGAACGTGAAAAGATGGGACTTCCTAACACGCAGGTTCACGATACAGAACTTGCAATCAAGACAGCAGTGGAAGCTGTTAGGAGATTGATTAAAGAAGATAATAAGTAGAAGTACACTAAATCTTAGTGATACATAATAAAACAGCCAGACGATTTATTTAAGTATTTCGTCTGGCTGTTTGTTTATTAAAGCAATAAAATCGTCAACTAAATATTTGACCTATAGTGAAATATATAAAGCTAATAGTTTTTCAATCTCTTTTTCCACGCCGAGCTTTTTCGCATCATTTATTAGATTAATGATTACAGAATTAAATTTATTATATTTTATAAATTCATTTTTGTGAGTTCCAATTATATAGCACATTGCCTGCAAATAACCATAATTGTCATGTGAAACACTCATGTCAACTCTGTGGACAAGCAGCTGAGGCTCTTCAATAAAGCCTAAATAGTTTTCCTTGGAGACTTTTATAGCAAAATCCCAATCTTCCATACAGCGAATTGATGTTTCGAAGCCACCTATATCCTCGAACAGTTGCTTTTTCATCAGTATTGTTGGGGCACCAACGGTGTTATGCTTAAGTAGTGTCTCAAGCATATCGCCCTCATACTTATCAAGATTAAATATAAATGGGATTACCTCATCTGCCCAGGAACGCTTGTATGAGCAATAAACAAATTCTACACCAGGGTGTGAGTTTATATAATTTATTTGGTTTTCAATCTTATTTGGTAACCATTCATCATCGCTGTCATGAAACGCTATCCAGTCGCAGGTTGCTATTTTTACACCTTCGTTTCTAGCTACGGCGGGACCACCGTTTTCAGGTAATTTAATATATTTTATTATTTTATCATTGAAACTATCTATTATTGATTTAGTGTTATCATTACCACAGTCATCAACTATAATTATCTCGTCAACGCTTATAGTTTGACTAAGAACACTCTCTATAGATCTTTTTATTGTTTTTTCTCTATTGTAGGTTGGAATAATAACACTAATCGTCATTTTTTTTCTTTAATATATATATATAAATAGTTACGTATACTTGTAAATTTTAATAATTGCTGTCTAATGATGAATTGTTTCTTTTTAATGTTAAGTACAACTCAGCGCATGTCTGGTAGTAGTATGGATTAACATAGAAAAGTCCAAGAATTCCAAGAGTAAGTCCGCTTAAAAGGAACCATCCAAAGAATGATAAATCAAGGACGAAAGCATCCAATTTCTGGCCATCCATCATTTCCTTACTTTTTGCAAAAGCTTCCTTGTAATCCATCTCAGGGTTTTCTGCAAGTAGGTATGGAATCATTCTGTACTCGTATCCTTTAATTATCCCAGGAACTATTAAAAGTAATGTCCATAGCGCAGTGAAAAGATCCTTTAAAAACATTGTAAGAACAACGTTTTTCCAGTATCCATTAGTGAATACAAAAACAAGATTACCGTAGCTCTTTGTATCTACGCCTTTTCCATTATCGAGGAACATTTTCTGAGATCCTACAATAAGAGAATTTCCAACTAAGATTTTAATTATTGCAGAGATGAGAACGGCGCCAAGAACAGCGAGTATAATCATCATTACAACTACGCCAATGAACCCTGAAGCGTCTTTATCCATAGCTGAATTAACAGATGAGGAAGCGCTTCTGCCTGAACTGCCACTACCTGATGCAGTAAAAAATGTTATTATAAGACCCGCAACAACGGACATCCAATAATTGTTCTGAAAATTAATTTTTCCTTTACTTTTAAGATCTGTTCTAGTCCACATATATACTCCTTTCGTGACTTAAAACGAGGTTATCCTAATACTTTGTATATGATAGAGATATATTTATAAAAAGTCAATGAAACGGTACATATTTAGTGTTGTTATGATAAAATAGGAGCAGTGTGTTATTTAGGAATTTGAGCTGATAAAGAGAAATGAGTAACGATTTAACAACGGGAAATATTAGAAATAATTTAATAAAATTTGCGCTTCCGTATTTACTGGCAGCTTTTTTACAAACTTTTTATGGAATGGCAGACTTGATGATAGTCGGAATGTATAACACGGCATCAACTACAACGGCAGTATCAATAGGAAGCCAGGTTATGCATATGCTTACCGTTATAATACTTGGCTTTGCAATGGGCACAACAGTTCATGTAGGACAATGCATAGGGGCAAAAGATAGAGAAGGTGCCGGCAAAATTGTAGCAAACTCGGTTTGTTTTTTTGCAGTATTTGCAGTTGTAGTAACAATAGCATTACTAGTAGCTACGGGAAATATTGTTAAAGTTATGTCAACCCCGATTGAGGCTGTAACAGAAACAGAACAGTATCTTTATATATGTTTCGCAGGACTTCCATTTATAGTTGCCTATAACGTTATAAGCAGTGTGTACAGAGGTGCGGGGGATTCAAAGAGTCCTTTATATTTTGTGGCTATCGCATGCACGGTTAACATAATACTAGACTTCTGGTTTATCGGTTATTGTGGAATGGGAGCTAAAGGGGCAGCTCTTGGAACAGTTATAGGGCAGGCAGTAAGTGTTGTTATTTCACTTGTTAAATCTAAGAAAGCAGATCTTGGATTTTCTTTTTCCATGAAAGGATATAAACCAGACAAAGAGGCTATAACTAAGGTCTTATCGGTTGGCACACCAATAGCAGTTCAGGATGGATTTATTCAGATCGGATTTATAGTAATCACAATAATAGCAAATTCAAGAGGGCTTATTGATGCAGCAGCTGTAGGCATAGTTGAAAAAATAATATGCTTTATGTTCCTAGTTCCGTCGGCTTTTTTATCTGCAATATCTGTTGTCACAGCGCAAAATATCGGAGCAGGAAAGAAAGACAGAGCGAAGAAGAGTTTGTATTATGGATTGTTAATAGCCGTAAGTTGGGGCCTTTTTTGCGCCATTTATAATCAGTTTTTACCACATACTTTGGTGGCTAGGTTTACGAGAGAAACGCCTGTATTAATTGCAGGTTGTGAATATTTAAGATCATATTCATTTGACACGGTTTTTGCAGCAGTACATTTTTGTTTTAGCGGTTATTTTTGCGGCTGTGAAAAGTCAAAGATTTCATTTATACATAATTTGATGTCAGTGCTATTAGTTAGAATACCTGGGACATATATGTTCAGTAAAATGTGGCCGGATACGCTTTACCCAATGGGATGGGGTGCGCCACTTGGCTCGCTTTTATCTGCGATAATATGTGTTGGCGTATTCATATATTTTGAAAAAAAAGAGAAAGTAATAGCTGATAATAATTAATGAAAATATAAGATATGCGAGTCGAAATATCAGACAGAATAGAATATATTGTAAGTTCGGAAAGCCCTTTATCATCTGATGTAGTATTTGTAAAAGGAGATAAGGCTACATGGATATTTGATGTTGGTGCTAGCGATGAGGCTTATGAGGCTATATCAAAAGCCATATGTGAAGAATTGCTTAACTTAAGAAGAGGGGTAAATATCGTAATTTCTCATTTCCACGAAGATCACATGGGAAATCTTCAGAAAATAATGAAGCATGCCAGAGATGTTCAGAAAAGCAGGGAGAGTAATTCAGAAACAAGTGATGAGTCTTCAATGTGTAAAAGCGTTAATTTGTACGTAAGCAGATATACATGCAAGCATTGCAAAGCTGATACCATAGACGAAGACTTTGTCACAATAGTTGATGAGCAAGTTACAGTAGATGATGGCGTTAAGATACATATATTTCCGATACCATCAACTCATTCAAAGGGTTGCCTTTGCCTAGAGGTGGGTGACGAAATCATATTCATGGGTGATTCGATTTTTCCGTCATATAAGATGATCAGGGATGGTGAGTCCGAAATGGGTACGTCTTATGACTTGTATGAGAAAAATTCGGAATATCGTAAGCAAGTTAAGGTGTACAATGTGCAGCACCTTAAGGAACAAATTGATTTGCTTAAGATGCTTTTGGGCACGAATGTTTTTTTGTCACATGAAAAACGCCCGCTAGTGAAAAAAGCTATAATAGTTAGATTTCTTGAAAGCGTTTATGCAAAAAGGGAAAAAGATAATCCATTTTGTTATATAGGAGAAAACAGCAAATGTATTTTTTAGAAGATGGAACAAATAAATGTGGATTTTATGAGTGTAAAAAGTGCAATTATAGATTTTTGTCATTGCATACTAGTGAAAAAACGCCATGTCCACTTTGCGAGCAAGATTTAGATTATGAAATTGGGCCAGATGAATCTTTAGAGGATCTTTTGGAAACAGCAACTCTCATAGATGTAATTGAAGGTGAGGAAGATGTTGCACGTATGGATGCACTTTTATCTGTGGCATATGTGGATGATGAGAGCTGGTTATAGGGGTTAAGAATGAAAACAGGTTTAGTTCTTGAAGGCGGCGCAATGCGCGGAATGTTTACTGCTGGAGTCCTCGACGTATTCATGGAAAATAATTTAAAATTTGATGGTGCTATTGGGGTATCTGCAGGAGCTGTTTTTGGCTGTAATATTAAATCACATCAGATTGGGCGTGCAATAAGATACAACAAGAATTATTGCAGAGATCGAAGATACGTGAGTTTTCTTCACTGGCTTAGGACAGGGGATTTGTATCCCGTGGATTTTTGCTATAAAACACTCCCTTTTGAATTAGACATATTTGATCAAAAGACATATGCAGATAACCCTATGGATTTTTATGTTACAGTTACTGATGCTAATACTGGTAAGCCGCATTATGTTATATGCAATTCTGGAGATGCGAAGGATATTCAATGGATGAGAGCATCGGCGTCAATGCCTATCTTTGCTAATGTTGTGCCAATAGATGGGGGAGAATATTCTGATGGTGGCACTTCGGATTCAGTACCACTTAAATACTTTGAGGAATTAGGTTACGACAGAATTGTTGTTGTGATGACACAGCCAAAGGGATATAGAAAGAAACCATATAAGGGTCTTCCCGTAATAAAACTTCTGCTTAAGAAACATCCAAAGCTATATGAGGCAATGAGAGACCGTCATATAATGTATAACGCGACTATGGATTATATCGATAAGTGTGAAGAAGAGGGCCGCATACTAGTAATACGTCCTACTTTGAAGCTTCAGGTAAAGCCTGCTGAGAAAAACCCAGATGAACTTGAACGAGTATATCAAAACGGAGTGTCAGAGGGTAGGAAGTATGTTGATGATGTAAGGCGTTTTGTGGAGAAGTAGTCTTAGGTGGCATGAGCTATGATTGAGGACGCGACAGGCTCTTTATATAGGATGGCATAGTAAAACACGAAAATGCCAAAAAACATATAATAGGTGAAAACATGAACAAAGAATACAAAGAAGGCGCAGCCCATTCAATGGAAGAACTTTTGGAAATAATACATGTACTAAGAGATCCTGAGGAAGGTTGTTCCTGGGATTCAGTCCAGACACATGAATCACTTAAGAAGTGCCTTACTGATGAGTGTGAAGAGGTGCTTGAAGCAGTTGATAATATGGACGATGAGAACTTGTGTGAGGAACTGGGAGATGTAATGCTTCAAGTACTCCTTAATGCAGAAATCGCCGCAGAGCGAGGTGCATTCACTTTTGAAGATGTAGTTAATGGTCTTACAGACAAGCTAATTAGGAGACATCCTCACGTATTTTCTGGTATGAAGAGACCTGATACACCAGAAGAAGCGTTGGCAATGTGGAAGGCAGTTAAAGAGAAAGAAAAGGCTAATAAGTAATGCAAAAAGATTTCTATATTGACAAAGATGGATTTAAGCTATATGCGAAACTTGATATGCCAGATGAATCTAACGAAAAGATGCCATTAGTTATTCTAATTCATGGACTAACTGGTCAAATGGATGAGGCGCAGTTAGAAGGTGTTAGAGATGCTGCTAATGATAATGGAATGGCGTGTCTTAGAGTTGATATGTATGGTCACGGGAAAAGTGACGGAGACTTCAGTAATCACAACATAATGGAGTGGGTTAGCGAAATACTATTTATTATTGATTATGGAAGAAGTCTTGATTTTGTAACTGATATTTATTTGTCGGGACATTCGCAAGGAGGACTTGCGGTAATGTTAGCTGCGGCAGCGAAGGTGGACCAGATTAAGTCGCTCATTTTGATTTCTCCTGCTACAAACATTGTATATGATGCAAAAAAAGGAATATTCTTTGGCACAAAATTTGAGCAAAATAATATCCCTGAATCGATAGTTTTCTGGGAAGAGTATATTATAAAAGGCAACTATTTAAGAGTTGCAAAGATGATTAATGTCGATGAAGCTATTGCGGCATATGATAGACCGGTACTTGTTGTTCATGGGACAAATGATGAATCGGTAGATGTTTCTTATGGAATTGAAGTGGCAAAAAAATACAAAAATTCAACACTAAAACTTATCGAGGGTGATAGTCACTGTTTTGATTATCACTTGAACGAAATGGTTGAAGTGTTGAAAGAGTATTTTTATTGTATGAGCCATTAGGCGTATGTTTCTACAATAAGAGACGTTATGTGATTGGCTAATTGATTAGCCTCTTTTGATTGCTTTGAGTATTGCAATTACGATACAGGCGCCAATTGCTGAACCAATAATATTTCCAAGATAGCCGCTGAAGGAAATTCCAATAAGTCCAAAAAGAAAGTTACCTACAACACCACCTACGAGTCCCAAAATTATGTTTATAAGCAGACTGTTATTTGTTTTCATAATTCTGCCTGCAAGCCATCCTGCGATAGCACCAATAATTAGTGAAATAATTAATCCCATAGAGTACCTCCTGCCAGTATTATTTAAATATATTTGTATTTGATAAAACATAACATATTTTTCAATATTATAATAGCACAAAAAATGAATAAAAAGCGCCAGAAAAAGATAAATAGAAAACTGGCATGAAACAGATGGGATAGATAATAAAATCGTAAAGAAAAATGGTAAGATTAGCAAAAGAAAACGACTTAGAAAATATATTAGAGCTTTATCTTAGTCTTCATGAAAAAACAATTCCTGAAGATTGTGAGAAAAGAGAACGTGTTTATGCGCACATTCTTGAAGACAAAAATTATAATCTCATTGTTAATGAAGTAGATGGGGTTATAGTTTCATCATGCACATGTTTGATTGTTCCGAACTTGACTAGAAATCTTTCGTCATATGCATTAGTGGAAAATGTAGTAACAAAGAAGGAATACGAAGGCAACGGATATGCGAGAGAGTGCCTTAAGTATGCCGAACAAATTGCCAAGGATAATGATTGTTATAAAATGATGTTAATAACAGGTTCTAAGGAAGAAAGAACGCATTCTTTTTACAAAAGTCTTGGATATAGCTCTGAGGGTAAAACAGCATATGTAAATAAACTCAGAGAAGTGTAAAAGGCAATACATTTTAATTTGTTATTTTGATATAATAAACAAGATGTTAGGTGGTATTAAAGCAAATGGATAACTCGTATAAATTTTTCGAGAATAAAGAATGTAAATATTACCCTTGTCATAAAGGGGAAGAAATTATAAATTGTCTCTTTTGCTATTGCCCTTTGTATGGCATGGAAAAATGCCCAGGTCTTAATGAATATAAGGAAATAGGCGGAAGAAAAGTTAAGGTATGTACAGATTGTAGTTTTCCTCATAAGCCGGAAAATTATGAGCAAGTTATAGATATCCTAAAGAAAAAAATGTAAAACAAACGGAGAGATTATGAGTGCATTAGTGTTATTAATAGCTACAGGTGTTGTCTTAATAGTGGCATCAGTTATGATTCTTAAGGTTGTTAGAAAAGTGAAATCAGTTGTTGATCCACTTGTTCAGATATCAAAGCATATAGATCCAGAACAAATGGAGAGAGAAATGGAAATAACTCCTAAATCTGTAAGTTCAATGACGTCTATTTATTTGCCTAGAATTCAAAGTGACTTCCCTGAGTTTAGCTATGGAGAATTTAAGGTTAAAGCCGAGAATATGATGAAGTCTGCGTTTAATGCTGTATCGGCTTCAGACATTACAATGCTTGTTAATGCATCTAAGGATCTTAGAAGTCAGATTAATTCAGTAATCGAGGGAAATGTGAATGCCGGACGCAAAGAAAGATTTGCAGAAATTGACATTCACAGAACAGAAATCAAGAATTATACCAAATCAGCTGGAAATTGTGTAATTACATTGCAGTCAGCAGTTGGATATCTTCACTATATTACCGACACATCAGGAAATGTTATAAAGGGTAGCACGGAACATAAATTTCAAACAAGATATGACATAGAGCTTATGTATGTTCAGGATGTGGAACAGACAGAAGTAGGGGGCAGTTTTATATCAAACAATTGTCCTAACTGTGGTGCACCTATTAAAATGCTTGGCACAAAATCATGCCCTTACTGTGGTAGTGGCGTTGAGGAAATTAACGTCAGAGCCTGGTCAATTAATAAGCTTAGCGAAGTACGCTAGATTAAGAATAATTAATCAAAACAATCATGAATAATTTCCTACCAGTAAGTAAACAGGATATGAAGGAACGAGGATGGCAGCAGTGCGATTTTGTATATATTACAGGAGATGCATATGTTGACCATTCTTCTTTTGGTACAGCAATTATTTCAAGAGTTTTAGAAGCTAATGGATATAAAGTAGGTATTATTTCACAGCCAGATTGGAAGGATGAGAAATCAGTTACCATTTTAGGAGAACCAAGACTTGGATTTTTGGTAAGTGCTGGGAATATGGATTCGATGGTAAATCATTATACCGTCAATAAGAAACCACGTTCGGAGGATGCTTATACACCAGGCGGATTAAGGGGAAAGAGACCGGATTATGCAGTTGTTGTGTACGGGAATTTGATTCGCAAGACATATAAAAAGACACCAATAATAATCGGTGGAATTGAGGCATCGTTAAGAAGGCTTGCACATTATGACTACTGGTCAGACAAGCTTAAAAGATCCGTCCTTCTCGATTCAGGAGCGGATATTATTTCCTATGGAATGGGTGAGAAAAGCATAGTTGAAATAGCAGATGCTCTTAATAGTGGTATTAGCGTTAAGGATATAACATTTGTAAAAGGTACTGTATTTAAAACATCTGATTTGAGTGTAGTAGATATGAGCAGTGCTGTTATTTTGCCATCGTTTACAGATATGCAGGAAGACAAACTTAATTATGCTAAGAGTTTTAATATCCAGCACAATAATACAGATTCTATTACAGGAAAAATACTTATTGAAAGTTATCCAAATAAGGTAAATGTCGTACAGAACCCGCCGTCAGATCCATTGACAACCCAAGAGATGGATGACATATATACGCTTCCGTTTATGAATACATACCATCCATCATATGAGAAACTTGGTGGAGTCCCTGCTATAAAGGAAATAAAATTTTCACTTACAAGTAACAGGGGATGTTTTGGTGGATGCAATTTCTGTGCTCTTACGTTTCATCAGGGAAGGAGAGTACAGGTTAGAAGTCATGAGTCAATTATAGACGAAGCAAAAAAGATGACCGAGGATAGAGAGTTTAAAGGGTATATACATGATGTTGGAGGCCCTACTGCGAACTTTAGAAGTCCTGCCTGTGATAAGCAAATTACAAAAGGTGTGTGTACTGGAAAACAGTGTCTTTTTCCTAAACCATGCCCAAATTTAAAAGTAGACCACAAAGATTATGTAAACCTGCTCAAAAAGCTTCGTAACCTAAGTGGGGTAAAAAAGGTATTCGTGAGATCCGGCATACGTTTTGATTATGTATTACACGACAAATCTCATGATTTTTTAAGAGAGTTGTGCAAGTATCACATTAGTGGGCAATTGAGAGTAGCTCCAGAACATGTGGATGACGATGTATTAAAATTAATGGGAAAGCCAGAATCAAGTGTTTATGACGCCTTCCTTGCTGAGTATGGCAGAGTCAATAAGCTTACGGGTAAGGAACAATATGCAGTTCCATATTTAATGTCATCCCATCCAGGGTCGACACTTAAGTCGGCGATTAAGCTTGCCGAGTATATAAGGGACCTAGGGTATATGCCAGATCAAGTACAGGACTTTTATCCTACGCCGTCTACGATGTCTACATGTATGTATTACACTGGAGTAAATCCTTCCGATATGAAACCGGTGTATATACCAAAGGACACTAGGGAAAAGGCTATGCAGAGAGCTCTTATTCAGTATAGAAAGCCAGAAAATTATGAACTTGTAAAGAAGGCTCTTTTGATAGCACATAGAGAGGATTTGATTGGATATGGTAAAGAGTGCTTAATACCTTCAAGACCATATTCTAATAGCGGAAAGCCTAAGAATAAAAATGTTGTTAGCGCAAGTGACAGAGGTACAGCAAATAGTCACAAAGATAAGAAAACAAAGACGCAGAGAAAAAGTGAACAAACAGGAAAGAAAAGTAAGGCAGTAAGACATGGAAATAAGAATCGCAACAGTAGATGATGCTGAACAATTATTAAATATATACAGACCATATGTTGAAAAAACCGCAATTTCTTTTGAATATGAGGTGCCATCATTAGAGGAATTTAAAGGCAGAATAGAGAATACTCTTAAAAAGTATCCATACCTTGTAGCTACAGACGATAATGGGGAGATTAAGGGATATTGCTACTGCGGAGTTTTTAAGGCACGAGCAGCATACGATTATTCTGTTGAGACGACAATTTATTTAAGGGAAGATGCAAGGGGAAATGGACTTGGAAGATGTCTATACAGCAAGCTAGAAGAGTATGCGAAGTTGCAAAATATTAAGAACTTAAATGCCTGTATTGCAACTTGTGAGATAGAAGATGAAACTCTTACTAATGCCAGCAAAAGATTTCATGAGAGGCTTGGATATAGACTTGTAGGTGAGTTTACGAATTCAGGATATAAATTTAATAGATGGTATAATATGATCTGGATGGAAAAAATCATAGGAGAGCATGAAAGTACCCCGGCTCCATTTATTCCGTTTTGTAATTTGAATGTGTAGTATATAGACATTTTTAACGGTGGAAAATCCTTTGAAAATTGAGAAAAGAGAAGGAGTTTACAGGTAACATATGGAAGAACAAATTAGAAATGTAATCGATGAGATGACAGAGGCTGCAGGGCTTGATAAAGAATTTGCAGATGAATTTTTTAGGAGCATCATAAACGATGAACCAGTATTAAATGAATTCATAACATATCTTAAGACACAGAAATTTATAGGGACAGAAAAGGTAGCAGGATATAGTATAGTTGACATACTTGTATTCCAGATGGATCATTTCAAAGCATTTCTTGATAGGGATACAGAAGGTACCACAAAGAATGAGTGCCAGATGATTCTTAAGGCTTTTGATACATTTATGAAGATGAAAAAAGATCCTGAGAAATATGTAAGACTTATGGGCGAAGAATCCGGGTCTGATTATGATGGGAAGTTTTAGTAATAATAAAAAGAAGGCAAAAAAGTGAGAATAGTTTTAGCGTCAGGATCTCCAAGGCGGAGAGAGTTACTTAAATATATTTATAATGATTTTGAAATAATTACATCTGATGTGGATGAAGATATTGCTGAAGATAATCCTTCCAAGGTAGTTGAAGAATTATCTGGGAGAAAGGCAAAGGCAGTATATGATTCATTAGTTACAAAAACAGCTAATGAAGAATTAATTGTAATTGGAGCAGATACAATCGTGTATTACGATGGAGAAATACTTGGAAAGCCTGATGATGAATCAGAAGCTGCGTCGATGCTTTCAATGCTTTCGGATAGAACACACCAGGTATACACAGGAGTTACAGTTTTTGTTAAGAAAAAAGACAAGGAATCAGTGATATCATTCAGTGAAAAAACGGATGTAACTTTCTATAACCTTGATAAATTTGATATAGCTGAATATATTGGGACAGGCTCGCCTATGGATAAGGCCGGAGCGTACGGAATCCAGGATGGGTTTTCGAGACACGTAAAGAAAATTGATGGTGAATACAATAATGTAGTAGGATTGCCAGTTGCAAGACTTTATGACGAACTGAAATTACATAAACTTTTGTAGCGGGATAATAACATGTATGGTAATATTCAAATAGAAAGGTTAATACTTAAGGAGACGGACATGGACTTAAGAATAGATATAAATGCAGGAATTGAAAATTGTGGTGGTATGAAAGATTTCTATGTAGAAATCTTGGACTCTTTTGTAGAGGAAGGAAAGAAAGAAGCTATCATCAAAGAATATGCTGATAAAGATTTAGAGATGTACGCCATAGATGTTCATTCTCTTAAGGGAACATTAAGACTTATCGGCGCAATGGCAGCAGGTGATGTTGCAGAGAAACTTCAATTTGCAGCAGAGGCAAAAGATATGGCTACGATAGATAGCCTTCATGATACATTAGTTGAAATGATAGACGCTTCTTTAACAGAAATAAGAGCACAGTTATAGTATTTAAAGGTATTTATATTATGAAAGAACCTTTATTATCTTATGATAATGCTAAGACGGGACTTAAAATTACGTTACCAATCTTGATAGCGCTTTTATCGATATTTGTGTTGTCTCGTATTGTATCTTCAGATCTTTATACAAAAAGCTTGATAGAAGTGGTGGACGCAAATAGAGATTCAGTGCTTAAGCTTACAGCGTCATCTACTTCAGTATCAGTTGCAATATCGGCACTTCCAGGAGATTTAGCTACGCCAATAGCGGAAAAATTAGCTGACCTTAGCATTGGATTTATGATTGTTTTATCAGCTATATATATTGAGAAATTTATTATAATGATTACAGGGCTGGTGGTATTTAAGTGGCTCATTCCTGTTGCATGTATTCTTTATCTCATAGGTGATGTTTTTAAAGGAAGAGAAAGGCTTAAAGAAATTGCTTATAAGTTTGTAGTATTATCTATAGCTATAGTAGTGGTTATGCCAGCAAGTGTAAGCGTTACAAAGCTTATTAGAAATGTCTATGGCACTACGATTGACGAAACAATAAAATCGGCAGAATCAAGTTCAGAACTTATTAAAGAAAGCATGGGTACAAAGGATAACGAAGAGGACACAACTAAAGGGCTCTCAGAAGTAATAAAAAGCCTTAAAGATTCTGGTGACTCAATTGCTGCAGGTACGTCTGAATTTATGAGATATCTTGAGAAGCTGTTTACAAGGTATGTTGATGCGGTTGCTATTTTGGCAGTAACTTCATGTATTATTCCTATTCTAGTAATAGTAGTAATATGGTATATGATTAAATTGATTTTTTTACCGGATTTTTCTATAAGGGCTCAAAAGTTGCCGTAGCCTAGCTATAAGAAACATAATGAGTAACGGAATTAAAACTTTATTTTTAAACTGCATATTGCTTCTTAGTATCATTGGAATAATTGGAGTTTCAGCATTTGGAACAATCGTTTCAGTTAATGATAAAAAGAATGATAGTAAAAATACTATTATTACAGGTTTTGATGATGATGAAGTATATCACGTTGATAAAAAAACGACGATTGATTTTTACGAACCAATAATGGAGCAATTTAATAAGGAAAGTCAGCTAGTTGTTAGTTCCGCACAGGCCCTGATTGAACTAGAAATTAAGCAGACAGGAATTATTGATATAGCGGCACTTAATAAAACTCAAAAAATCAAGTACCGAGGCATTGGGCGCTTTTATATCGACATGAGCGAACTGACAAAGGAAAATATTAATGTAGATGAGGAGACAAAAGTTATTACAATAACAGTGCCTCACTCAAAACTATTGCCTGTTGAAATAGACCCAAATCAATTTGAATCTGAGGATGCAAGGAAAGGCTTTTTAGCTTTCGGAGATTTAAAATTTACTCCAAAGGAATATAATGATCTTCAAGTAGAAGTTAAGACTAAGTTAGAGAAGGGTATCAATATTAAGGAAAACCGAATTAAAGCAGATGAAAATGCGATAGAGGAAATAACCAAAATATATGAGCCTATAGTAAAAAGCCTTGATGAAGAATATGAAGTGTGTGTTCAGTTTGATGATACATTAGGCGGAAAAGAGTAGTAATTATGATGCTACTCTTTTTTTGTGTAATCTGCATAAGAAACACAATATATAGCGTGGTTAATACAGTAGAATACTACATTGTTTTTTTTAGATGCTTCAAAGTATAATATTTATTAGTGACAATACGGCAAATTATGCCTTTACCGCGATGTTAAATCGGGAGGACGGTAAATGTCAGAAACAATTTATTATGAAGAAGAGAGGAAAAAACTATGAAGAAGAAATTACTTAGTGCAATTCTTGCAACAGCTATGGTAGCTTCATTACTTGTTGGTTGTGGTTCACAGGCAGCAGCTCCAGCAGCAGCTCCTGAAGCAGCAGCAACAGAAGAAGCAGCTGAAGAGACAGAAGACGTAGCTGAGCCAGCAGAAGAAACAGCTGAAGCTACAGAGGCAGCTGGAGATTATGCAGTAGCAATGATCACAGACTCAGGAGATATTACAGACCAGTCTTTCAACCAGACAACATATGAGTCATGTGTTGCTTTCTGTGAAGCTAATGGTATTGATTTTAACTACTACAAGCCAACAGATGATTCTGATGAAGCTCGTATTGCTTCAACAGAGCAGGCTATTGCAGAAGGTTACAATGTAATCGTTATGCCAGGATACCTTTTCGCAGCAACAGTTGCTGAATGTGCTCCTACATATCCAGAAGTTGACTTCATCGTTCTTGATGATTCATCAGCAGAAGGTCTTGATAACGTATACGAAGCTACATACCAGGAAGAACTTCCAGGTTACATGGCTGGATATGCAGCAGTTAAGCTTGGTTACAAGCACCTTGGATTCCTTGGTGGTATGTCGGTTCCTGCAGTTATCCGTTATGGTTTTGGTTATGTACAGGGTGCTAATGCAGCTGCTGAAGAACTTGGTATTGCTGATCAGGTAACAGTAGAGTATGTATACGGTGGACAGTTCTTCGGTGACGCAGATATCACAGCAGTTATGGATACATGGTACAACGAAAAGGGTGTTGAAATCGTATTCGGTTGTGGCGGAGGTGTTTATACATCAGCTGCTGAAATCGCTCAGAACTGCGGTGGAAAGCTTATCGGTGTTGACGTAGACCAGGCTGCTACAATTGATAGCTTATACGGAGATGGTATCACAGTTACATCAGCTATGAAGGGTCTTGCTGCAACAGTTAATACACTTCTTACAGAGACAGTTCTTAACGACAACTTCTCATCATTTGGTGGTAAGGTTGAGAACCTTGGTATCGTATCAGATGATGTTGATGCTAACTACGTAGCACTTGCACCATCAACACAGTGGTCATCAGACTTTACAGAGGATGATTATAAGGCACTTGTTGCTGATATGAACGCTGGTAAGATCAAAGTTGATAACAATACAGAGGCTATGCCAACAGTTGCTATCACAGTTAATGATTTCGGTTCAATTAAGTAATCATTAATATTTAATAGAAGTATAAAAGAGCGTGGGTTTTGCCTACGCTCTTTTTTGTATTTAGGACTTGGTTTTATTGCACCAAACCCCAAGATATGGTATAATCCTTAGCTGAGGTGAGTTAAGTTAATCGAGGGATTAGCTTAGCTTTTTTTGTTTTTATAACAGTTTTTGAACTAAATTGAGCCTTATTGCTATATAGTCATATTGGGCTCTTCGTAATAGAAAGGGGATTACTTTGGAAAATCAATATGCAATTGAAATGTTGAATATTACAAAGCGTTTCCCAGGTATCATCGCAAATGACAATATCACCCTTCAGTTAAGAAAAGGTGAAATTCATGCGTTACTTGGAGAAAACGGTGCAGGAAAATCAACATTGATGAGTGTTCTTTTCGGATTATATCAGCCAGAAGAAGGTGAAATCCGTAAGGATGGTAAAAAAGTAACGATTAATAATCCTAATGATGCGAATGCATTAGGAATAGGAATGGTGCATCAGCACTTTAAGCTTGTTGAATGCTTTTCCGTTCTTGATAACATTGTTCTTGGTGTTGAAACAACTAAGAATGGAATTTTACAGAAGGCAGAAGCAAAGAAGAAGGTTATGGAACTTTCTGAAAAATATGGATTAAGTGTTGAACCAGAAGCCATTATTGAAGACATTTCTGTAGGCATGCAGCAGCGTACTGAAATATTAAAAATGCTTTACAGAGACAATGAAATTCTTATATTTGATGAGCCTACAGCAGTACTTACACCGCAGGAAATAAAGGAACTTATGCAGATTATGAAAAATCTTGCAAAGGAAGGAAAGAGTATTTTATTTATTTCCCATAAGCTTGCTGAAATTATGGAAGTTGCAGATCGCTGTTCTGTTTTGAGAAAAGGAAAATACATTGGAACAGTTGATAT
Organism: Lachnospiraceae bacterium; assembly: GCA_030523345.1. GTDB lineage: Bacteria > Bacillota > Clostridia > Lachnospirales > Lachnospiraceae > UBA2868. Next base: position 19,537 of record JAUNIR010000027.1, read on the forward strand.
TAAGGATGCAACACCAGAAAGCCTTTCAGCTATGATGGTAGGACGTGACGTTAACTTTAAGGTAGATAAGAAGGATGCGGATCCTGGCGTAAAAATACTAGATGTTAAAGGACTAAATGTTAAGGAAGACTTACATAACAAGCTTGGCGTTAAGGATGTATCTTTTAATGTAAGAGCCGGAGAAATTGTCTGCATTGCGGGAATTGACGGTAATGGACAGAGAGAGCTTGTTTATGGTCTAACAGGTCTTAGAAAGGCAGTTAGTGGTTCTATAAAACTTGAAGGAATTGATATTACAAATCTCTCAATTAGAGAAAGAAATATCGCAGGTTTAAGTCATATTCCAGAGGACAGACATAAGCACGGGCTAGTTCTTGATTATTCCTTAGAAGATAATATTGTTTTACAGAGATATTATGAACCAGAGTTTTCTGGAAAAGGCCCATTAGGATTTTTAAAGAGAAAAAATATACGAGGCTATGCAGAAACACTTATAGATGAATATGATGTCCGTTCAGGTCAGGGACCAATAACCAAGGCACGTTCAATGTCTGGTGGTAACCAGCAGAAGGCTATTATTGCAAGAGAAATCGATAAGGAGTCAAAGCTTCTTATTGCAGTTCAGCCTACAAGAGGACTTGATGTCGGCGCTATTGAGAATATCCATAAGCAGCTTGTAAAGCATCGTGATGCGGGAAATGCAGTGCTTCTTGTATCATTTGAATTAGATGAAGTAATGAACGTTTCGGATAGAATTCTTGTTATGTACGAGGGAGAAATCGTTGGTGAATTCGATCCTAAAAATGTAACAGTAGAAGAACTTGGCTTATATATGGCAGGAGCTAAGAGAATGGAGGTTAAAGGTGAATAAGAAAAATAAAAACATCTTGAGAAATCCATCTTTCCAGTCATTTTTGTCAGCTTTAATCTGTATCATTATTGGTGTAGCTATAGGATATCTTGTACTGCTAGCAATATCTCCTGAAAATGCAGCGAAAGGTATTGTAGCAATCCTTAAGAACTTCTTAAACTATGGCGGTAAGAAACAGGCTGTTATGAAGTATTTGGGTTCTACACTTGTTAAAACTGCACCACTTGTTATGTGCTCGCTTTCAATTCTTTTTGCATATAAGGTTGGTTTCTTTAATATTGGAGCAGCGGGCCAGTATGTTGCGGGTGCGGCAGTTTCACTTTTCTGTGCGCTTTATTTCAATATGAATTGGGTAGTGTGTCTCATTATTTCAGTTGTAGCTGGGGCAATATGGGGTGCAATACCTGGACTATTAAAAGCATATAGAAATGTTAATGAAGTAATTTCTGGTATTATGCTTAACTGGATAGGTTTGTATCTTGCTAACAGTTTAATTATGATAGTAAAGGATCCAAAGACTCCTTTCTCATATAAGCTTGAAGATGCAAATCCAGCGGGAAGGCTTCCTTCGTTTGGACTTGAGAAATTATTTTCAAACAATAGATATGTAACAATAGCAGTACCACTTGCAATAATAGCAGCAATTCTTATTTGGGTAATACTTGAAAAGACAAAACTTGGTTATGAACTAAAAGCAACAGGCGCTAACAAAAACGCTGCAATATACTGTGGTATGAATGAAAAGAAAAATACAGTATTAACACTTGCTATTTCAGGTGGGCTTGCAGGACTTGGCGCAGCATTCAACTATTTGTCGGGCGTTGAGCAGTGGGCAACTACACAGACATCTGTTCCTGGAATGGGATTCAATGGAATTGCTTCAGCATTCCTTGGAGGATTAAGCCCAATAGGTGCAATTTTCTCATCGTTCTTCATTCAGCATATAACACTTGGCGGAGGATACCTTGATAAGAGAGTTTATTGTGCACAGGTTTCAGACCTTATGTCTTCAATTATTATCTATTTATGTGGATTTGCCTTATTCTTTAAGCTGATTTTGAATAGAACATTAGATAAGAAAGACGAAAAGAAAGCAGCGGCAAAAGCTTTAGATGCAGATGCTAAGAAGGGAGGCGAGAACTAATGGCAATACTTATTTCTTATACATTAATTTTCGCAGCAATTCTTTTACTTGTTGCTTTAGGTGGGTGTTTCTCAGAACATTCTGGTGTTATTAACATCGGTCTAGAAGGAATAATGGTTGTTGGAGCACTTGGCGGAGCGCTTATTATGCAGGTGTTATCACCAGATCTTCCGGCAATTGTTATGATTATTGTCGTAATGGCAGTTGCAATGTTATCAGGTATGATTTATTCATTACTTCTTGCGGTAGCAGCTATAAATTTCTCCGCGGACCAGACACTTGTAGGAACAGCTATGAACATGCTTGCGACAGCAGCAGCAACAGTATTAGTACGAGCTATCAATTCGGCTGCAGATGAATCGAATGTATCATCAGCATTAAGATATGGTAAGCAGAAAGATGCTTTTGGTTTTGATATAGCAGGCTTTTCATTTAACTGGTTTGTAATTATAACATTAATTATTTTAATTTTAGCAAATGTTGTTCTTTACAAGACAAAATTTGGATTGAGACTTCAGGCATGTGGTGAACATCCACAGGCAGCTGACTCAGTAGGAATTAATGTATATGCCATGAGATATGCAGGTGTTCTTATTTCTGGAGCACTCGGTGGACTTGGTGGAATAGTTTACATAACTACCGGAGTTTCTGAATGGAAGTTTGAATATGGTGTCGCAGGATTTGGATTCCTTGCTCTTGCAGTTATGATCTTTGGACAGTGGAAGCCTACAAGAATTGCACTTGCAGCACTACTATTTGGTCTTTTTAGATCACTATCTAATGTATATGTTGCCTTTGATTCATTAGTCGCTCTTGGTATTCCAAGTTACATATATAATATGATGCCATATGTTGTATCACTTATTGTACTTGCCCTTACTTCGGAAAAGTCACGAGCTCCAAAGGCTGAAGGTATACCATATGATAAGTCAATGAGATAAAAATAATTATATAGTTTATTTAAAGACGTCAGGGTTAGCACTGGCGTCTTTTATTATAAAAAATATCTAATACATCATTGGTGAAAATGCACATAATTAAATTGACATAACGTAGAGTTTTTGGTAATATTTAGAAATAGTGTACACGTATTATTATATGTGTATATAGTACCAGAAATGACATGGAGGTTTTTCATAATGGGTAAGAAAACAGACGAAATTAAGAAAAATACTAAAAGTAATAAACCAAAGCAGAAAGGGTTGAGCATTTATTTAACACTTGTGTTATTTGCATTGCTTCCAATGATTCTTTCAATTGTTGTAACTCTTATTATTAATCTTTCTGAGGCAAGTAAAGAGCTTAAGCAGGTTACTAATAATTCAATGCTTGGTGTTATTGAAGAAACAGGAGCTGGACTTGATTTCAGTATTGAAGAAAGTGAAGATGTTGTTAAAGCTTTTGCTTCATCACCAATTGTTATCGACTGCCTTAAGAATCCTGATGACGCTTCAAAACAGGAGTTGGCACAGCAGTATACAACAGATTTCTTTGGAAAGCTTAATGGTTGGGAAGGAATTTATATAGCAGACTGGGGTTCAACAGTTATGACGCACCCAGCACCACCTGTAGTTGGTAAGACAATGAGAGAGGGTGATGCACTTAAGAGTCTCCAGGATTCAATGCTTTCAGCGGATAATGGAATATATAATGTAGGAATTATTACCTCACCAGCATCAGGGGAACTTATTGTTTCAATGTATTGTCCAGTATTTGATGGTGATACACCTGTTGGTTATGTAGGCGCAGGAACATTTTTAGGACCTATTGCCGAGAGATATACAGATGTTTCATCACTTGGACTTAGTTCAGCATATACATATGTAGTTGATAATAACAGCACAATGATCTTCCATCCAGATGAATCTAAGATTGGTAATCCAGTTGAGAACGAAGTTGTAAAGGGTCTTATCGCAGATATTCAGGCTGGAAATCATCCAGCACCAAAGTGTGTAACATACCTTTACAAGGGAACAAAAAAATTCGCTGCATATTATGTTGGACGTAATGAGGCATATGTAGCAGTACTTACAGCTGATGAAAAGGATGCAGTTGAAAAGATTGATGAACTTATCGTTGTTTCACTTATTGCAGCTGTAATCTTAGTTGTGGCATTTATGATAATTGCAATTTTAGTTGCTAGACTTATTGCAGCACCACTTCAGCAGATTGCAACATTTACAACAAAGGTATCAAACGGAAAATTAAATGCTAAGATTAATGCTAAATCTCATATTGTAGAAATTAGCCAAATTATTTCAGCTGCTAAAGCACTTAGAGAGTCATTGCTTGGTATCACAGGCGGTATCAATGGCGGTATGTTAAATCTTGATGGAGATATGAACACTATTACAAATTCTGTAAATACATGTTCAGAAGCTATTGGAGGAGTTACTACAGCTATTGACGGCATTGCTAAGGGTGCTATGGAAATGGCTGAGTCAATTCAGAATACAGCAACAAGTATGGCAGATGTTGGTAATGAAGTTGATAACATCAAGGCATTAGCAGAAAGCGCTAAGGCAAATGCAGATGATGTTATGAAGATTTCGGATGTTGCAAGAGGAAACCTTCAGAATCTGTTGGATGCTAATAATTCAACAGTTGCAATTTCAGCCGATGTTGTTGAAGGTATTACAGATACAGGACGTGCAATTTCAGAAATTAGTGAAGCTGCAAATGTTATTACAGAAATCGCTTCACAGACAAATCTTCTTTCACTTAATGCTTCTATCGAGGCTGCAAGAGCAGGAGAAGCTGGAAGAGGATTTGCGGTTGTTGCTCAGGAAATCCAGAAACTTGCAGAACAGTCAAATTCATCTGCATCAGAAATTCAGGATATCATTGCTAATATTATTGAGAAGTCTAATAATAATACAGTACTTGTTGAGAGAATTCAGCAGTCAATTAATAATGAAGGTAAGGTGCTTTCAGAAGTTCAGAAGAGCTTCATTGAGGTTACAGAGTGTATTGATATTACTTCAGAAAATATTGACGATATTCTTGGAAGAGCAATTAATCTTGATAAATCTAAGAACTCAGTACTTGATGAAATCAGTACTCTTTCATCTATCTCAGAAGAGAATGCAGCAAGCTGTGAAGAAACAACAGCTTCAATCCAGGAAGTTAATGCGACAATGGAAAGCATTGCAAATGAATCAAAGGATACTCTTGATATCTCTTCAAAACTTAAAGATGATATCAGCTACTTTGATTTAGAAGATGAAAACTAAAAATAATTAGTACATTATTTGTAGGCCGACATGAAAAGTGTCGGCCTATTTTTTTAAAATTATGGTAAAATATAAAATGTTGAATTCGAATAATTGACGGATTTATAGGAATGAAAATTAATAAGTATATATGGAGAACGAGATGAACTACGAATCTAATATTTCACAGGAAGAATTACAGAAAGCAAAGCAAATAATCGATGGAATGCTTAGTTATTATTCTAGCAAAGTTGTAGGACAGAAGAGATTAGGTGCAGCAATTTTAGTTGCGATGATGTCTAATGGTCATATACTTTTAGAATCAGTTCCAGGGCTTGCTAAAACAACGGCTGCTAAAGTAATGACGGAAGCTGTAAATGGCTCTTTCTCAAGAATTCAGTGTACGCCAGACTTAATACCTTCAGATATTATTGGAACACAGACATATAATGCTAAGACAAATGAGTTTGAGAATAAGATAGGCCCTGTATATGGAAACTTTGTTCTCCTTGATGAAGTAAATAGATCATCGGCTAAGACCCAGTCAGCTATGCTTGAAGCTATGCAGGAGAGATCAGTTACAATTGGCGGTCAGACATATAGGATGCCAGAAGTTTTTGTAGTAATTGCAACTCAGA
>JAUNIR010000150.1 GCA_030523345.1 Lachnospiraceae bacterium
GTATCAAAGCTTTTTGAAAAAATCTTTAAAGTTGTATATACACGCTCTGTGTATCGACCGAGCCAATAAAGGCGGTCTGCCTGTTCTACTGAGATAATACCCATGTGTCTTTAAAACCTCCTCCTTGTGATGAATTGACAATAAATGAATCTGGATTTCTTGAAAATCTTGTAAGTCCACTTTTCCAAACAAGCGGCTCATCTGCCATTAATACAAACGCTCTCAGATCTGCTTTTCGTGGAATTTTCTCTCCATCCTCCAATATGTCAATATCCTGAAAATCTATTACTTCCTGTGCAATAAATCTTCTAGGTTCCTTCTTTAACAATTCAATAAACTGCTTTTTCTGCTCCTTTGTCATTGTGTTGCCAAATACAACTCCATATCCACCAGCTTCTGCGACATCCTTTAGTACCAGGTCGTCAAAGTGTTCAAGAACATATGTCATATCCTCATCATAGAATGGAAGATATGTAGGAGCATTGCTTAATATTGGTTCTTCACCAAGATAATACTTAATCATCTTTGGAACGAAATAATATATTCCTTTATCATCAGCCACACCATTACCTGGTGCATTTAATAGAGCAACATTTCCCTTTTTGAATACGTCATAAATATGATGTATACCAATAAGTGATTCAGGATTAAAATTCATTGGATCCAAATATTCATCCGATATTCTTCTATACACAACTCCAACTCTTTCATGTTTTCCATCAGCTGTTATAAAATACAGCTTGTCATCTTTTACTGTCAGTTCGGAACCATTAACCAAATGTGCACCTGTCTGCTCGGCTAGATAGCTGTGTTCAAAATATGCTGCATTAAATCTTCCCGGAGTAAGGATTACCGTATGACCACCAACATTAACATTATCCATTGTTCTTCTTAAGAGCTCTGCATAGTTTCTGTTATCTTCAATTTTCAGATCTTCAAATGTATCTGGTGATGAACGTCTACACAATCCTCTTGCAATCATAGGATAAGATGCTCCTGATGGTACTCTTAGATTATCTTCAAGAATGTACCAGGTACCATTTTTACCTTTAACGAGATCTATTCCTGAAATATGTGAATAAATATCTTTGATAGGAGTCACACCCTCACACTCAACCATATACCCACTAGATGCAAAGATAAAATCTTCAGGTACTACCCCATCCTTTACTATCTGTTTTTTTGAATATATGTCTTTTAGAAAAAGATTTAGAGCAACCACTCGCTGCTTTAATCCTCGTTCAAGATAATCAAACTCATCCTTCTCAATAATTCTAGGAATTGTATCAAATGGGAATAATTGCTCTTTGAATACATTGTTCTTGTAGATACCAAACTTTACACCGTATCTTGCAAGTAATTCATTAACCGTATCTGTGTGTTCTAACAATTCCAAATTTTCCATTTTATGATCTCCTTTCAGTAACAAATATGTGATACATCGGGCTCGCATAGATAAAAGAAAACCACTCTTTGCAAGTTTTATCTTTTATCATGAATTAAAAAAGGCGCAGGGCAAAATTGCCAAGCGCCATTGCTTACATTTATTAAAAAAAAGAGATCCAACTATACAAATAGTGAACCTCTTTGCTCTCAGTTAGATTATATATCATATTAGTTTTAGATTTCAACAACTTTTTAAATAATTTGTTCTTTTGGGATTATATGACATTACTATCTCCAAATTCTTTTAACTGGTTCATATTCTTTTCTAATAAGCTTAACAACCTTATTAGAATCACCAGGCTCTATACATATTTTCTCTCCTTAAACATATAATAAATATATGATGCTATTGTACCTAAGCTCACTTTTGTGTGTAATCACTACTCCATCTCGACTGAAGATACTGTATTTTGTATTTTTTCAGTTCCTTTGCTTCCATATGTGGTGTGCTTTTTCCAAAAAATAAAACGGTTATACTGAAAAATACAACCGCAGATAATTAAGTAGACTACACTCTTTCAAATGTCACGTTTTCTTCTTTCATGGAAATCTTCCCGACCCTATATCCATATTCTATCAATTCCTTCTTATACTTCAAAAAAGAATGATCAATCGGAACCCCCAAAATCTCTTCTATCTGGGCATATGAAAGTTTAAAATTTTCCTTCCCATTTTCTGCTATCCATTTCCAAAGTGGTTCGTATTTGCTCATTTTATATCTCCATAAATTACATTCTAAAATCCGTAGTAATCTCTCGCACATTAAAGCTGTTCTGTAATATTAAAACCAACCTTGCATCTAAATCCGGATGGTTGTCTCTATAGTCAATCTCGCCAAGTTCCTCTCTGACCCTAAAAGCTAACTTTTCTTCATCCAGACTAAACTGTGCATGGACATTTTCTTTATTTCCTCTGGCATCTAGTCTAATCCACATGTCAGCTTCTTCAATATATACCGTATTAAGGGCATGTATAATATAGCCTTCACTATCGTCCTCATCAGCTCTTGTAAGCAACTGATAGCTTATTCCTGAGGGAATACCATTTGCCCTAAGAAGTGCTGCCAGTAAACACGACTTTGTCCAGCAAATCCCTGTATTATTCTTAAGAACTTCGCTGGACTTTCGAGATACAATCGTTGCACCGATATCCCAGGAATGTGGAATTCCATCCCGGACAAATTCATAAGCTCTTTGTATATAATCAAGAGAAGAATTCGCCGTTTCTTTTAGCTCTATTACTTTTTCTTGCACTAGCGGATGGTTATAGTCAATACAATCTGTCGAAGCAAGATATGGCTCTTTTTCTTTATATTCAAATAGAATCTTTTCCATGACTAGCATCTCACCCTTTTTGGACTCCACCCATTCCCCAGTTTTCAAATGGAGGCTCATTTATAACAATAAACACATCCGTAGGAGCAATTCCAAGACTTTTCTCTAACCGTAACGTGATTGCTTTTATTGCATCCCCCTTCTGTTGCTTTGTTCTTCCCGGAAACAAGGTCAGCTCAATAATCATAAAATTATCGGTCTTACCTGGAGCAGTTTCAAAATCATCCCTAGGTATCTCAACGATTCTCTGGAATCTGTCCCAGTCTTCGATACCAATTGACTCTATCAAACCATCATGAATACAATCAAAAACTGCTTTCTTATATTCAGGAGATTTTCCCTTTATCATATCTACTCTTACTAATGGCATAATCTCACCTTCTTTCTAAACATAAATCAGTTTCTGAAAATCTATTATTCCCACATAATGATTATGTTTGTAAGCCAGTTCCTTATAGTCTGCACATTGACAATACCCCAGTCTTTGAAACAAACGAGTGCTGTAAACATTATCACTACTAATGGATGCAATAATATTTCTAAAAGCTTTTTCTTTGATAGCATTTTCCAAATATTTGACCATTTCCTCACCATATTTTTTCCCAGTAAATTCAGGTTTAATATAGAGTCCTATTTCTACAGTTTCTGCGTATGCAAGATTACTTCTATATGGAATATAAAAGCAAAATCCTATCATTCTATCATCGATTTTGCATATATATGTTTCGTATTTTGAACTATCAATTTTAATTCGATTCAAAAATTCATCAAGGGATATTTCTGCCAGATCAAAAGTTGCTGTACTATTTTTAATGTAGTAATTGTACAAATCTAGCATCTCATCAACGTCTTCTTGTCTTGCCTTAGTGATATTCATACCTAATCATACTCCTAATAAAATGCCCTTCTTGCACCGCTGCAAAAGTTGCCAGAATGCATACTAAAACAGCTGTATACTTAATATCCACAAACGGTAATGTTAGTGGCAGTAGAAACAACGCTATCCCGGTAATCTTATTCGCTAATGAATGGACCGCAACAAATCTCTTTTGAACCACAAACCCCGATATAATATTAATCACCTTAACCACCGCAATAATACCAGTCCAGATCCAAATACCCGTAGCCAGTGCTATGGCCGGCAACAGTTTATATAATGCTGCTAGCACAAAAATAAAGTCAGCTATCGTATCAAGCTTCTCCCCAAATTCACTTTCTGTTTCAAGCCCTCGGGCTACGCTGCCATCAACCATATCAGTAATACCGGCCAGCAAATAGCAGGCATAGAAT
>JAUNIR010000151.1 GCA_030523345.1 Lachnospiraceae bacterium
ATTACCGAAGGTAAGCATCCTGCTCCATGCAATGGTCTCCGAAGGACGCACATACTACCTCTGGTAGTATATCTGTGCGCACCGAGAAAATCTCGGTGAAGAAGGCTACTCATTTCCACCCTCGCCATCATCCTCAGCTTCAGTATCAATTTTTTGCTCTGTTGCCGGTCTTTCTGATATGACTTTCTGAACCATATTTCTTGTATCTCTCTGCTTCATTCCACAAGCAACAATTCTTGTGATTTCCTCTTCTGAAAAGTCCATAAAGTCAAGCTCCATATCCTCACGAAGATACTTTGCAACAAGTCCACCCATCATAAACTTTCTTGAGTTTTCCTCGGCTCGCTTTTCTTTCTGTGCCTTTCGTTTTGCTTCTGCAAGCTTCTTCTTTGCTCGATTAACTTCCTGCTCTGCTTTTTTGATTTCTTCTTCTGTTGTCATGTTCTTAATTTCCTTTCTTGATTTTATATTTGCAAATAAAAAAGGTAGCAAGCTTTCTGTTAAGATCACTTGCTACCTTTTGGCGCACATGTTAATTCAATTATGTAAGAATATCAATTTTATCTTTTGCAAGAATTTCTAGACTTTGCATATATGTTTACATATATTCCCAATTTGGTTTCCCATTTTCTTTTATTGGAAGGAGCATTACTTCTTTATTCAGAACCTTCTGAGTACACATATCTGAAAAATCATATTTATAGAAAAACATTTTCTTAATTGATGAAGCCATAAACCACCCAATATATTTGTTCATATCAAATTTAGGTATCAACACATTTACATGCCCATGTGCAGTAACAAAAAAATCTTCTTCCTGATAATATGCATTTCCAAACATATCTACTGTCAATGAATTTGATTTATAAAGTGTACTCTCGCTAGTATCAGCTATTTTTTGTAGCAATCCATTATTATAATTGCTTGGTGTTATTAATGGTACTTCCCCGTCTTCAACTTTTTTTACTTGCAAATCACCTTTAGGTAAAGATAATTCGAAAAAATCTGTAATGGGAAAATCTTTCCAACCAGATGTATCTATTGGTTCTTCTTTAGATACCTTCACCGACTGAAATCTATCTAAAGATTCATTTGCTTTTCCTTCAAGCAAAATCATATACTTTTCCATTCCTAACCAATCTGGTTCATATCCATCATCTGAATATTGCTTTATCTCATCTAAATAAGTTGTTCCGTCATCATTATATTTGGGTGGCAATTTTATCTTAAGTGTCTTTAAATTGTCACTTGTAAGAGCATCACTATAACCAAATCTTTCGGCAGAAATTTTTATAATTGTGCATATAAACAATGCATTATATCTATTTAAATTCTCATTATACAAAAGCGAAATTGCCGAACCCGCTCCACCTCTTCCCAAGAAGTCCTCTTCTTGATAAAAAGAGGAACCATCTAGTGGACTTACGGTAATACATCCTCCTTTTTCAAGAGTTTCTCCCTCCTTAGGTTCAAGATAAGAAATTATTCCATTATTAAAGCTACCAGAAGAAACATATGGTATATCTCCCTCTGAGTATGCTTTTATTGTTCTAGAAGCAGGTGATTTAATTGTAAAAAGTTTTGAGATTTCAAATTCTTTCCAATCAGTAACTGATTTAGGATTACCGATATCAATCTTACTTATCATCAACCGTTCCACCTTTCAATGTAACTGTTATGCTTTGATTTTCGTTTTCTACAACATCACTTGCATACACTATTTTTTTTAACAATCCATCTCCAAATACTTTTACATCAATTCCGCGCTTAAACATCTCATAGTCCATCATCGTCTTTAAGAAATCTTCTTCACATATTTCGAATGGTTTTTCTGGCATTTGATATGATAAATGTTCTGAAGGATTAATAATTTGACGAGTATTATATTTTGAATCATTCCCATCATAAATTGCTTTAATCCAATAATCTTCAATTGCTCCCCATTTATTTCTAATATCTTGCCTTCCTTGATTTTTTACCGTTTCTAATCCATCTTCTTCAATATAATATCCAATAATATTTTTACCGTTTTGTGGCTTACCACTTTCAAATACGAAAATAGAAGTTGTTACACCTGTAAATATTTTCTCAGGTAGTTTCACTATTGTAGTCAATGTATGTTCTTTTAAAACCTTGTTTCCATACTTTTTGTCTGTTAAATCTTTTTCGAGTTTTTTATCCGGCAAAATAAAGGCACACATTGTTCCAACTGGAACGCTATCTAGAACATTTTTTACAATAGTCATACATCCATATGCTCGCTCAAAAGGTGGATTCATTAATACTTTTGTAATACTCTTTGCCTGAGGTTCTTCCTCAAGCTTTACAGATATACTACGAATCCATTTTGATGCATCTTCTGTGCGAGAATCCAATTGTTCAAGGTTTGTTTTTCCATCTTTATGTATAAGCATATTGGCACACGCAAGAGCATATATTTCTCTATCGAATTCAATCCCATAAAGTTGTTTAGCTTTAATCTCTGTGGCTTTTTTTGTATTTATACCTCCAGCCTCTTTCACCATATTACACATTGATTTTACAAGAAATGCTCCCGAACCACATGCAGCATCTAAAATCACATCACTTTGTGTTACATTTAATAATCTATACATAAATGATGTAATATGGTCTGGTGTAAATACCTGTCCCCTTTCAGATTTTCCTTTATAACGATTAAATTCATTGAAGAAGATTGCCATAACATCTTCTCCATTCCATTTATCGGAATTGATTAGATCAGAGATTTCATTAACCCAATCAATGAAATTATCAATAGCTGACTGATTATTTGTGGTATTCATTTTGATTTCAGAATATACCTCACAAAGTAAATCAAGTTTTTCGTTCTGCTTTTTTGCTTCTTTCAAAGACTTAGATAACTGATTAAGGATTGTTTGATGAAACAGTGAGTAATCTGTTCCCTTATGCAAAATTGCACCTTCTTTTACTGCGACCAATGCGCATGCAGTAAAAATCATTCTATGATTTAGATTCTTTACACCAAATTCTTTATGCAAACAATTATTGATTTTCTTTGTTAATTCATAGATTCTTCCCTTATCAATTGTATCTGGCAAGAACAAATGAGTATAGTAGTCTAATCTTTGAAGAGTGCTTGAAGGCGATGGTACTTCATCAAGGTTCATAAAAACTCGACAATCTTTTCCATTATATAAAATACCTGCAACCTTTGAATAATGTTTCTGAAGAATCTCAATATTCTTTACTAACTCTTTTTCCCACTTTTTTTTCGAAAGGTCTTCTTTCTCAGATTTTGTTTCAAGAACAATTGCCACTCCATTTGGATTATATGGTAAAAACCATCCATCTGGCTTATCACTTATTCCTGCGAAATCAGTTGTTCCCAATTTATTTCCTAGTTGAATAAATGTTGTCAACTGTCCTACTCCAGATAAAAACTCTGTTGTTTCAACATTATCTCCATTACCATCAATAAATCCCAAGGAAATTCCAGCTTGATTTCTTACCTGGTCCTCTGTACGCAATGCCATATCACTCCTCCTATATATCTGCTCCATTTTCTTTTAATCTCTTATATCTGTCATATGAAATAATCACATTTTGGGGTCTACTATTCTTATTAACAATCACAACACGGTCTTTCTCTACAACACTCTCAAATATCTTTGAAGCTTGCCCTCGCAGAAATTCTGTAGCTGTATGGTTTTCTGGTATCAATATACTTTCAGATTTCATAGCTCTGCTCCTTTCAAAATCTGAAATAATTGTAACAAATATAATTACTTTTCTCAAATTTTTTTTACAAATAATAGTAATTACTTATTTATCTTATTCATTCGTTCTCTTGCCAGCTCTCTCTGTTCCTCAGATAACCTTCTTGGCTTACGATAACTAACGGATGATTTAGGCATTTCATAGGTCTTGTCGATATCTGTTACCCTTATGCACCGATAGACCTCTGGGAACTCGATAACTAATGAATCAAGTTTTCTTATAACGGCAGGATCACGAGTGTAAACTGTTGCCATCTCTTCTCCGGCATTAAAGTTTATAATCGTTTCCTGCTCAT
>JAUNIR010000152.1 GCA_030523345.1 Lachnospiraceae bacterium
AAGGTAAATTAAGGACTAATAAACTCGAAATTTATGTTAGTACTTCTGTTAGTAACCCGTTTTTCACCATATTTTCAAGTGGGTCAAAATGGGTCAAAATTCAGTGTTTTCAAGGCTTGAAAGCCGCTAACATAAAGGCTTTTACTTGTCTAATGACTTCATCGTTGGGAATAAAAGAACATCCCTAATTGCACTACTGTTAGTAAGAAGCATTACAAGTCTGTCTATACCGTAACCAATACCTCCTGTAGGTGGCATACCTATCTCGAGTGCATTGATAAAGTCCTCATCTGTATGTTCAGCTTCTTCATCTCCTGCTTCAGCTGCTGCATCCTGTGCTGCAAAACGCTCACGCTGATCAATTGGATCATTAAGCTCTGAATACGCGTTACACATCTCCCATCCATTACAGAAAAGCTCAAAACGCTCAACCTTATTTGGATCAGAAGGTTTCTTCTTAGTAAGAGGTGAAATCTCAATTGGGTGATCCATAACAAATGTAGGCTGTATAAGCTTGTCCTCAACATATTCCTCGAAGAATAAATTAAGAATGTTACCCTTCTTATGGAATGACTCGTATTCAATATGATGCTCATCAGCTAATTTCTTAGCTTCTTCATCTGTTTTAACCTGATCAAAATCAATTCCAGCATACTTCTTAACAGCATCTGTCATTGTAATTCTTTCAAAAGGCTTACCAAAATCAAGTTCAATATCTCCATACACAAACTTAGTTGTACCAAGTACTGTCTCAGCAAGATATCTAAACATACTTTCAGTAAGTTCCATCATGCCTTCATAATCTGTATATGCTTGATATAACTCCATAAGAGTAAATTCAGGATTATGACGTGTATCCACACCTTCATTTCTATAAACACGACCGATTTCAAATACTCTTTCAAGTCCGCCTACAATAAGTCTCTTAAGATATAATTCAAGAGAAATACGAAGCTTAACATCCTCATCAAGAGCATTGTAATGTGTTTCAAAAGGTCTTGCAGCAGCTCCACCTGGATTAGAAACAAGTGTAGGTGTCTCAACTTCAATAAAATCACGTCCTGCAAGGAAATTTCTAATCTCTCTTACTATCTGTGAACGCTTAATAAATACGTCTTTTGACTCTTCATTCATAATCAAATCAACGTATCTCTGACGATATCTTGTATCTGTATCTTGAAGTCCATGGAACTTCTCAGGTAAAATCTGTAAACTCTTTGTGAGAAGAATCATTTCTGATGCATGAATTGACACTTCCCCTGTCTTTGTTCTAAAAGCATATCCTTTAACGCCATAGATATCACCTATGTCTGACTTTTTAAATTCAGCATAAGCCTCTTCACCTATAACATCTCTTGCAACATATACCTGAATTTTGCCCTTAAGATCCTGAATATTACAGAAAGAAGCCTTACCCATAACACGCTTGAACATCATACGTCCAGCAATAGACACATTAATTGGCTGTGCGTCCATAATTGCTCTACGTTCATTGTAGTCGTTATTTACTGCTTCTTTAGCTGCATCTTCATCTAATCCGTCTGTATTAACAGGTGTTCTGTCTGCTAAAAGCTTTGCTTCATGAGCTTCATATAAATCTTTCACATCATCTGTATGATGAGTCTGATCATATTTTGTAATCTGGAAAGGATCCTTTCCTGCTTCTTGAAGAGTTGCAAGCTTCTCACGACGTACCTGTAATAGCTGATTTGTATCTGCAGGTGCATTATTATTCTGATTACCCATTTATTTCTCCCAAAATTACTTTTTGTTAAATTCGTCTGACTTTTCTACAGAAAGAATCTTGTACTTAATCTGTCCTGAAGGAGTATCAACTGTAACAGTCTGATTCTTCTTAGCACCAATAAGTGCCATACCAAGAGGAGATTCGTTACTAATCTTTCCTTCTAAACTATTAGCCTGCTGTGTACCAACAATATCAAATACTAAATCTTCTTTATATTCCATATCACGAATTTTAACTTTAGTACCAACGCTAACCTTGTCGCTATCAACATCGTCATCAGTAATAACTTCAACGTTCTTAAGAAGCTGCTCAAGTTCTTCGATACGCTTCTCGTTATCTGACTGCTCGTCCTTAGCTGCATCATACTCAGCGTTTTCCGATAAGTCCCCCTGCTCACGAGCAACCTTAAGCTTATCAGCAATTTCTTTACGCTTTACACTCTTTAAGTATTCAAGTTCTTCCTGATACTGCTTTAATCCACTATATGTAAGTAATGTCTTCTTTTCTTCAATTGCCATGTTAATAAACCCTCTCTATTTCTTAATAAATGTATATATAGACATACGAGGTGATTTTACTCTACTTACCCTTATATGTCAACAAATCAAGGCTTCTTTTAAGTATCCCATTAATATAAGAGATAAGAATACCATAATTTGTAATAGGAACTTTTTCCTTCCTGGCTAATTCAATACGATATTTCATTTCTTTTTCATTCAATGTACATCCACCACAATGAATAATCATATCATACTCTGATACGTGTTCTGGAAATTCTCCACCACTTGTAAAATAGAATTCTAATTTTTTTCCAGTATACTCTTTGATCCAAGTTGGTATCTTTACTGTGCCTATATCAGCACATTGCCTATGATGAGTGCATCCCTCACTTATAAGCACTTTTGAACCATTCTCGAGTTTTTCAATAGCTTTAACTCCATCTACCTGCCATTCAAGGTCTCCCTTGTATCTAGCCATTAATATAGAAAAAGAAGTTAAATAAACGTTTTCAGGAACTATTTTACTTACCTTATTGAAAACCTGACTATCAGTTATCACTAATTTTGGCTTGTCTGTAAGTTTAGAAAGTGTATTCTCCAGTTCTGTATCTTTCGTAACAACAACACTGCATGAGGCTTCTAACAAATCTCTTATTACCTGTTGTTGTGGCAAAATAAGTCTTCCTTTTGGCGCAGATTCATCTATAGGTATTACTAAAACAACTGTATCAAAAGGATCAACAATATCAGATACTAAATATCTTTTATTATCAACATTATATAAGGAAATTATCTCATCCTTGAGCGCTCCAATACCTTCTGATGTCTTTGTACTTATATATATGACCTTTTCTTTTGCAGAAAGTTCATTAAAATTACTCTTATAGCTTGTAGAAAGATCTATTTTATTAATACAAATAATGTAAGGTATATTCTTTTCTTTAAGATTATTAATAAATTCTATATCTTCTTCGTTTATGGGCGTCTCAGCACTCAAAACTACAACTGCTATGTCTATCCTTCTTAATGCTTCTTTAGTCTTATCAACACGAAGTTTTCCAAGGTCTCCAATATCATCGAATCCTGGCGTATCAATAAATAAAACAGGACCAATTGGAAGTAATTCCATTGCCTTATTTACTAAATCTGTAGTTGTACCAGGTGTATCAGAGATAACAGCTATATCTTGAGATGTAATTGCATTTATAAGGCTCGATTTTCCCACATTACGTCTTCCGAATATTCCGATATGGACTCTTTCACCTTTTGGTGTTTCATTTAAACTCATATTTCATCTTTCCTTAAAAAAAATAACTCTTGATTTCTCAAGAGTTATCAATAGAGGCGTGAGACGGATTTGAACCGACGATGACGGTGTTGCAGACCGGAGCCTTACCACTTGGCTATCACGCCATAGCGCCCCAACTTGGACTCGAACCAAGGACCCTCTGATTAACAGTCAGATGCTCTAACCGACTGGGCTATTGAGGCATATCTTAGAGAGGGGCCCGTTTCACGTAGTGAAATGGGAAAGTTGGCTAAGATTTAGCGAAGATTCGTCAGAATCACAGCGCCCCCAACTCTTTTTACACACGAAGTGTTTTTGAAACAGTGTTTCACTATGGTATAAAAAAAAATATACGCAAATACACAACTGTATTTACGCATGTTCAGAAACTCTATCAAGTTTCTGAACGCCGCATCGCTTCGCAATGCGACTAAGGCTTATACCCTCAAAACCGATACTGAAAATAATCTTGAATTCTTATCTTAAGTCTAG
>JAUNIR010000153.1 GCA_030523345.1 Lachnospiraceae bacterium
AGAGTAGCAACAATCATCGAATAATTTCGAGTGATTGCTTACAAACCTAGTATTTATAAGGGTTTCAGAGATTTCTCTGGAACCCTTTTTTATGTGATTTGCACTTTAGTAAAGTAAAGTGAAAGGGCTTGCGGTTCTATTTTGGTTCTATTTTTTAGCCTTTTAGAACCAGTGAGATATGTAATTTGGTTCTGAAATGGTTCTTTTTATATTGTTATATATTCATGTAGGCAGGATAAAATAGATATAAATGTAGAATATAAAGACAGAAAATGATATAGGATATGCAGTAATATATAATCCGTGGTAAGAGAAGGTGGTAGAACTGTAGGATCAGGAAGAGTAGCAACAATTATCGAATAATTGCTATAAATGCTGATTTATCAAGGCTTTCAGAGATTTTCCTCTGGAAGCCTTTTTCTTTTATGTAATAGATTTACATTCTTGTGATACCAAAATGATACCTTTTATTCGCTCTTTTATTTATATTTCAGAATGAAACAAATATAAATGAGACAGTGCAGATGGATAAAATGGAATGTGAAACAATTGGATTACGTACCAGGAAAGTTCAAAGATCTTTAGGGCTTATTGATAGGTATATTACGACAAATAATGATTAGTTTGTAATGTTTTATTAGTAGAATGAGAATGTGAATTACTATGAAATGGCTTGAAGGTTTTAGATGACATAAATATATTGATGTGATAGAATGAAGTATCTATACTTGATGGTTAGGAGTTATGCTATGGGATACCTTAATGAATACATAGATAAGAGACTGTCTCCGAATGAACTTATGAGTGAACTCACAAATTTGGTTGATATGTATAATTCAGTTACGGGTCGATATTTGTATATTTATGTTGTGGCAATGGCTAAACATTTACCTGGATTATCCATGGAACAAGATGATTTTTACATTATAAGAGATATGTTGAAAGATAATGTCGGTACATCAGAAATAGATGTTTATATTGAAACTCCAGGAGGGAATGGTGTTACTGCGGAGGAGATTGCTAGATTTTTGCATTCCAAGTTCGATAAAGTGAATTTTGTGATAAGTGGAGAAGCAAAAAGTGCAGGAACTATTTTGGCTTTGTCTGGTAATAATATATATATGACAGAGACTGGAAGCTTAGGACCTATTGATGCACAAATACACATTGGTAGATCTGTTGTATCCGCATATGATTATATGGAATGGATAAATGCAAAAATGGAAGAGGCTAATAAAATTGGTAAATTAAATCCAGTTGATGCTACCATGGTTGCACAGATTACACCAGGGGAAATTCAGTTAGTAAATCATTCATTGGAATATGCCAAGGATTTGGTAAAGGAATGGCTATATTCTTATAAATTTAATGATTGGACTGAAACTGCAACAAATAAGACAAAGGTAACCGAGGCATTAAAACATCAACGTGCAAATGAGATAGCTGATGAATTTGCTAATCACTCAAGATGGAGGACACACGGTAGGTCATTAAAAATATCAGATATTGAGGCAATAGGATTAAAAGTAAATGATCTTGATAAAAATAAAGAAGTTGCCGATATCGTTTATAGAATTCAATTTGTGTGTAAATTATTGTTAGAAACCACTTCAATTTATAAACTTTTTTTTGATGCTAATGGAAAGATAATTAAGAATGCTGTGGCTGCGAATATTCAAAATGAGAGTGTTGAGAAACCTAAAGCAGTTCAAATTGAACTGAAATGTGAAAAGTGTGGTAAGCAACATAGACTATATAAGAAATTGGTTGATGATCCAGCAATTGATGTAGATTTACAGTCGAAAAATTTTGTTGAAATGCCAGATGCTGATGAAATTATATGTGATTGTAATAATACTATTGATTTGAAAGCAATAAAAAATGAAATAGAGATGGCAATAAAAAAATAATATATGGTCAAGGAGCATGAATATATGGAACAGAAAAAAGAAATGGATAATGCAGTATTAACTTTTATAAACGATACAAAAAATGGAAAATATTCATATATAGATGATAATGTTGTTGAGGTGCCTAGGGTTTTTTCATCTAGAGACGAATATGTCACAGATGGTTCAACTATGCCAGTATATTTTAGTATTACGAATTAAATCGTATTTGTGTGTTATATTACGAGCATCAGTCATTATGTTGACTGATGCTTTTTTTGTACTTACTGAAAGATGTATTTATTCAAGAGAGTCTTGTCAATTTACGAACATATTTTGTAAGGGAGGATGTATTCCATTGATTCTTGGATAAAATTTTTGAAAAAATATTTCGTTTTACAGTTAATGTTTTTATAATTAGTGTCGATAATAATATTGAATATCTAAATATGATAATCGTTATACAAATAATTAAGATGGATTTTGGAGGAGTACCATGAAGAAAAATGATACTTTAACAGCAAGGGAAGAGGAAATATTAGGATATCTTTGGGACTGGAATGAGCCACTTACTCAGAATGAGATGGCAGAGCGTTTGGCAGACCAGGGATGGAACAATGTTACTTTATATAAAACAGTACAGTCTTTATCTACGAAAGGTTTTCTTGAGGTGGTGGGATTAGAGAAATCCACAAAGACTTATGCCAGAAAATTGGTGCCATCACTTTCAAAGGAAGAGTATTATACTTCCATTCTTATGAAAAATGGTCTTAGTACAGATTCCTTGGCTAATCTGACTGCAGCTTTTATCGGAGTCAGCAAGAAGAGTGAATCTGAAAAGAAAGAAGCTGTAATTGCAAAGCTGGAAGAGATTATTGCATCCATTCGTGATGGACAGGATGATTAAATGCTTATAACGGAATATTCAATATGGATGACTGTCTTGTGGAGCAGCGTACTCATATTGTTATTTTATATTTTAAGAAAGAAATCAATATTGCTTGATATATGTAGTGTGTCGGGAGTAATCGTTCTATATGCATTCTGCATGATAAGAATGATAGTTCCGGCAGAGTTTTCTTGGACAAAGGTTATTTCTGGTGGTGAGCCATATAGGGTACTATATACGGCATTGCATCAAAGAATTTTTTCATTTGTTTATGTAAATGATATTTTGGGTTTGATCTGGATTACCGGGGCAGCAATATTGGTTTTGAAGTATATAGGCGAGTATATAAAGCTTCAAAAGTTTATTAGTTCAATTCCTTCTGTCGAGGATGAAAGAATAAATGCAGTATTAAGCAAGGTGGTAAGCGCACAAGCACCAAGAGTAGTAAAAACAGGAACAGTAAGTATTCCTTGTTGCTTTGGGATATTTAAGCAGACAGTTATTTTGCCGGATATAAGGTATTCTGATGAGGAGTTATATTACATACTTCTTCATGAATGCTCACATTTAAGGAATAAGGATATTTTAACAAAGGCTCTTACGAATATTCTATGTGCTTTGTATTGGTGGAATCCTTTAGTGTATTTGCTTAAAAAAGATTTGAACCAGAGTCTTGAGATAAGATGTGATGGCATTGTTGCAAGGAAACTGGATAAAGAAAAGAGAGCCGATTATCTCTCTGTGATGCTTAAGCTGTTTAAGGATAGCGGGTCATCAAATGAACTAAAGAAGTACGACAGTCCAATGATGCAACTATTTGAAGAACATTCAGAAAAGATGATAGAACGATTTAAACTGGTGGCTGACTTAAAAGATGATCGTTCTTGGATCGGGAAATTGTTGGCATGGCTGATTGCCGGAATAGTTCTGGTTTTGTCATATTCATATATTATTCAACCAAAATTCGAAACACCAAAATCTGAGATAGAGGTTGATGAAGGCGTTTATGAGATTACAAACAAGGATTCCTACATAATAAAGAAAAAAGACGGTAGTTATGTGTTACATACAGAAAATTCAGAAATGCCTATCAAAAGCGAAAATGTTGAGCTGTTAAAAAATGATGGCTT
>JAUNIR010000028.1 GCA_030523345.1 Lachnospiraceae bacterium
CATTAACCTTTGAGAAGCCTGATATGGAAACATTCAAAGGACTTAAATTTGCTATGGAGGCTGCAAAAGCTGGCGGAAGTATGCCGACAGTATTTAATGCGGCTAATGAAGAAGCTGTAGCTATGTTTTTAAATAAAAAAATAAGATTTCTTGATATATATAGAATTATTGAAGAGTCAATGGAAAGGCACAGCGTAATTGCTAATCCTGACATTGATACTGTTCTTTCGGTCGAAAAGGACACTAGAGAGTTTATAAGAGGAAACTATGTCAATATTTAAAATATTTCTAGCACTTATAATTATTTGCATAATAATAGTTGTTCATGAGTTTGGCCATTTCATTATTGCCAGAG
Organism: Lachnospiraceae bacterium; assembly: GCA_030523345.1. Taxonomy (GTDB): domain Bacteria; phylum Bacillota; class Clostridia; order Lachnospirales; family Lachnospiraceae; genus UBA2868. The sequence goes on from JAUNIR010000028.1 coordinate 356, forward strand.
CAAATGGAATTGAGGTAAAAGAGTTTTTTGTAGGTATTGGTCCAAATATTATAAAAAAGAAAAAGGGCAATACTGTTTATTCACTAAAGCTTATACCGTTCGGTGGAGCTTGCGTTTTTATGGATGAGGACGATATTGACCATCCGGAGGATTGTTCATATCTTAATGCAAGTGTGTACTCAAGAATAGCTACCGTAATTGCTGGGCCTATTTTTAACTTCATTCTTGCCTTTATTTTTTCACTTTTCTTGATTGGATCAGTGGGTTATTCGAATACTGTTCTTACAGAAGTAGCAGATTTAAGTCCTGCACAGGAAGCTGGTCTTGAGGCCGGTGATGAGATTATTAAAATAAATGGTGAAAAGGTTTACTTTTATGGAGAAGTAACTTTTGAAACAATGTATAATACAGGCGACCCAATCGATATTACTGTAAAAAGAAATGGTGAAAAAATTGATACAGTAGTAGTGCCTAAATTCAACGAAGAATACGGCAGAATGATGATGGGGATAACCTTTGGAGAAGGGGTGGATAATCCTACAGCTCTACAGACTATTAAATATAGCTTTTTAAATGTAAGATATTGGATAAAGCTTACAGTAAAGAGTCTAAAAATGCTCTTTACCGGAGGCATATCAATGAACGAGCTTTCAGGACCTGTAGGTATAACACAGACTGTATCTGAAGTATATGATTCGGCAGCTAAATATGGAATAATGACAGTAATATTATCTCTTATGGATCTTGCTATACTAATATCAGCAAACCTTGGAGTAATGAACCTTTTGCCATTTCCTGCTTTAGATGGGGGCAAGTTGATTTTCCTTATTATTGAAGCAGTAACGAAAAAACCTGTTGATAAGAGAATAGAAGGAGCAGTAAATTTTGTCGGTATGGCATGCCTTATGCTTCTTATGGTATTTGTTCTATATAACGATATTATGAAGATTGTAAGATAACTATTTTACTATTGACATATTATTTCATTTAGAATTATATTATTTACACATATATTGATTTCTAGGGGCAAGCCCCTGTTCATTTTTCTACATAATGCATGTTTATTGTGCAAAATGTAGTCATTATTTTTCACATTTAACGGAACGCAGAAAAGGAGTTACCTTGTATAATTCTGCGTATTTTCAGAAGCGGTATGAGTATATTAGAAGACTTGGAGAGGGAGGCAGTGCATGTGTCGCTCTTGTTAGAGACCGCAACATCAAAAAGTACTGGGCAGCAAAATTTGTTAGAAAAACAGGTAAGATTTTTGATGCCGATTCAGAAATAGAAACTCTTAAAGCTCTTGATTATCATATGTTTCCGAGAATAGTAGATGCGTTTAATGAGGGTGAGGATATATGCATTATCACGGATTACGTAGATGGAGAGAATCTGAAATCATATCTAGACAGGGAGGGACCGCTTCCCGTTCAGATTGTAATCAAATTTTATGAGGAATTGTTGGAAGCCCTAATATATTTACATTCCAGAAGTCCGTCAATTTTATATCTTGATATGAAACCGGAAAATATAATGCTTACAAAATCTTTAGAAATCAAGCTTATAGATTTTGGTATTGCAAGAACAATTCTGACCAACAACAAATGCTTTGGTACAAAAGGATATTCTCCACCAGAACAGTATAGTAACGAGGCTATAGTTGATGAAAAGGCAGATGTATTTGCACTTTCGATGACTATATATACGCTACTAACAGGGAAGGTACCGAAAACAGATCTTATTTCACAACAGATAGCTATAAAAAACAGTTCAAAAATACCACATGAGCTAAAAAAAATACTTTTAAAATGTTCGGACAAAAATCCAGCTAAAAGGCCGAGACCAAAAGATATTTTAACAATGCTTAAAAGCATGAAAAAGGGCAGAAACACCAGTGTCGTCATAATGCTAATTGGAGCAATAGTGGTTATTAACGCAAGCATATTGCTAACAGTTGGACATAATATTGCTAGGAAAATAGAAACAGATAGGAATCTTAAAGAAATGATTAATTTGTCAAATGAGCATGTTATGGACGGAGAGTACGACAGAGATGGCATAAATATTATATGTGGATATATAAATGGTGGATATTTGGATGAGCAATCAAGGCTTTTATATACGTATAAAGTAGCGCTAAATCTATTCAATGTTCAGAAGGATTACTATCTTGCTTATCCATATTTGAAGCAGATAGAAAAGAGTGGATATGCAGATGTGTCGGAATATCTTGACGTTTGTGAAAGGATGAAAGGATTTTCTGATAGCAAGGACATTATAAAGTTTTTTGAGGAAGAGATTGAAGAAAATAAATATAACAGTGATAAATATAGGAGAAAATAAATGAGAAAAAGATTTCATGTAATGAAGGAATTGATATTTTTGTCTTTAATGTCAATTATGATAATTACTTGCACTATTGAGACAAAGGCAGGATATGAAAGTGTAACACCAACATACAGAACATATGACTACAATAACTACCTGTCATATGAAGCCAGGATGAGCACGATGGGGTATTATATGCACACAATATACGTTGATTTGAGCAAAATGGACACCTTAAGGATTCCACACGTAATGGCAGTGCGTAGATGCTGCTCTAATACCAATATAATTGAGCCTGTTTTTGTCAAACTTAAGATAAATGGAACTACGGTCTACTACGATGATACGTATGAAGTACATGATAGTGTGCTTTCAGCGCTGTATGAAGACACGGTAATAGATATAACAGGATACAGATCGAAGAATGCTAAGGTCGATTATGAAATTCAGTGTGGAGTCGTAAATTGTAGGAATTGTGGAGCAAGAACTGAAGCTCAATGCATGTATTCAGGACTGTATTTTACTGATTTGAGACCTAAGGCAAACATTAAGCGCCCAAATCTTACACTTAATCAAGGGGAGAGTTTTACATATACGCCAGATCTTTTAGGAAATACAGCAAGGGTCGCCTGGGGCATAAGGTATAACTCGAATAGTGGATTTACGTTACTTAACGATGGGGCATATGGAAATGGATTAACTATATCTGGTGCAAATTCACCAAATATGACGATTTCAAATGTTCCACTAATAAATGGGGGATTTGATATAGGACTTTTTGTTTACAATGCCGATGGGGATTTACCAGGAGGAACAGAATTTCCAAATACGCCATTTGTATCACATGTTAACGTTATTGATAAGGTAAGCCCAACAATGGATATCAAAAAAACGTATGACACCGAAAAAAAGTGTGTGGTAATCGAAATCATAGGAAATGACAATGTAGGACTTCATAGTACACCGTATTCTTTTGACGGAGGAACTACGTATTCAGAGATTAATAAAAAAGCTTTTAGGGAACCAGGAAAAATAGTGGTAGTTCTAAGAGATACGTCGGGGAACATTGTTAGAAAAGATATTTATATAGATGAGATTGATATTGAAAAGGTAAGGCCAAGAGACGGAGGAACAAATGGGTCATTAGTAAATAAAGAGCCTGCATCCGGAAATGGAGAGGCGACTTCTGGAAGCATAATAGATGATGTCCCCGATATAGGTTCTGGTAGTACGAGTGAATCTGGAGGCGAAGATTCAAAAGTTGAAAAGCCAGCGGATAATAAACCAATAGAAAATAAACCTGCTGTAGATCAAATAAAAGATGATCATATTGATAAAAAGCCTGAAGAAGACACAGTTAAAGATAAGCCTAATACTCTAGAAGAAAAGAGACCTTCTGAAAAAATAGATACTAATAATATAGAACCAGGGACTGATAAATTTAATAATATAAAGGATATAGAAAAAGAACTTATTCAAAGTAAAAATGTTAGTGACACACTAAATGAAAGACCTACAACAAAAGTCAAAAATAAGACTGAGAACGAACTCATAAGTCAGAATGGAAATCAAAAGAGCACATCAAATAACAAATCTGGTAACAAGAGTAATCTAAAGCCGTCGGATATATCCGATGAAAACGCAGAGGATGCGTTTGAAAGAATCAGAAATAATTCAGAAAAATATATCATAAAAATGAGGGAAAACAAAAAAACGGAGGAAAAGCTTGCACCAAAAGAAGAGGCAACAATTAATCTAAAAAATATAGAAAATGAATTACAAACATATGAAGATGATGGGAATAATAAGGATAATTTTTATACGCCCGGAAGAAACAATAAAGTAGCATTTTATATATCTTTATGTGCGGCAGTAGCTTTAATAATAATATTGTTACTCGTATTTATTCTATTTTTTGGAGTACTTATATATGCTGACAAGGAAACTGAATTATCTATGTTAAGTGATACTCAGGGAATTAAACTTCCTGTGGCAATATGTTTTATATGTTTTTCGAAAAATGGCAAGTCAGTTAATATCCGTGAGTTACTAAATAAATATGGATATGTGTATGCAAGGTTTGGCTTATTGTTCACGTACTTATATGATGGCGAAAAAATAAGGATAATGACAAAGACAAAAAGAGAGAAAAAAATAGAGATTGCTACGGAAGTTATTCATAAAGAAATTATTATTGGAAACAAGTGAGGTAAGTGATGAATAGAATACTAAGGATAATTATGACATTTGGAACCGTGGGTTTACTTGTTTTTGGAGTAAATATGAAAGACGTTCACGCTGAAAAGCAAGAGCAGGAACTTGTCATGGGACTTTATTACAATGAACAGAGTATGCCTAAAGAGGATGACAATATATATTTTATTAATAATGATATAAAGGTTGAGTTTCCGGTAATACATCATGATGAGAATCCGGAGTTGATGGAAGAAATAGAAATAATAAGTGGAAAGACAAAAAATGAAGTTGGCTATTATGTAGATGAATACAATGCAGTGTCTGAGTACAAGAATGAAAAATTTGGTGATTTTATAAAAATCGATGAAGATTATTACATAGTTGAAAATGAAGATGATAGGGGTGCGTCCGGCTATGTGAGAAAAGCATTTTTGTTTGAAAAAATAGTGTCTTATAAGATATATGAGGAACAGGGAGAAGAAAAGAAAATATTATCAGTTATAGATAAAAGGTATATATCGCTGCCTTATCAATTTATTTTTGATAATAAAAAACCAGAGATAGTTTCAGATACTGAGCTTAAAGAATTAACAGATGTAGAGAAGGGATGTTTAATTACCTTAACTATTAGTGATGAATCGGGTATATCTCATATAGTTCTGTTTAAAAATGATGAAAAAATAGATGAGGTATCTATTGATTCTGATAATAGAATTATTGAATATGATTATAATATAAAGTTGGGTGGATCTAGCGGAAGCATTAACGAATTAAAGCTAATGGTTACAGATTTGGCATCTAATGTTGTAGATTATGGATTTACTTATAGCATAAAGCAAAAACAGAGTGAAAAGGAACAAGAAGAAACAAGAGACGAAGATAAAGGGGAAGCTGGAGACCAAAATGAAAGTGTAACCACGGAGGATGACGCAGGGGAGAATACACAAGTAGGATTTGAGGACAATAAAGAAGATGAAAAGGAAGACGAAAAAGGAGATGAGAATGGTGATCAATCTGACGATAAATCTCCGAATATTGAAATTAACACACAGGATGGATTTATAGAAAAAGACAGCCTTGATATAAAAGTAGAAGCGGCTGATGAGAATGGTAAGGTATTTGTATTTTATAAGTGCTTATACACAGATGAAAATGGAAAAAGGATAACGTTAGATAACTTTACAGAAGAGTTTGAAGGAAGAGGAATAATTGGTAGAGAATATGGTAATGATGGGATATATGATATTATCGCTTTTGCATATGACGAGGCAGGTAACTATTCAGAAGAAATAAGAATAAGTGTTGCAGTAGACAAAAATCCACCGGTAACAAGACTTGATAATGTTATTACGGGAGGGGTATATAGCGCAGATGTAAGTCTATATGCTTACGTGTCAGAAATGTTTTATGATGATCTTTCGGTTAATATATCTGGGAGTATTAATGACCACGAGAATGAAAGATCATTAATGCTAGAGGCATTTGAAACAGGAGCAAGGGTAAATAAGAATGTATATACATTTAGTAATGATGGAATATATAAAATAGTCTTGAATGCAAGGGATTCTGTTGGTCATATTTCTGAGAGTGAGGTATTTTTTACAATTGATAAAACTGCCCCAGAGGTAATGATTGATATAGGGGATGACAGCAGAGTATTAAATCGAAAACCAGTAATAAATATTAGCTCCTTCGATGAGATATCCGAATATGTAAATAATGTAAGCTTATACCATAAGAATAATGAGAGCGGATATAGAGAAATAAAGACTGAAAGAATTGTATCTGTAGGACGTAGTACGCAATTTTCATTAGATATACCTTACGAGGGAGAATATATGATAAAGGCTGAACTAATTGATACTGCGGGAAATAGAACAGAAAAATCAGTTCAGTTTATTGTAGATGAAACGCCTCCGGTAATAGGCTATATTGATGATTTCAATGAAAAATATTTAAAGAGTTTTTCACTTCCAAATTCTTTTCAGTCGTATATAAAAGATATTACAGCTATAAGGTCTAGAGCGTTTCTTAACGGTAAACCTGTGGATTCCTGTGAGTTGAGTAAAGATGGAAAGTATATTGTACAGATAGTGGCTATTGATGATGCTGATAATAGAAGTGAAAAGGCAGCCGTATTTATAGTAGATTCGACACCACCAAAGGTAATAGTCCAGGGAATAGATGTAGACGGACAGGTGCCAAAAGATGGAATGGTAAAGCTGACATTATTCGATGATACTGACTTTTTTACAAGATTAATTGTTAATGGAAACGAGAAAAGTATCAGTGATGACCGTGAGCTATATGTTAAAGCGAGCGAATATGGAGATTATGATATATCAGTAGCAGCTTCGGACTACGCAGGAAACGAAGTGACAGAAGTGGTTAAAATGAAGTGTGCTATGTCTTCGAATCCGTTTACCGTAAAAATAGATAAATCAGATATAGAAACTTTAACAAAAAATGACGAACAAATTCGTGAAAATTTTTTTGAAAAAAACATGCTGATAATAATAGGCATAATTAGTGGCTTAATAGCTTTAACAGCTGTTATTTTTGGCGTATTTTCGTTCGTTGACAGAGAAAAGAACAAAGGATAGAATTAACTATGTTACAAAGGAGATTAATATGTATAGAGATAATACTAAAGTAATAAAGATAGGGGACAGAATTATAGGTGGAGGAAATCCAGTATTAATTCAGTCAATGACAAATACAAAGACAGAAGATGTAAATGCAACAGTAGATCAGATACTTAAGTTGGAGGCAGCAGGCTGTGAAATAATTAGATGTACAGTACCTAATGAAGAAGCAGCAAAAGCTATTTCTGAAATAAAGAAAAGAATTCATATTCCGCTTGTTGCAGATATTCATTTTGACTATAAAATGGCAATTTTAGCAATGGAAAATGGCGCTGATAAAATCAGAATCAACCCTGGAAATATTGGCGGTGAAGACAAGCTTTTAGAGGTTGTTAAAGTTGCAAAGGAAAAAAACATTCCAATCCGTGTGGGAGTTAATAGTGGATCTCTTGAAAAGGAACTTGTTGAAAAGTACGGAGGGGTAACTGCAGAAGGAATCGTCGAAAGTGCCCTTGATAAGGTTAATATGATAGAGAAGGCAGGGTATGACAACATTGTTGTATCAATAAAGTCGTCTGACGTAATGATGTGTGTGAAAGCTCATGAATTGCTTGCGCCAAAGTGTAAATATCCACTTCATGTAGGAATTACAGAGTCAGGAACTGTGAAGTCAGGAAACATCAAGTCGTCAATAGGATTAGGAATAATTCTTTCACAGGGAATAGGCGATACAATAAGGGTTTCATTAACTGGTGATCCTGTAGAAGAGATAATATCAGCTAAGCTTATATTAAGAACACTTAAATTAAGAGAAGGTGGTATTGAAGTTGTATCTTGCCCTACATGCGGAAGGACTAACATAGATTTAATAGGTCTTGCAAGTGAAGTTGAAAAGCTTGTAAGTGGATATAATCTTAATATTAAGGTTGCGGTTATGGGGTGTGTTGTTAATGGACCAGGAGAAGCAAAAGAAGCGGATATAGGAATTGCCGGAGGACGAGGCGAAGGTCTATTAATTAAAAAGGGAGAAATTATAAAGAAAGTTCCAGAAAAGGATTTACTTTCTACTTTGAAGCATGAGCTTGATAATTGGGGAGCATAGATGGAAAGAGCATTTAGAGACGTTTTTCAGTCTTTAGAATTGTCAGAAGAATTACAGAGTGTCACAGAAGATGTATATATTATAAAAATGGCGGGACCAAAAACAGGAGAACGTCTTAAGATATACATTAGGAGTAATCATATTATTACAAGAATTCAGCTTAATGAACTTGTGAAAATGATTAAAAAGCAAATACTAAAGAGAAATGACGTGGATGTAAAGTTTGTAGAAAGATACGAACTTTCTTCCACATATACGGCTAAAAGTATTCTGGCAGAATATAAAGATAGTCTCATTGCTGAATTCAAAGAATCTAACGAATTAATTTATCATATAATTAAAAACGCAAAAATAGATGCCGATGATGATACGATTTATTTGGAAGTTAGCGATACTGTTATAGCAAGGAATAATGAAACCGAAATAAAACGTATTATTGAGATGATTTTTACGGAGAGACTTGGGGTGCCTGCAGATGTTGAAATATCTTACAAGGCATATGAAAAGTCCAAAGTAAATGCATATCTGGAACATATCGTAGAAGACAAGATTTCAGAAATTTCAAAAAGAGCCTATGAAATAAAGAATAAGATAGATACATCAGACGATGAACTGATGGTTGTTTCTGATGGAAGTAATAAAGCTCCAGTAAATGCTAGTGACGACAAAAAATCATCAGCAAAAGAAACTAGTAGTAATAAGAACAACAAAGAAAACACTAAAAAAGCAGAATGGAATAAAGATAAGGAAAAACAGCAGTTCAATAGATATACAAGAAGAGAATCAGAGGTGCCATCAGATCCGGATATTTTTTATGGAAAGAGTGTCGATGGCGTATTTACACCTTTATATGAGGCGTGTGAAGAACAAGGTGGGTTTGCTGTAAGAGCGCGAGTAGAAGCTATAGACATCAGAGAAACTAAGAACGGCGGAAACATTTTTCTTGTGGATATATCGGACTTTACTGATACGGTAACAATGAAGCTCTTCACAAGAGGTGCTGATGATCCAAGAACAGCATCGCTAAAAGAGAACCTTCATAAGGGAGACTTTATTGCGGTAGAAGGCGTATTCTCTATTGATTCATATACACATGAGATAACGCTTTCGAATGTTAATGGAATTAAGAAGTATACAGATTTTAGATATTCAAGAAAAGACAGGGCAGAAGTTAAGCGTGTAGAACTTCATTGCCATACAAAGCTGTCTAAAATGGATGCGGTATGTTCCCCTGGAGATGTAATAACAAGAGCAGCCAAGTGGGGACACAAGGCTATAGCTATTACAGATCACGGAGTTGTGCAAGGGTTCACTGAAGCATTTCACGCTCTTCCAAAAGTCAAAGATATAAATCCAGATTTCAAAATTATCTACGGTATGGAAGGATATTTAGTAGATGATATGGTTGATATTGCCATAAATCCGGGTAATGCTACTCTTGAAGACGATTATGTTGTTTTTGATATAGAAACAACAGGGTTTTCCCCAGAAAAAAACAATATTATCGAAATAGGGGCAGTAAAAGTATCAGGTGGGGAAATTGTTGACAAGTTTTCAACTTTCGTTAATCCTAAAGAACCAGTTCCATATAGAATTACACAGCTTACAGGAATATCTGATGATATGGTTGTGGATGCACCATTTATTAGTGAGGCGTTACCAAATTTCCTAAAATTCTGTGAGGGTTGTGTATTAGTGGCTCATAATGCGAATTTTGATATGGGATTCGTTATGAAAAAAGCAGCGGATTTGCATATCGAAAAGGAGTTTTCTTATGTAGACACGTTGGCAGCAGCCAGAGTATTAATGCCTAAAATGGGTAAATACACATTGGATAATCTGTGTAAGGAACTTAAGATATCATTGGAAAATCATCACAGAGCTGTAGATGATGCTGGTGCAACTGCTGAAATTTTTGTTGCATTTATTAAGATGTTCAAGGAGAAAAAAATTAATACACTTGAAGAAGTAAATGCATTTGGCAATTCTGAAGAAGAAAGAATTAATAAAATTAAAAAGCTAAGGATGCATCATATTATTCTCCTAGCAGCTAATGAAGTAGGTCGTATTAATTTGTACAGACTTGTATCTATGTCCAATATGAAGTATTACCATATGCGACCAAGAATACCAAGGTCTGAACTAATTAAATACAGGGAGGGTATTATTGTAGGATCTGCGTGTGAGGCTGGAGAGCTGTATGAGAAGATATTAGATGAAAGATCAGAAGCAGAAATCCGTAAGACTGCAGAATTCTACGATTATCTTGAGATACAGCCTATAGGTAATGATGAGTTCCTTATAAGAAGTGATAAGCATGAGAATATAGAGAGCAACGAGGATTTAAGAAATATTAATAGAAAGATTGTTGCACTTGGCGAGGAACTAGGTAAGCCAGTTGTAGCAACTTGTGATGCTCATTTTATAGATCCAGAAGATGAAATATACAGACGAATTATTACGGCAACAGAATTTGATGATGCTGACTATCAAGCACCACTTTATTTACGTACCACGGATGAGATGCTTGAGGAATTCGAGTATTTAGGAATTGATAAGGCATATGAAGTAGTAGTCACAAATTCTAATAGAATATGTGACATGATAGAGGAAATTGAACCAGTTAGACCGGATAAATGTCCACCGGTAATTGAAGACTCGGATAAGACACTCACGGATATTTGTTATGACACGGCCAGAAAGAAATACGGAGACGATTTACCGGAACCTGTACAGAAGAGACTGGAAAAAGAACTTAATTCTATTATCTCTAATGGCTTTGCGGTTATGTATATAATAGCTCAAAAGCTAGTTCATAAGTCCAATGAGGACGGATATCTTGTTGGTTCACGAGGATCTGTTGGTTCGTCTTTTGTAGCTACGATGGCGGGTATAACAGAAGTTAACCCGTTACCACCACATTATTACTGTTCTAAATGTCACTATTCTGATTTTACATCGGATGAAGTCAGAAAATTTGCAGGACTTGGTGGATGTGATATGCCTGATAAGGTGTGTCCAAATTGTGGTGAGAAACTTAAGAAAGATGGATTTGATATTCCTTTTGAAACTTTCCTTGGATTCTATGGAGATAAAGAGCCAGATATAGATCTTAACTTTTCAGGTGAATATCAGGCAAAAGCTCATAAGTATACAGAAGTAATATTTGGAGAAGGACATACATTTAAGGCTGGAACAATCCTTACTGTAGCTGAAAAAACAGCATTTGGTTATGTAAGGGGATACTACACAGATAGAGGAGTAACTAAGAGGGATGCAGAAATAGCACGAATATCAAAGGGTCTCACAGATGTTAAGTCCGGAACTTCACAGCATCCAGGTGGAATAGTTGTATTGCCTCATGGAGAAGAGATACACAGTTTTACTCCTATTCAGCATCCAGCGGATAAGGTTGACTCGGATATGATAACAACTCATTTTGATTATCATTCTATAGATCATAACCTTTTGAAATTAGATATTCTCGGCCATGATGATCCTACAATGATTAGGCGATTACAGGATCTAACAAACACGGATCCTACCAAGGTACCACTTGATGATCCTCAGGTAATGTCTCTATTTAAGGATACAAGTGCACTTAATGTAAATCCAGAAGATATAGGTGGATGTAAGCTTGGCTGCCTTGGCATTCCAGAATTTGGTACTGATTTTGCCATGGGCATGGTTATAGAGGCAAAGCCACAGGCTTTTACAGATTTAGTACGTATAGCGGGACTTTCACATGGTACAGATGTGTGGCTTGGAAATGCGCAGACACTTTTACAGGAGGGAAAAGCTACCATTGCTACGGCAATTTGTACTAGAGATGATATTATGACATATCTCATAAATATGGGATTGGAACCTGGTGATGCATTCCAAATTATGGAAAATGTTAGAAAGGGAAAAGTTGCTAAGGGAGGATGTAAGAAATGGGATCAGTATAAGGAAGACATGATAGCTCACGGTGTTCCAGACTGGTATATATGGTCTTGTCAGAAAATTCAGTATATGTTCCCTAAAGCCCATGCTGTTGCTTATGTAATGATGGGATGGAGAATTGCATACTATAAAATCAACTACCCGCTAGCATATTATTCCGCATTTTTTAGTATAAGGGCAGATTCGTTTAATTATGAGAAGATGTGTCAAGGACCTAAGACACTTCATTTTTATCTTGATGATTTAAGAAAACGTAAAGATTCACTTACGGCTAAGGAACAGGCCGAGTTAAAGGATATGCGTATTGTAGAGGAAATGTATGCCAGAGGATTTGAATTCTGGCCAATGGACATTTTTGTAGCAGATCCTGGAGCCTGTAAGATAATAGATGGAAAGATTATGCCTCATATTGGAAGTATTGACGGCATGGGATCTGTGGCAGCAGAGGGAATTGCTAATGCATGTAAAGATGGTCCATTTATTTCAAGAGATGATTTTAGAGAAAGATCTAAAGTGTCAAAGACAATAACAGACAAAATGTATGAATTGGGTCTTTTAGGAGATTTGCCAGAGTCAAATCAGTTGTCTATATTTGATTTGTTTGGAACAGCTCCTGGCTCAGCTAATAATGGCACAGAATAAAGTTGAAAAAAACTCTTGCATAAATTACAACTTTAATGTAATATATGCAGGTACGGCTGATTGGTCAAGCGGTTAAGACGCCGCCCTCTCACGGCGGAAACAGGGGTTCGATTCCCCTATCAGCTGCTAAATTAAAACCATAACCTTTGAGTTATGGTTTTTTTATTGTTTTTTTCTGTATAGACATATTTCTTGCATGTAAATTATGCTATTATAGATAGAGGATGAATCAGGGTTACATTAGGAGCATTATTTGGATACTTCAGAAATACAAGAATTAAAAGAATTAGTGACAAACTCTTTGTATAAAATACTTAAGTTTGTGGATTATAGCGATTTTGAAATTGATGAGTATAAAAATCTAATTTCGTTATATAAGACTGAGAAGGATGATGAGAAGTTACGCGACATACGTAAGAAACTTAATGCGCTCTTCTTTGACTGCTATAGAGAATGTATGCATAGGGTGTTTAGTTCACCAGGGGTACCACCGCAGGTTCAAATGTTTTTATTATTTGGATATATGGACGAAAATCTGGCTGGACTTCAAAATGCTATAGCTATTTGTAAATTTACAGAAAAGTATGCATATATCGAAAAAGAAAATACATTGTCATTATTTGAATGGCTTTGCCTTATTAGCAGAGGCGAGAGGTGGCCATCGATGAATGATATGTCAATAGATTATGAACAAGAACTGAGAGAACGCCTTAAGAATAAAGAAATTACGGAAAACGAATTTAATGCTCTCATGAAAGACGAAAATAAGAAGTTAGATTATGAGATGGATAATGTGTTTTCTATAATGAGAAGAGTTTTTGGAGCACCTACAAGATTCCTTGCCATGTTTAGTGAGGATTCGTTGGAGAAGCCTCTGCTGAAAAGTATTCTTTTGAATGATGAAGTTGACAAGAACCTTAACGATATTTCTGCAATAGATATAAATCTTTTCAATCATGAATATACATATGCTAATCCTAAGGCTGGAATTGAAAATGTTCGTATACAGAAGGAGATAAAGCCAGATATTATATTACTTCCAATTATAGGATCTAGGCCTATGATGTGGCAAGAAATTGAGGGACGAAATAGACAAACACCGGCAAGAATGTTTTTTCCTGTATTTTTCAGTGGAACGCTCAAGGATTCTTTGATCGATTGCTGTGGAGCATACAGATGGGAGTTCTGTAAGAGAGAACAGGGCGCTAGATGGCAGGATGTATCAGATCCGTCCCTTTGCTCATATTTTTATAATTATATTCAGACCTATAAGAAAAATCATCAATTGTCACAGGAACAAAAAGATAAGATTTCTGCACAGTATGCAAAATACAGGCACCGTATTAAGGATATTTTTATCGAAGATTATCATAAGTTAATTGCTAATGAGGCTGAAGGCAATATAAGGTTAAATAAGGCATCGAGAAGTATTCTTATGAGATTTTGTTTTTTCAATAAAAATATTAGGGCAGAGCTTATTAAAAATAATTTATATACAGAGTATATCAATGTTGTTAATAACAGGATTGAACATGATAAAAAGCTTGTTTTTAACATGAAAAAGCGAGTAGAGGACAATAAGGTGCGAGTGCCTGAGGAAATATTAGAATTTGAGGCGCTTGTTAACAGATAAAATATTAGATGATAAGAGGTAAATATGGGAACAGATGCTACTTATGAAGAGGCAATGAATCTTAAAAAAACAACTACAATGCAGGAAACGGATAGAAAGTGTCCACAGTGCGGCGGAGTAATGGACTATGATCCTGCGCTTTCAAAACTTCACTGTCCATATTGTGACTATACAGAGGAAGTTCCAAAAGATGAGGCGAAACCTGGAAAGGCAGAAGAACTTGATTTTGAGTCTGCAGAATTTACTGCTAATTTTGACTGGGGTACAGAACAGAAGACAGTAACATGTAAAGCATGTGGAGCTACAACTGTATATGATGCTTTAGAGGTGGCTAATGAATGTCCATATTGTGGGTCGAATCAGGTTATGGAAGCTGCTGGTGTCAAAACTATGGCGCCAGGAGGAGTAGTTCCATTTAAAATTGATAGAGAGACAGCTGGTAAGAAGTTTTCAGCATGGATTTCTCGTAAATGGTTTTGTCCTAATGAGGCTAAAAGGTCTGCTAAACCTGACAGCTTTAATGGAGTATACCTTCCATATTGGACTTTTGATGCAGATACTCATTCTACTTATACGGGAGAGTATGGTTATCAAAAGAAGAGAAAAAGTGGCGACAAAGAAGAAATATATTATGAGTGGCATAGAGGAAGTGGGCAGTTTGATGAGTTTATTGATGATGAACTAATAAGTGCTTGCGGAAGTAATCATGATCAGTCGATATTAGATAGAATAACTCCATTTGATACAGAGGATAATGTGAGTTATAGACCAGAATATATTGCGGGATTTGCGGCAGAAAGATATGCACTTGGACTTAAGGATGCTTGGGAAAAGGCAAAAGCAATTATAAAGAGCAGATTAAAAAGTATTGCTGAAGATAAACTTAGATCACAGCATAATGCCGATACAACAAGGAACGTTTCAGTTCAGTCTAGTTTTGCAAACATAACATACAAATATTTACTATTACCTGTGTGGATTTCTAGCTACACATATAATGGTAAGGTGTACCAGTTTATGGTAAATGGCCAGTCTGGAAAGGTAGGTGGAAGATCACCGATTTCTATTTGGAAGGTACTCATTGCAATACTTATTGTTGTATTGATATTTGTTCTTATTGGATGGATGAGTTCGTAGTTTACAATAAACAAGGGATATGCTATACTTTTATAAGTTTTATGATTATATGCAGTAGTGGATTCTACTGAAAAAATATCTATTTGGAGGAATTAGTTATGAAGCATGTTAAGACATTATTCACAAGAGATTACAAAGAGTCTATGAAGAAAGGCGGATGTGGCGAGTGTCAGACATCATGTCAGTCTGCTTGTAAGACAAGCTGTACAGTAGGCAACCAGAGCTGTGAAAAGGTTAATAAGTAATAGAATAATTATTTTATAAGATTTGAACATGAGCAGCGGCATTAGTCGCTGCTTATGTTGTGTATAAGGAGTAGAAAATGATACACCAGTACAAAAATAGTGGCTTGAATATTGTAATGGATATTGAAAGCGGTTCGGTACATGTTGTAGATGATATTGTGTATGATCTTATTCATGCACTTGACGCTATGGATAATACTACAGATTTTAGAACTGTGGCGGGAGAAGACATAAATGCAGCATCGTATGATGATCTAAGTGGATATCTTTCATTTATGCTGAGTGGATATAACGCTGAAGACATTAAAGAAGCTTACGGTGAAGTGAAAGAACTGATTGAAGCGGGTGCACTTTTCACAGATGACATCTACAAAGATTTTGTTATGGATTTTAAGAAGAGAACAACTGTAGTTAAAGCTTTGTGCCTTCATATTGCTCATGACTGTAACCTTGCTTGCAAGTATTGCTTTGCTGAGGAAGGCGAGTATCACGGAAAGAGAGAACTTATGAGCTTTGAGGTCGGAAAAAAAGCACTTGATTTCTTAGTTGCTAATTCCGGAGCCCGTACAAATTTAGAAGTGGATTTCTTTGGTGGGGAACCTCTTATGAACTTTGAGGTTGTAAAACAGCTTGTTGAGTATGGAAGAAGCCTTGAAGAACCAAATAATAAGAAATTTAGATTTACCCTAACAACAAATGGTGTGTTGTTAGACGACGATATTCTTGAGTTTGCTAACAAGGAAATGAGTAATCTCGTACTTTCTATTGATGGACGTAAGGAAGTACATGACTTGATGAGGCCAAGAAGAGGCGGACAGGGAAGCTATGATGTAGTAGTTCCAAAATTTCAAAAGGCTGCGGAGTCAAGAAACCAGATGAATTATTATGTTAGAGGTACTTACACACGTAATAACCTTGATTTTGCAAAAGATGTAATTCATATGGCAGACCTTGGATTTGAACAGATATCAGTTGAACCAGTTGTTGCGCAACCAACAGAGGATTATGCTTTAAGAGAGGAAGATATTCCAACACTTATTAAGCAGTATGATGAGCTGACCGCAGAGATGATACAGAGAAGAAAAGATGGTCGTCCATTTAATTTCTTCCATTTTATGATAGATCTGGCAGGTGGACCATGTGTCGCTAAGAGATTATCTGGATGTGGATCTGGAACAGAATATCTTGCAGTAGCCCCTTCGGGAGATTTATATCCTTGTCATCAGTTTGTTGGAATGAAAGACTTCTTACTTGGAAATGTTGATGAAGGCGTGGTTAATACTGAAGTGCGCGATGAATTTAAGCTTTGTAATGTTTATGCAAAGGAAAAATGTAAGAATTGTTTTGCAAAGTTTTACTGTAGTGGCGGATGCGCTGCAAATTCATACAATTTCTCAGGAAGTATTAACGGTACTTATGAAATAGGATGTGAGCTTCAGAAAAAGCGTATAGAGTGTGCAATTGCCTTAAAGGCACTTGAAATGGAAGAGTAATTGATTTAATATAGGAATGTTGCATGTTATGTGCGACAAATGTATTTTATATTTGCAATTTTGCAATAGAATGGAGATTTATCATGAAGAAGAGAAATGCGATCATAGTACTTATCCTTGCCATCGCAGTAATTATTGGCGGAGCGTACATGGTAGTAAATGGAGTGGGAACTGAAAGTTCAGGTTCTGCGGAAAACATCAACTTAGGTCTTGACCTTGCAGGTGGTGTAAGTATCACATATCAGGCAGTAGGAGAAACAGCTCCAAGTGGTGAGGATATGGATGACACTGTTTACAAGCTTCAGAAGAGAGTTGAAGGCTATTCTACAGAGTCACAGGTTTATAGAGAAGGTTCGGACAGAATCAATATTGAAATTCCTGGTGTATCTGATGCCAATTCAATTTTAGAGGATCTTGGTAAGCCTGGATCACTTTATTTCATAAAGCAGAATGGCGCAGATGGAACTCCTAACTATTCTCTCATTGGATATAAAGAAAATGGTAAGCCAGCATATGCTCTTACAAAGGATATTCAAGCACTTGAAAGTGATGGAAGTATTGTACTTACAGGTACAGATATTAAGACTGCACAAGCAGGTTCATCACAGGATGATATGAAGAATATTCAGTTTGTAGTTGATCTTACTCTTAACGATGCTGGAACAAAGAAGTTTGCAGATGCAACAACAGAAGCAGCTGTAAATCATGATACAATAATGATTTATTATGATGGGGATGCAGTGTCTGTACCAGTTGTTAATGAAGCTATCACTGGTGGTAGTGCATATATTACAGGTATGAACGACTTCGAAGAAGCAGAAGCTCTTGCATCAACAATTCGTATTGGTGGACTTAAGGTTGAGCTTGAAGAACTTCGTTCTAACGTAGTTGGTGCTCAGCTTGGTAGTGAAGCAATTTCTACAAGTATTAAAGCTGGTATCATCGGTTTTGTACTAGTTGTGATATTCATGATCTGTGTATATTTAGTTCCTGGTGTTGCAGCAGCATTAGCTCTCTCAATTTATGTAGTGCTTATGATCATTTGTCTTGATTTATTCGACATTACACTTACACTTCCAGGTATTGCAGGTATTATCCTTTCAATTGGTATGGCGGTTGATGCTAACGTTATTACCTTCGCGCGTATCAGAGAAGAACTTGCATTAGGAAAGTCTGTTTCAGGAGCTATTCAGTCTGGTTATAAGAAAGCATTATCTGCTATTATCGATGGTAATGTTACAACACTTATAGCTGCAGCTGTACTTGGCCTTCTCGGTAGTGGTTCTATTATTGGATTCGCCCAGACACTTGCTCTTGGTATTGTCCTTTCAATGTTTACAGCACTTGTTGTTACAAAGCTTCTTCTTAAGGCATTATATGAAGTAGGCCTTAAGGACGTTAAATATTATGGTAAGGCTAAGGAAAGAAAGCAGGTTGATTTCCTTAACAAGAAAAATATCTTCATTGGCGCATCGGTTGCTGTTATTGTTGCAGGATTTGTATGCATGGGTGTTAATAAGGCTTCTGGAAAGGGAGCACTTAATTTCTCACTTGAATTCCTTGGTGGTACATCTACAAATGTTGGATTTGCTCAGGACATGAGTCTCGAAGACATAGATGCTAATATTGTTCCAAAGATTGAACAGATTACAGGAGATAGTAATGTTCAGGTTCAAAAGGTTGCAGGTACTAATGAAGTAATCTTCAAGACACGTACACTTTCAGTGTCAGAAAGAGAAGCATTCAATAATATGATGGTTGAGGACTTCTCAGTTGACGAGTCAAGCATTACTGCAGAGACAATCAGTTCAACAGTTTCATCAGAGATGCAGAAGGACGCAGTTGTTGCGGTATTAGTAGCAATAGTTCTTATGCTTATTTACATCTGGTTTAGATTTAAGGATATGAGATTTGGTGCATCATCAGTTATCGCACTTGCACATGACGTATTAGTTGTTCTTGCGTTCTATGCTTTTGTAAGAATATCTGTTGGTTCAACATTTATCGCTTGTATGCTTACAATTGTTGGTTATTCGATTAATGCTACAATCGTTATTTTTGATAGAGTTCGTGAAAGACTTGCAGCTCAGAGAAAGGATGAAACACTTCTTGATTTGCTTAATAGCTGTGTAAATCAGACATTATCAAGATCAGTGTTCACATCACTTACAACATTCATAATGGTATTGGTTCTTTATATTATGGGCGTTAGCTCAATCAAAGAATTCGCATTACCACTTATGGCTGGTATTTTGTGTGGTACATATTCATCAGTTTGCCTTGCATGCGCAATCTGGTATATTCTTAAAACTAAGATAGTTAAGAAGACAAAGTAATTTGAACTTATCACATGGGGAGAACAAAACGTTCTCCCCATTTTTTATTACTAAAGGGTGAATTATTGGACAGTATAAATGTATAATATGAGTAGACATATATTTCAGTAGTTAAGGAGTTCACATTTTGAAAAAATGGGTTGTTAGGGCAAAAAAAGCAGATTTTAATGAAATTGCAGAAAGATTTAATATTTCACCAATAACTGCAAGACTTATAAGAAACCGTGACATTGTGGGAGATGAGGCAATAAATTATTACTTGAATGCAAGCCTGTCAGATATGCATGATCCTTTTCTAATGAAAGGGGTAAGTGAAGCCTGTGAAGTACTCATTAATGCCATTAATAATGGAAAAACAATTAGGGTTGTAGGAGATTATGATATTGATGGTGTATGTGCTACGACTATTCTTGTGCGTGCGCTTACGGCGGCAGGAGGTAAAATATCCTATAGACTTCCACATAGAATAAGGGATGGTTATGGTATTAATAATAATATAATAAACGAAGCGAGTGATGATGACATTGACATGATTATCACGTGTGATAATGGAATAGCGGCTTTTGAAGAAATTGAATTAGCTAACAGACTTGGGATGTCTGTAATAATTACAGATCATCATGAAATCCCTTTTGAGGTAGTTGGAGGAAAGAATCAATACAAAATACCAAATGCGGTATGTGTGATTAATCCGCATCAGGAAGATGATAACTATCCATATGAAAATATATGTGGAGCTATGGTAGCATATAAGCTAATTCTTGCATTACAGGACAAATTAGAGACATGTCCTTTTGCCAAAGAATCTTATGATAAAACAGATGGTTTACATAAAGTTGATTCCGAATTGACAGATATGCTCCTTGATTTTGCGGCTTTTGCCACAATTGGGGATATTATGCCTTTGGTTGATGAGAATAGGGTGGCTGTAAAATATGGTATTGAATCTGTAAAGCATACTAAAAACAAGGGACTTTCAGCACTTATAGATGCAACTGGTATTGCAAGAAATAATCTTAAGCCATACCATTTCGGTTTTGTTTTGGGCCCGTGTGTTAATGCTGTAGGAAGGCTATATTCAGCAGATACGGCACTTGAGCTTTTCTTGACCGAAGATGAGGAAGAGGCTACAAGACTGGCAAAGACATTAAAAGATGTCAATGAAGAAAGAAAAAATCTTGAAAATGAAAAGGTTGAAGAGGCTCTTAATTTGGTAGAAACAGGTTCTGATGGCCATGATTACAACTTGGACACGGTGCTTCTTGTGTATTTAGGAGAATGTCATGAGTCGTTAGCAGGGCTAATCGCCGGTAAGATAAAGGAAAAATACAATAAGCCGACAATCGTTTTTACAGATTGTGAGACTGGAATAAAAGGCTCTGGTAGATCAATTGATAGCTATGATATCTTTTCAGAGCTATCAAAACATAAAGATTTATATCAGAAGTTTGGCGGACATCCGATGGCATGCGGGTTATCTATGGTAAAGTCAAACTTTGAAGAATTAAGAAGAATACTTAACGAGGAATCGGCTCTTACAGAAGATGATTTAGTGGCGAAATACTATATAGATATAGACATGCCAATCAATTATGTCTCTGAAGAGTTACTTAGTGAAATGGATATGTTAGCTCCGTTTGGCCAGGATAATCCAAGCCCACTTTTTGCACAGAAGAATCTTCAGATTATATCAAGAAAAAAGAATCCTAAGGGTAATCTTGTTACTCTTGCAGTAAAATCTCCTCCACATAATGACAAGCCAGAACGCGTAATGTATGCTACAATGTTTGGAGATGCTGATGAAATACTTAGCAGACTTGAAGGAAAAAACACTATTACTATGGCATATGTACCAGAGTATAATGATTATTTTGACAGGGTGCAGCTCAGTATAAAAGATTTTATTTGAAGGGAACAATTGACCAATAATAATTAAAAGGAAATGTGGTATGACAGTTAGAGAATTAATTAAAGATTTAGAATATGAAGTTGTCTGCGGAAATATAGACAGAGAGATATCTACACTTGTTAATGATAACAGAAAACTTGAAAAAGACTGTGTTTTTGTATGCATTGAGGGGGCAAATTTTGATGGACATGTTGCGGTTTATGATGCCATCGATGAAATGGCCGCAGCAGTTATAGTAATGAAGGATGTAGATGTTCCTCTTAACTCAGAGACAGCAGTAGTAAAGGTAAAAGATACAAGAGCTGCTTTAGCGTTAACATCTGCGGCATATTTTTCATACCCAACAAGAGAAATCAAAGTTATTGGTATAACAGGAACAAAAGGTAAGACAACAACAACTTATCTCATAAAATCAATTCTTGAAAATGCGGGGTATAAGGTTGGTCTTATTGGTACGATTGAAACAATTATTGGTGATGAACATATTCCGTCTAAAAACACAACGCCGGAATCATATATACTTCAGGAAACTTTCAGAAAGATGGTGGACAGTGGTATAGACATATGTGTCATGGAGGCTTCTAGTCAGGGCTTTCTTATGAAACGTACTCTTGGCACAGAATTTGAAATTGGTATTTTTACAAATCTCGAACCAGACCATATTGGACCTAATGAGCATGAAAGCTTCGAGAACTATCTTGAATGTAAAGGGATGCTTTTCAAACAGTGTAAATTAGGAATACTTAATGCAGACGATGAGCATGTAGATGACATACTAAAAGGCCACACTTGTGAAGTACTTAAATATGGTATGAGTGAAGAAGCAGACTATAAGGCAGAAAATATAGAACTATATTCTGAAAAGGGTACTCTTGGAATCGCATTTGATGTCTGCGGAAGAATAAATACAAGAGTTGAAATAGATATGCCGGGCAAATTTAGTCTGTATAATGCATTGACAGCAGTAGCAGTGTGTGCACATCTTGGCATCTTAGAGGATAATATAAAAACAGCTCTTAAATCTGCAAAGGTTAAGGGTAGGATAGAGATGGTGAATGTGTCTGATGAATTCACATTAATGATTGATTATGCTCATAATGCGATGGCACTTGAAAGCCTATTAACAACACTTAAAGAATATGAGGGTGGTAGACTCGTATGTGTGTTTGGATGTGGTGGAAACAGAGCAAGGTCTAGAAGATTTGAGATGGGAGAGGTTTCTGGAAGACTTGCAGATTTAACTATTATTACATCTGATAATCCTAGGTTTGAGGAACCGCTTGATATTATTGCAGATATAGTTACAGGAATTGAAAAAACAGATGGAGAATATATCAAGATTCCAGATAGAAAAGATGCTATTAAGTATGCAATAGAAAATGGACAAAAGGGTGATATTATCGTTCTAGCCGGTAAAGGACATGAAGATTATCAGGAAATTCAGGGCAAAAAATATCCAATGGATGAACGTGTTCTTATTGCTGAGGTGCTTGAAGAACTTAATAATATATGATAATATAAGGATAATTATGTTTACCTAGTGGTGAATTTATTATTAAGTGTTTACACACAATTTATCGGGAGATGAAAAATGAACAGTAGAAAAAGAAATTCTTTGATAATGTTAATTATTACTGTGCTTTTGGCAATAGCAATAATTATTTCATTAGTTTTACTTATTTTACAGAGAACAGGACTTGAGTCTATAGTAATTAATCCTACATTTGCAGACACAGAGCTCGATGTAAATATGGACTATATCATATCTGTTAATACAGATCCAAGCGGTACTAAGACTTCTAAGTTTGATTATGTTGCGGATAGTTCTTCGGTAACATTTGAATACAGAGAAGATGGAACAGCTATTCTTCACACGATGGGTGAGGGTGCTGTCACAGTATTTGTTAAGAAGGGAAAGATTGAAAGTAATAAGCTTTCATTCCAGATTGTTGATAAAGCAGCACAGGCCGCAGCAGAAGCAGCCGCCCAGGAGCAGGCCCAGGAAGAATATGACGCCCAGGCCGAAGCGGATGCCCAGGCACAGGCTGACGCCGAATATCAGGCTTATCTGGACGCGCAGGCAGCGGCAGAAGCAGCTGCCCAGGCACAGGCCGAGGCAGAAGAAGCAGCCGCCCAGGCACAGGCTGAAGCGGACGCAGCGGCGCAGGCCCAGGCTGACGCCCAGGCGGAATATGTAGAC